>NZ_JBVJLD010000034.1:35498-97051 GCF_055584905.1 Kitasatospora sp. NPDC088742 | reverse complement strand
GACGCCAGCATCAGGCCCGGACCAGCCACTACAAGAGACGAGGCCACAGCCCAAGAGCTGAAGCCTCGTCACAATAAGCACCGTTGCAGTACTAGCACCGGTGCCACGATCCGACTGCGAAGCCGGCGATCCAGGGCTTCGTGTGGGCCACGGCAGGCCAAAGTCGGAACTCTGGTCTTCTCGCTCCTGGGGTCGTGTTCCGCTCCTTCTGCTCCTTCTGCGGAAGGGAGCACATGGCAGCCAAGTGGGGAAAGCTGGCGGACGAGCTGGCCGAGCAGATTCGGAACGGTGACTACAAGCCTGGGCAGAAGTTGCCGGAGATCCGGGATCAGGTCGCGGCGGGCAAGGGTTCGAAGGCGACCGTCAGTCAGGCGTACAAGGCGCTGGGGGCCGAGGGTCTCGTCACCTCGATCCGGGGGCACGGCACCATCGTGCGCCCTCGGGCGCCGCGCAAGCGGATCGGGATCGAGCGGTACGACAAGGCCAAGTGGCTCCGCGGTGACGAGGCCGCCTTCATCGCCGACCGGGTTGCCTCTGGGCGGGCATACCAGCGGAACGAGCAGACCCAGACCGTCGAACACATAGCAGCACCGGCCCTTGTCGCTGCGGCGCACGGCCTGTCGGCCGATTCCCCGGTGTACGCGCGGGCGCGCCTCGTCAAGGAAGGCGAGCAGCCGACGCACACCCTGACCAGCTACTACAGGCCCGAGCACGTTGAGGGGACAATCTTGGTGGACCCGACTCCTGGACCGGCCGGCCGTGGCGGCGGCTTCCGGGTGCTCTAGGACGCGGGCTTCGAGATCGACCACATGCGCGAGGAGCTGTTCGCCCGGGCGGCGACCCCTGAGGAGGTCAAGCTCCTCCAACTTCCCTCCGGTGAGCCGGTCGTGGAGCTGCACCGGACGACGTACACCGCCGACGGCATCGTGGTCGAGTTCGCGATCGGCGTGCACGCCGCATCGCGGTTCGCCTGGCGGTACGACTTCGAGGTACCCGACTCCAGCCAGGCCGAGAAGGTGGGCAAGTGACGCCGCAGCAGGACCTCACGGACGCTCAGATCATCTGGGACTACCACCAGATGCACCACGACCCGCGCCCGTGCTCTGTGGCCGTGGGGCTCGGCAGCCACGACCTCGGCGTCGCGGACGCCACCGCCGACCTGTACCACCAGGGTCTTGTGCCGCTCATCGTCTTCACTGGAGCGACGAGCCCGACGACCCAGGCGGTCATGCCGCGCGGTGAAGCCGTGCACTACCAGGAGCGGGCCCTCGAACTCGGAGTGCCAGGCTCTGCGGTGCTGGTCGAGCCACGGGCCCGCAACACCGGGGACAACATCCGGTTTTCGCGGGAGCTGCTGGAACAGGCCGGCGTGAAGGTCTCGTCCGTACTGCTGGTCAGCAAGCCCTACGAGGAGCGGCGGGCCTACGCGACCGCTCGCAAGCTCTGGCCGGAGGTGGAGGTCGTCAGCGCCTCCACCGGGCAGACCTTCGACGAGTACCTGGTGTCCATCGCCGATGACAAGAAGGTCATCGACATGCTTGTCGGCGCCCTCCAACGCCTTCTCATCTACCCACAGCAGGGATTCACGATCAGCCAGGCAGTACCCGCTGATGTCCTCGGCGCGTACGAGCGGCTGGCATCCCACGGGTACACAAGCCGCCTCATCCCGACCGGCTGACGGCGGCTTCGGAGGCTCTGGTTCTGCGCTCCAGCGAGGGTGGACCCGATCAGCACGCTGATCGGGTCCACCCTCGTTCTGTGTCTGCGTCCCGTGTGGCAGTCCAGCCGCAGAGGGCGCGGAAAGATCTTCCCTACTGCTTCAAGGCGCGCAAGCGCGCCGCGCGCGGCCTCAGCCGCTCGCCGTCGCTCCTATCTTCGCCCCGCTTCGGCGGCGGCCGGCCGCGCCAGGCGAGGAACGGTCCGAGGGTGGCCAACCCCGCCGTGGCTGGGGGCGGGCGGCTCCACGGTTTTACCCACCTGTCGAGCCCGGGGCCCGCACCGAGCAAGACCGGGGGGCCACTCGGCCAGATTGCGGGCCGGCGAGGAGCCTGCCCGATTCGCGGGTCAGCTTACGGCCCCCCGATCATGCTCGGACCCAACCCCGACAGGACACCGGCCAAAACCGCTCCACCACCTGCGGCAGCCCACGGAGGGCAAATCTCCGTAATCCGGTGCAGGCTGGCCGCTAGCATGCCAGACTCCCAGCACCTGGCTGTACTGGTAGTGCCGTTAGATCGGAGTCTTGGAGTGAGCGATGCGGAAGAGCGGTTCGATCTCGACGATGAGGACGGGGTAACTAGCTCACCGAACGAGGACTATCCGTCTGTCCTCACTGAGATCGAAAAAAGCGCCGCCAAGGTTCTTTCCGATGCAGGAATTAGATTCGTTGGAATCGAAGGCGAACATCTCCAATTCTCTCAAATCGCAAAGCTGCCCGGCCGCCCCGGCGGGGCTTATGTTCCGAGAAGTTCAGTTTCGGCACTGCATAACCAGCTCGACCAGGGAATTGAAGTCCACTCCGAGTTTCGAGGAATTTGCATTCCATCACTCGGCTACCTAGAGGTCATCCTGCTAGCAAATGGGTCATATGCCGCCCCGCCTCGATACTCCCTAGCGGACCTTAAGCCAGAGGGAATTCCGGACTGTCGCCACGTCGAAGATAATACGCCCCTCTCCTCAATTCCACTGAAGCGCGGAAGTCGGGAAATTTCTGTACACATCTCTGGCGGCGACGGGACTCCTTGCCTAGAAATTTCGGGGACCTCGCCAGCATGTGCACTATGGGCGGGGGCCACGCGGATTCGACCCCCTGCAGACGGAAACGCTCAAGCAAGCCTGAAGATTCACTTTCCCGAACCTAAGGGAAAGGCTTCCATGGAAAACGAGGCCCGGGAGATTCTAAGCTCACTTCTATATGAGCTCGACGTGCGAAACGGGGTGCGGCTTCGGACAATTCGATGGCCCTCTTCCGGTCCGTCGAGGAGGACCCTGCGCGATGAGGGACATGACTCATTCGCAAGATTTCCCGAGACGCGCGTAAATTCGGAAATGTCCACCCTGTTCGGATTCGCAGGGAGCGCAGAAGAGAATCCTCCGCTTTCATTCCTATCCTATTATCAGGTGTTGGAATTTTACTTCCCCGCAGCCGTCAAAAGGACCGCACTTCGCCAGCTCGGGAAGGAGCTCTCAGACCCTCGATTTAGTCGAGCCAGCAAAGAAGATCTCCTTAAGATTCTCAAAATTGGGGAGCGATCCCTTAATGCCGCAGAATCAAGTCAGCTCCGGACTCTCCTTGACGAATGCGTGCGCCTGGATAGGCTGGATGGGTTCTTTGCGGAAGGCGGATGGGGTGACCACTTTGGCAAGAACGGCCCAATTCGAGGGGTAGGGTCCATCAATGCCAGGAATGCCCACCAGTCACTGACAAGCCAAGTAGCCGACCGGGTCTACAAAATCAGAAATAGGATCGTTCACGCCAAGGATGACCCAAAATTTGAGGATGTCCCAGCCCTTCTCCCGCAAAGCCTCGAAGCTGATGCCCTGTGGCCTGACATCGCACTCGCTCGATTCCTGGCTTGCGAGGTAATCCTGGATAGTCAGACTGCAGTCTGACCATCCAGGAAAATAATAGAAACACCTCCGTCCTGCACTGAGTGTCTAACTGCGCTACAACAGCTGCGGACTCCGGCGAACCGCCTCGGACACTTAGGGACGATTTCGGCAGCTCGGCAGCCCTAAGCTCCCAGGCCGCCTAGGCACCCAGGTTGCTTCGGGACGAAGCGGCCGCCCCGAGGGGTCCGGACTCGACGGACGCGGTCCGGGCCCCTCGCTCGTCAGGGGCAGCCAGGGCCGCGTGGGCGCCGGCCGTCTGACATCAGAGCCTGACATCAACAGCAGCAGACGTCGGCGGTCCAACGAGCACGTGGACGCAGTGGAACGTCGCCCCAGGAGTGGGGTTGTGCTCGTCGGGGAGGCGCCCGGTCGAACTTACAAGGCGGATGTCGGCGGTTCGAAAGCGTCTGCGCCCACTTCGGATTTGCAGGTCAAGGGCTCCTTCGTGCAGGTTGCGGAGGGGCCCTTGCTGTGTGGGGCGAGGTGTCAGGCGGCCTCGGCCGAGGCGATCAGGTCCTGGAGGGCGGTGGCCGTGTCGGTGTCGACCGGCTTCAGGAGTTCGAGGGCGGTGCGCCACTGGGTGAGGGCGTGGGCCGGGTTGCCCTGGGTGTCGAGGAGGAGGCCGTAGGCGTGGCGGGCGTGGCCTTCGCCGTAGGGGTCTTGGAGGTGGGTGGTGCGGTCGAGGAGGTCGAGGGTGGCGGTGGTGGCTTCGTCGAGGCGGTGGAGGCGGTGGAGGGCGTCGATCAGGCCGAGGCGGGTCTGGCGTTCGGTGGTCCAATGGGCGGAGCCGGGCGGGAGGGCGAGGGCTTCGCGGAAGTGGTGGAGGGCTTCGGTGGGTTCGTCGAGTTGGAGGTGGGCGCAGCCGATGTTGCAGAGGCCGGCCATCTGGACGCCGGGGGTGTCGGAGCGCTTGCCGGCCTCGATGCTGCGGCTGTGGTGGAGGATGGCGAGGCGGGGGTCGGTCTTCTCCAGGACGTTGCCGAGGCCGCTCAGGGCGAGGGCCTCGTTGTAGGCGTCGCCGCGCTCGACGGCGAGGGCGAGGGCTTCTTCGAGGGCGATCACCGCCTCTTGGTCGCGGCCGAGGGCCTGGAGCAGCATGCCGCGGTTGTTGAGGCCGAGCTGTTCGCGGACCACGTCGCCGAGTTGGCGCCACAGGGGGAGGGTCTGTTCGAGGAGGGAGAGCGCCTCGGCGAAGCGGCCGGCGTCGTAGTGCGATCCGGCCAGGTCGCCCAGGGCGTGGGCCTGGGCGAGCAGGTCTCCTTCCCGGCGGGCGACGGTCAGGGCCGTGCGGTTGAGCTGGGAGAGTTCGGCGGTGCGGCCGCGGGCGCGGAGGTAGGGGAGTAGGGCCTGGACGAGGGTGAGGAGGGTGGCGGGGGCCTGGTGCGAGCGGTCGGCCTGCTCGACCAGCGGGACCAGGTTGACGTACTCGGCGTCGCCCCAGAGCAGCGCCGTCTCCTCGTCCAGGGGCGGCTCGTCCGCGCCGGGCAGCCGCCGCAGGCGGTGCAGGTCCGGGGCGAGGGCGAGGGCCGACCGTCCGGCTTCGGTGGCGTACCAGCGGAGCGCGGCGGAGGCCAGTTCGGAGCGCCGGTCGCTCTCCTGGGCGAGCTCCCGGGCGAAGTCGCGGACCAGGTCGTGCGGCGCGAAGCGGTCGAGCCGGATCTCGTCCAGCAGGGCGACGTCCGTGAGCCGGTCGAGGGCGGCGGCCGCCCGGGCCTGGCTGGTGCCCAAGGTCCCGGCCAGTTGGGCGGCCGAGTACTCGGGCAGGTTCAGCGCGCCGACCGCCAGCAGGGCGTCGGCCGCGTGCCGGTCGACCCGCCGGTCGGAGTCGCGCAGCGAGCGGTGGGCCAGCGCGAGGGACTGACGGATGCTCAGGTCGTCCAGTTCCAGCTGGTCGAGCCGGTCCTCGTGGGCGGTCAGCTGGGCGACCAGGCTGCGGACGGGCAGTGCGTCGCGGGCGGCGAGCCGGGCGGCCACGATGCGCAGGGCGAGCGGGAGACGGCCGCAGAGGTCCACCAGGCGGGCCAGGTCGCCCTGTTCGAGGGTCACCACCTCGCGGTTGGCGGAGGTGCGCCCGGAGGCGACGGCGACGAGTGCGACGCTCTCGGCCTCGCTCAGGGTGGCCAGGCGGAGGTGGGCGGCGCCTTCGAGGGCGAGCATCGGCGAGCGGCTGGTGAGGAGGACCGCGCAGCCAGGACCGGCCGGCAGCAGCGGGCGGACCTGGGCGAGCCCGGCGGCGTCGTCCAGCACCAGCAGGGTCCGGGTCGGGGCGAGGGTGTCGCGGAGGAGGGCGGCGGCGGCCTCCGGGTCGTCGGGGACGGTCGCGGGATCGACGCCGAGGCCGCGCAGGAGGGTGGTGGCGGCCTGATGGGTGGTCAGCGGGGTCAGGCCGGAGGTCGCGCCGCGCAGGTTGAGGAAGAGCCGGCCGTCCGGGAAGTGCTCGGCCAGGGTGTGCGCGCTGCGCACGGCGAGTGCCGACTTGCCGACCCCGGCCATGCCGCTGACCACCGCGTACCGGGGCCGGCCGGTGTCGCGGAGCAGGGTGTCGCGGAGGGCGGTGAGGGACTCCGCCCGGCCGACGAAATGCAGCGGGTCGGTGGGGAGTTGGTCGGGCGCCGGGCGGGTGGGGCGGTCCGGCTCGGCGGCCGGCTGCTGCTCGCTCAGGACCAGCCGGTGCACCTCGCGCACGGCCGGGCCCGGTTCGATGCCCAGCTCGTCGATCAGGGTACGGCGCAGCCGCCGGTAGACCGCCAGGGCCTGGGCCCGCTGGTCGCTGCGGTGCAGGGCGAGCATCAGCTGTCCGTGGAAGGCCTCCCGTAGCGGGTGTTCGCCGACCAGGCCGGTCAGTTCGGCCACCACCGCGTGCGGGCGGTCGAGTTGGAGCTCCGCCCCGAAGCGCCACTCCAACAGCTGGAGCCGGTCCTCCTGCCACTGTTCGCACTGTGGCAGGAAGTCGGCGGCCAGGTCGGGGAGGTCGAGCAGCGGCGCGCCGCGCCACAGGTCGAGGGCGGCGGCGGTCTCGGTCAGCACCCGTGCCGGGTCGGCTGCCGCGTGTGCGGCCCCGGCCCGCCGGACGGCCTCCTCGAACAGCCGGGTGTCCAACTCGCTGTCCGCCACCCGCAGCAGGTACCCGGCGCGGACGGCCCGCAGCCGGTCGCCGTCCTCGTCGCCCAGGGCCTTGCGCAGCCTGGCGACCAGGTTGCGCAGCGACTGCTCGGCGGTGCTGGGCGCGTTCTCGGCCCACAGGGCGAGGACCAGCCGGTCGAGCGAGACCGGCTGACCGGCGTTCAGGAGCAGGACTGCCAGCAGGGTACGGGCCTTGGGCCCCCGGACCGGGCACTCCCGGTCCGCGTCCTGGGCGAGCAGACTGCCGAGCAGCCCGAAGCGCATTCGAAGGTCCCCCGAAACCTTGATCTGTCCTGGTCAGCGACCAGATAACGCCTTACGGATGGGGATGTTATCGCCGGGTTATCGGGCTCTCGCATTCTTTATCCCGTCGGAGGTCGCCTGAGCCGGGAGCGACCCCAGCCGTACAGCACTGGGAGAAGCATGCTCAGCACGCGCACCACCCGTCGAAGCGCCCTCCGACTGGCCGCCGGTCTGGCCGTGGCCCTGATCACCGCTCCGCCCGCCCGTGCCCGGACGCCGATCGGCCTCTTCGGAGACCAGGGCGGCATCGGAATCTGGGGCAGCCTGACGCTGCCCCGGGCCATCCTCGACCGCGCCGACATCCTCGCCGACGCGCAGGCCTGGGTGGGCCAGGGTCTGCTCTACTCGTCGACCGGCTCCTACGGCCGCTACCGGACCGACTCCTCCGGCTACGCCTCGATGGTCTGGGACCTGCAGACCTCCCTCGACACGACCACCTTCGTCCAGTACGGCATCGTCACCGCCATCACCAAGGACCAGCTCCAGGCCGGCGACGCGCTGCTGAACGACGCCCCGGGCACGGCGGGGCACGTGGTGCTCTTCGACAGCTGGACCGACTCCTCGCGAACCTCCTACCTCGGCTACGAGTTCACCCCGGCGGGCGTCCAGCACCACACCATCCCCTACCCGTACCTGCCCGGCAGTGGAACCTTCCGGCCGGTGCGGGCCAACTGGGCGGTCGGGTCGCTCAACAGTAGCCTCAGTGCGAACGAGTTCGTCCACAACATCCGTCTGTCGAACGGAAGTTGGACCCCGTATCTGCAACTGCTCGGCATCGGTAGCGCGCCGACCTTCAACGGTCCGGAGGCCGCGATCGCCAGCCTGCCGGACGGCAGCGCCCAGGTACTGGGCATCGGCAACGACGGCAACGTCTACCACCAGATCCGCAGCGCCAAGGGCCAGTGGAGCGGCTTCGCCACGCTCAACGGCGTCGGCACACCGACCATGCAGGCGAGCAAGGTCGCCATCGCGGCCATGCCGGACGGTACTTCGCAGGTCCTGGCGATCGGCAACGACGGCAATGTCTACCACCAGATCCGCCTGACCAGCGGTTCGTGGACCGGGTTCGCCCCGCTCAACGGGATCGGCACCCCGAAGATGCAGGCCCGTGAGGTTGCCATCACCGGTATGCCGGACGGTACTTCGCAGGTCCTGGCGATCGGCAACGACGGTAACGTCTACCACGAGCGCCGGCTCACCAGTGGTTCCTGGACCGGCTTCGCGCCGCTCAACGGGATCGGCACCCCGAAGATGCAGGCCGGCAAGGTCGCCATCGCCGGTATGCCGGACGGTACTTCGCAGGTCATCGTGACCGGCAGCGACAGCAACATCTACCACGAGACCCGTCTGACCAGTGGTAGTTGGACCGGCTTCGCGCCGCTCAACGGCTACGGCGGCGCACCCATGATGCGGGCCAGCTCCATCGGCATCGCCGGTCTGCCGGACGGCACCGCCCAGGTGATCGCCGTCGGCAACGACGGCAACGCCTACCACGAGGTCCGCTTCACCAACGGCAGTTGGGCCGGCTTCGAGCCGGTCCAGGGCTACGCCCTCGCCCCCACCCTCCCCGCCGTCCGGGTCGCCATCACCGGAATGCCCGACGGTTCCAGTCAGATGGTCGTCACGGCCCGCTGACCCCTCGCGGCTCGCCGACCCGCCATCACCGCCGACCCGCCCGCCGCCGGGCGGGCGGCCTCCCCTCCGCACAGGAGCACACCACGTGAACCTCGCCCGACGGAGCCTCGGTGCGGCAACCGCCGCACTGACCCTCTCCGCCACCGTCCTCATCCCTGCCGCCACCACCGCCACCGCGAGTACCGCCGGCCCGGGTGCGCACCGGACCACCGAACGGAGCGTCAGCTATCTGGGCCACACTTTCCGCGTCCCCGCCGACTGGTCGGTGATCGACCTCGCCGCCGACCCGCACGCCTGCGTGCACTTCGGACGGTCCGCGATCTACCTGGGCGACCCCAGCGACTCGCAGGACTGCCCGACGCACGCCGTCGACCGTACCGAGGCACTGCTCGTCCAGCCCGACCGCGACGTCACCTCCGGTGCGGCCCTCACCACGGTCAACACCACCGGCCAGGAGATCCACGCGGTCGGTGGCGGAGTCCGGGTGACCGCCGCCTACGGCTCCGACCACGCCCTGATCAGCCGCATCCTGACCGGAGCCGGCCTGCCCGCCGAGACCGAGGCCCCCACCCTCCGGGGAGCCGCTGCCAAGGCCGCCGGCGCGCCCGCTGCCGAGGCTCCTGCGGCCCGCGCGGCGGTCGCACCGCAGATGGCAGCCGCTGCCGCCACCGTCGCGGCCGCCACCACCAACTACACCGGCAAGGGCTTCGACGCCTGCGCCGCCCCCAGCAGCAGCGCGATGAGTGGCTGGATGGCCGACTCCCCGTACGGCGCGGTCGGCATCTACATCGGCGGCTCGCGCCGTGGCTGCGCACAGCCGAACCTGACACCCTCCTGGGTACAGCAACAGGCCTCCGCAGGCTGGCGATTCATGCCGCTGTACGTCGGCCCGCAGGCGGCCGGCCTCAGCTCGCCCGCCGCCCAGGGCGTGGCCGCCGCCGACGACGCCGCCGACCAGGCGGCCGGTCTCGGCTTCGCGCCGGGCAGCCTGCTCTACTACGACATGGAGAGCTACTCCTCGGGCTACTCGGCCAAGGTGCTCTCGTTCCTGTCGGCCTGGACCGGGCAGTTGCACGCCCGCGGCTACAACTCCGCGGTCTACAGCAGCTCTTCCACCGGCATCGCCGACCTGGTCCGCAACGTCAACGGCTACACCATGCCCGACGCGGTGTTCACCGCCAACTGGAACAACGCCGCCGACACCAACGACTCGGTGCTGCCCGCCGGTTACTGGAGCAACCACCAGCGGGTCCACCAGTACGCCGGCAACGTGACCGAGACCTGGCACGGCATCAGCATCAACATCGACCGCGACTACCTCGACGTCCAGGTGGCTCCCACCGGGCCCGCGACGCCGGCCAACGGTGCGTTCTACCACGACATCCGGCTGGCCGGGGGTGGCTGGGCGCCGTTCGGTGCGTTGAACGGGGTCGGTGGTGCGCCGACCTTCAACGGTTCCGAGGCCGCGATCGCGGGCATGCCGGACGGGACGGCTCAGGTCGTGGGTATCGGTAACGACGGGAACGTCTACCACGAGACCCGCTTGGCGAACGGGAGTTGGACCGGTTTCGCTCCGCTCAACGGGGTGGGTACCGCGACGATGCAGGCTCGTAAGGTGGCCATCGCCGGTATGCCGGACGGGACGGCTCAGGTTCTGGCGATCGGCAATGACGGCAACGTCTACCACCAGGCCCGGCTCACCAATGGCTCCTGGACCGGTTTCGCGCCGCTCAATGGGGTCGGTACCGCGACGATGCAGGCCCGCGAGGTCGCGATCGCCGGTATGGCGGACGGCACGTCGCAGGTCGCCGTCATCGGCAACGACGGGAACGTCTACCACGAGAGCCGTCTGGCCAGTGGTAGTTGGACCGGTTTCGCGCCGCTCAACGGCGTCGGCACGCCGACCATGCAGGCGGGCAAGGTCGCCATCACCGGTCTGCCGGACGGTACGTCGCAGGTCCTGGCGATCGGCAACGACGGGAACGTCTACCACCAGACCCGGCTCACCAGCGGTAGTTGGACCGGTTTCGCCCCGCTCAACGGCGTCGGTACACCCACCATGCAGGCCAGCACGGTCAGCATCGCCGGTATGCCGGACGGTACCGCCCAGGTTCTGGCGATCGGCAACGACGGCAACGTCTACCACCAGACCCGTCTGACCACCTCCAGCTGGACCGGCTTCCAGGCCATCGCCGGCTTCGGCGGCGCATCCACCTTCAACGGCACCCGCGCCGCGATCACCGCGATGCCCGACGGCACCGCCCAGATCCTCGCCGTCGGCCACTGACCCATCTGGTCAACTCGCCGACACCACAAGCTTTCTGACGCTGCGTCGGCAAGACGTTATCCGCGCATTATCGCCACCTCGCATCATCGTCTCAGCGGGTCGAGAGAACGCCGACCGCGAGATCTTCAGCACCACCAACTCACCGAAATGGAGCAGTACTTCGATGTCTGCTGTCCGAAACACCCCCAAGGCCCGAAAGGCCGGTCTGACCGGCCTCGCTGCCCTCGCCGCCGTCGCCTCCTCTTTCACCGGCCTGATGGCGGCCCCGGCCCACGCGGACACCTCCACGATCGCCGCCAACGCCATCGCCGAACTGCACAACGGCCCGTGCGCCCACGGCGGTTACGTCGCCGGCGACCACCGGTCCGACTCCTGCGACGGCTCGGGCGGGCAGGCCGAGAGCTGGTGCGCCGACTTCGCGGGCTGGGTGTGGGAACACAGCGGTGTCGCCTACACCAGGGAGTTGTCCAGTGGGGCGGCCAGCTTCTACGACTACGGCCGCCGGCACGGCACCGTGCACGACTACCCGCAGGTCGGTGACGCCGTCGTGTACGACTTCAGCAGCAGCAGCGACTGGGCCAGCCACGTGAACCTGGTGACGGCCGTCGGTTCCGGCTCCATCAGCGTCGTGGGCGGCAACCAGGGCGGCGGCCAGGGCAGCGTGACCACGTACGACATCAAGGGAACGGTCAGGGCCGGCATGGTGGTCGGCTCCAAGAGGATCAGCGGCTTCATCTCGCCGGTCCTCTCCGCCACCACCAACCCCTCCGCACTGCCCCCCGGCACCCTGGTGAAGTCCGCGGCGGGGCCCGCCGTCAAGGTGATCGTCGGCGGAGCCGGTCTGCCGGTCGCCGCTTCGGACGTCGCCCCGGACCGCTATGACCTGAGCAAGATCGTCGTGGTCGGCGACGCGGCCTTCAACGCCCTCCCGGCTGTCCCGCCGAGCGGCACCGTCGTGATGGACCAGTCCGGCAGCGACCCGTCCCGGTACGTGATCGTGGACGGCACCGCGCTGCACATCGGTGCCTCCGACTGGACCGAGGGCGGCTACAACACCCGTGCGCTGATGGGTGTTCCGACCTCCTGGCTGAACGCCGCCCAGCAGGGCACGCTCGCCAGCGGGCTGGTCGTGATGGACCAGTCCGGCAAGGACCCGGGCCGCTACGTCATGGTGAGCGGCGCGGCGCTGCACATCTCTGCGAGCGAGTGGACCGCCGACGGCTACGACATCCGCACGCTGCTGGGCGTGCCCGGCGAGTGGCTGAGGGCGGCGGTCGCCAAGAACCCGCCGACCGGCACGGTGCTGATGGACCAGTCCGGCAACAGCGCGAACCGGTACGTGATGGTCAACGGCGCGGCCGCGCACATCGAGGCGGGCGAGTGGACCGCGAACGGCTACAACAACTGGCCGCTGATGGGCGCGCCCGGCGAGTGGCTGAACGCCGCGGCAGCCCGCCCGGCGGCTGACGGCACGCTGGTCAAGGGCCAGGGCGGTGCCAGTCCCTCGGTGTACGTGACGGCCAACGGCTCGGCCCTGCCGGTGACCGCCGCCGAGTACTCCAGCGTCTGGAACAACGGCCCGGTGGCGGGCGCGCCCGAGCAGTGGCTCGCCGCGAGCGTCGCCAAGCCGCTGGCCAACGGCACCGTGATCAAGAATGCCTCCGGCGCCGACTCCTCCATCTACGTGATGGCCGGCGGCATGGCCGTCCTGCTCGGCGGTGGCGACTACACGGGTCTCGGCTACGACAAGCAGCCGCTGCGTGGCGTCCCCGGCACCTGGGAGGCCGCCGCCGTGGCCAAGCGCGCCCCCGCTGACGGCACGATGCTCCTCTCGCCCGACAGCGTCACCGTGTGGATGGTCGTCAACGGCGGCAGCAAGCGCGCGATGAGCGCCGCCGAGTTCGGCCCGGGCGGCCACAGCTTCTCCGAGGTGGTCACCGTCCCGACCGCGCTCACCGCGAAGCTGCCGACCGTTCAGTAGTCCACGCGTCCGACCGGCCCCGCCCCGACGGCCTTGGCTGCCGGGGCGGGGCTTTCGACGAACTCCAGCAGGGTGCGCTCGTAGTGGCCGGCGAAGCCGACGCGGGTGATGTCGCCGAGCCGGAACTTCGACGGCCGTTCGTGCCAACGGGCTTCCGGGTCGACCTCGTGCAGCCGGAGGGTCCTGCGGCCGATGCGGGCCACGGCTCCGATCCAGAGCGTGTCCGTTGCCTCGTGCTCCAGGTGGACGGCGACCAGGGTGTGGTGCCGGCCGATGTCGGTGAGCAGGGTGGGCAGGTCGTTGAGGCCCACCGGCGGGGCGGTGACCGGCCACCGGCCGCGGTGGCGCAGGGCACGGACCGTCAGGGAGTCCTCGCCGCCGCGCTCGCGGACCCGGGCGATGTCCGCGGTCCGGACGGCGGTGAAACCGTCGAGCCGGATGTCCCGGCACTCGGCCAGCAGGGTCCACTCGGGGGTGACGCCGAGGACGAAGCCCTCGACGTGCTCGGCTGCCTCGATGGCGCGGTGGAGCCGGACCGGGTGGCCGGTCAGGGCCGCGCGGTGCAGCTTCCGTAGGATCGCGGCCGGGTCGGTCCGCCGGGTCTTCGACACCCCGTCATCCTCGCCGTCGTCGTGGGTGCGTGACGATCCGTTTTCCGGGGTGTGTGACGGGGGTCACGGGAACGTGGAGCGGCGGCGCGCCAGAGGGATGGGTGTGGACTATTCGGATCCAGAGATGCGGGCGCGGGTGCGGGCCGGTGACCGGGAGGCCTTCGGGTTGCTCTTCGACGGGTACGCGCGGGCGGTGTACAACCACGCGTACCGGCTGACCGGGGACTGGTCGGTGGCGGAGGACCTGATGTCGCTGACCTTCCTGGAGGCCTGGCGGCAGCACGGCAAGGTGAGCGAGGAGGGTGGCTCGCTGCGGCCGTGGCTGCTGGGGATCGCCACCAATCTGGTGAGCAATCAGCGGCGGGCGGCCCGGCGGCACCGGGAGGTGCTGGCCCAACTGCCGCCGCCGGCCGAGGGGGTGCCGGACTTCGCGGAGGAGACGGCCGGGCGGATGGACGACGCGGTGCGGATCGCGGCGGTGCAGGAGGCGTTGGCGCGGCTGCGGCGGCCGGAGCGGGAGGTGCTGGCGCTGTGCGTGTGGGCGGGGCTGGACTACCGGGAGGCGGCCGAGGCACTCGGTGTGCCGGTGGGGACGGTGCGGTCGCGGCTTTCGCGGGCGCGGGCGAAGTTGCACCGGCTGACCGAGGCGGCCGCTCGAAAAAAGACGGAACTCGCGCGCGGCACACACCAGATGAAGAGTGAGCCCGCGACCGCGGGCCTGTCCCCGAAGGAGGTTCGCCAGTGAACGCCGACCAGCGGCCGGAGCCGGTGGAGCGCGCCGGGTTGCTCGGGCAGCTGCCCGCACCGGCCGAGCGTGACCTGCCGACGGGACGTCACGCCGTGCACCGGGAGCTCCTGATGAGCAAGATCGACCACGACACCCCCACCGTGAAGCCCGCCCGGCCCCGGCCGCAGTCGCTGCGCCGCCGCCTGGCTTTCACCCTCGCCGGGGCCGTCGCCCTGGGGGCGGTGGTCGGCGGAGTCACGCTCGCCGACCGGGTGTTCAGCCAGGGAGTGGGGGGTGGCGGTGGCCCGCTGGGCTCCGCCGAGATCGTCAGCTGGACCTCCAGGCCGACCCAGGTGGACACCACCAAGGGGCAGGGCGCCAAGACCCTGAAGTGGTGCCTGGACGCGATGGAGGACAAGAAGGCGCCGGTGAAGGTCACCAACGCGGACATCCGCGGCAAGGTCACCTCGATGATCGTCACCCGCGGCGACACCGTCGCGCTGTGCTACGTCGCCCCCGAGGGGGAGGGGGGCTTCTGGGAGGCGATCGGCGCCGCGCCGGCCGTCGCGCCGAACGGGATCGTCTACGAGACCGGCGGCTCGCACGGCGACGGCGACGGGACCTTCAACTACGCCGCCGGAGTGGTCGGTTCGGACGTCAAGTCGGTCACCCTGAACTCCCGCGGCCGCACCTTCGAGGTCCTCGTCGAGAACGGCCGTTGGACCGCCTGGTGGCCGGGTGCCCACCTCGGTGGCAGCGTCGACTCCGCCACCCTCACCCTCGCCGACGGCACCAGCCGCACCGTCCCGCGCTCGGAGATGGAGGCGGGCTGAGAATCTCGCCGCGATCGGGAACAGGGCGGTCAGGTGCTCCGTTGGGTACCCAGTCAGCTGATCCGGATCGCGTACCGAGGAGTGTCTTGACCGACCTGTCGACCCGTTCTGCCGTGACCGTCCTTCCCTCGCTGCCCGATCAGGCGGAGCGCCTGATCGGGCTCGGGGTGCACGAGCTCGCGGGGTTGTCCGCGGAGGAGGTGAGGAAGTTCGCCAACGGTGCGTCAGGGGTGGACGCGTTGCTCGCCGTGCATCCGGCGCGCGTCCCGGCCTCGGTGCTCGCGCCCTTGCTGCGGCACGGGGGGAAGCCGGGCTTCGTCGTGGTCGACATGGCGGACGTGGACGAGTTCGCGCCGACGGGGGTGGAGCTGCCGGAAGGGCCGCTCTACCTGGTGACCGGCCCGGACCGGGGGGACCGGATGGCCAACTGGAGCCCCGAGGAGGCGTTGCCGGCCATCGAGGCGGAGGGGCGCAGCCCGCTGCTGCTCAGTGAGGGGATCCACTGGCTGCTCCAGCGGCCGGAGGTGCTGGAGCGCAACCGGTGCTTCATGACGATCGGCTCGCGCCTGCGCAAGCCGAAGGGCACCTTCGACGCCCGCACCCCGGCGATCTGGATCAGCAACGGCACCGGCCGGGACGGCCGCGAGCGGCGCGACGCCCCGAAGGTGGGCTGGTGCTGGTGGGGCAACCGGCACACCTGGCTGGGCTTCGCCACCACGGCGGGCCGGCGCAGCGGCTGAGTCAGGCCGGGCGGCGGGCCTCCAACAGGAAGCGCTGGGAGTGGGCCACGAAGGGGCCGTGGCGGGTGATGTGGGAGTGGAGTTCGGCCAGGCGGTCGCGGTGGGCGTCCACGGTGAAGCCGGGGACGATCCAGATGACCTTGCGCAGGAAGTGGACCATCGCCGCGATGTCGTGGAACTCCATCCGCAGGGCCTCCTGGCGGAGGTCCAGCACCTCCAGGCCCGCCGCCTCCGCCGTGGCCACCGCCGTGACCGGGTCGGTCCCGGCGTAGGTGGTCAACGGGGGTGCGGTAGAAGCGGGTTGGGGGCCGATCAGGTACTCGGTCAGCTCGCGGACCGATCCGGCGCCGACGTGCTGGGCCAGGTAGCCGCCACCGGGGCGCAGCACGCGGTGCACCTCGTCCCAGCGGGTCACCACCGGGTGGCGGCTGCTCACCAGGTCGACGTGGGCGTCGGGGAAGGGCAGGTCGGCGGAGTTGTCGGCCTCGATCACCGTGCCGCCGAGCGGGGCGAGGTTGCGCCGGGCGATGGCGAGGTTCGGCGGCCAGGACTCGGTGGCGGCCAACTGCCTTGGCGCGGTGGGGATCGAGGCCAGGACCTCGCCGCCACCGGTCTGCAGATCGAGGGCGGAGCCGGCCGTGGCCATCCGCAGGCCGAGCAGTCGGGCGTAGCCCCAGGACGGCCGCTGCTCGGTCGCCCGGCCGGCGAACCAGGAGAAGTCCCAGCCCTCGGTGGGGGCGGCCTCGCCTTCTGCCAGAAGGTCGTCGAAGGTGCGCATGGGATGAGGGTGGCAGGGGATGGGGGAAGGGTGCACCTGAGTATTCGAGGGCAGTGACGGACTGTCAGAAAGTGCACCCGCAACGTGCTACCCGGGTACTGGTAGGAAAGTTTCCTTTCTACTACTCTGCCGAACGGCGGCTTGGCGCGGCGCCCGTGACCGACGGGGCGTGACGTGCTCAGTGGGAGAGCTCTGACCCGGCCGCTGCGGTGGTGTGTGCGGTTGCCGCTTCTCCGGCCCACGACACGGGGTGCCGGTGGACCAGCTCTCCTACGTTTCCTACGGTCAGGGAGTCCAGCGATGAGTCTGGGTGGCTCGGTTAGGCCTGTTCACGTCGGGGTGTTCGCCGCGGTGTCGGCGTTGCTCGGCGGTCTGCTGTTCGTAATGCCGGGGAGCGCCGGGGCGGTGGCCGACCCGGTGATCTCCAAGGGGAAGGCGGCGACGGCGTCCTCCACGGAGGGGTCCTCGTACGCGGCCGGGAAGGCGTTCGACGGATCCACGTCGAGCCGGTGGGCGAGCGAGGAGGGCAAGGACCCGCAGTGGCTGCGGGTGGACCTCGGGGCGGCCTCCAACGTCTCGCGGGTGAAGCTGAGTTGGGAGGCCGCGTACGCGAAGGCGTACCGGCTGGAAGTGTCGGCGGACGGGTCCACCTGGACCACCGTCGCGACCGAGGCGGCCGGCAACGGCGGCACCGACGACTGGACGGGTCTGTCCGGCAAGGGCCGCTACGTCCGGATGTACGGGACGGCGCGCGGCACGAGCTACGGCTACTCGCTGTTCGAGATGGAGGTGTACGGGACCGCGGACGGCGGCAGCACGCCGACCCCGACCCCGTCGCCGAGCCCGTCCACCAGCCAGCCGGCCGGGGCGTTCACGGTGGTGGCGGCGGGCGACATCGCCGCGCAGTGCACCGCCTCGGACAGCAACTGCGCGCACCCCAAGACCGCCAAGCTGGCGCAGCAGCTCAACCCGAAGTTCTACCTGACGATGGGTGACAACCAGTACGACGACGCCCGGTTGCAGGACTACAAGAACTACTACGACAAGAGCTGGGGCGCCTTCAAGGCCAAGACCCACCCCGTCCCCGGCAACCACGAGACCTACGACCCGGCCGGTTCGCTCGCCGGCTACAAGTCGTACTTCGGCTCCATCGCCTACCCGCAGGGCAAGAGCTACTACAGCTTCGACGAGGGCAACTGGCACTTCCTGGCGCTGGACTCCAACGCCTTCGACCAGAGCGCCCAGATCGACTGGCTGAAGGCCGACCTGGCGGCCAACAGCAAGAAGTGCATCGCCGCCTACTTCCACCACCCGCTGTACTCCTCGGGCGGTCACGGCAACGACCCGGTCTCCAAGCCGGTGTGGAAGATCCTCTACGGTGCGAAGGCCGACCTGATCCTGAACGGCCACGACCACCACTACGAGCGCTTCGCCCCGCAGGACCCGGAGGGCAAGGCGGTCGCGGACGGCATCGTGGAGATCGTCGGCGGGATGGGCGGCGCCGAGCCGTACCCGATCGAGCAGATCCAGCCGAACAGCCAGAAGCGGATCAGCGGCGACTACGGCGTGCTGAAGCTGGACTTCACCGACTCCGGCTACAGCTGGACCTACGTCGGGACGGACGGCAAGGCCAAGGACACCAGCCCGAACTACAGCTGCCACTGATGATGTACCTGGCCACCACCGGCCGGGACACGGACGCGCGGCCCCGCCCCACCGGGGTGGGGCCGCGCGTTCCCGGCACGGTCGTCGCGCTCGGGGCGGTCAGCCTGGTCACGGACGTCTCCTCGGAGATGGTCACCGCCGTGCTGCCGCTCTACCTGGTGCTGGGGCTCGGCCTCTCGCCCCTCCAATTCGGCTTCCTGGACGGCCTGTTCAACGGGGCCACGGCGCTGGTGCGGCTGCTCGGCGGCCGCCTCGCGGACCGCGGCGGCGGGCGGCACAAGGCCGTCGCCGGGGCCGGCTACCTGCTCTCGGCGCTCTCCCGGCTCGGGCTGCTGCTGGCCGGCGGGGCGGCCGGCGGGATCGCCGCGGCGATGGCGACGGACCGGCTGGGCAAGGGAGTCCGCACCGCCCCCCGGGACGCGCTGATCAGCCTGAGCGCACCGCCCGAGGCGCTCGGCCGGGCCTTCGGGGTGCACCGGGCGATGGACACCACGGGGGCGCTGCTCGGGCCACTGGTCGCGTTCGCGGTGCTCTGGGTGACGGCGGACGCCTACGACGCGGTGTTCGTGGTGAGCTTCGCCACCGGGCTGCTCGGGGTGCTGCTGCTGGTGCTCTTCGTACCGGCCGGGGTGCCGGCCCTTGCGCCGCCACCGAAGGCCCGAACCAGGAGTAGCACCAAGCTACTCGGGGACCCGGCGTTCCGGCGGGTGGTGTACGCCGCCGCGCTGCTCGGGGCCGCGACCATCGGCGACTCCTTCCTCTACCTGCTGCTCCAGCGCGGCCTGGACCTCACGCCCGCGCTCTTCCCGCTGCTGCCGCTCGGCGCGGCGGCGGGCTACCTGCTGTTGGCCGTCCCGGCCGGCCGCCTCGCGGACCGGATCGGACGCCGGGCGCCGCTGCTCTACGGCCACGGCGCCCTGCTGGCGGCCTACTTGGTCCTGCTGCTGCCGATGGGGTGGCCGACCGTCGTGCTGACCCTGGCACTGCTCGGCGTCTTCTACGCCGCCACCGACGGCGTGCTGATGGCGCTGGCCGGGCCGGTGCTGCCGAGGGAGGGCCGGGCCGGCGGGCTCGCGGTGCTCCAGACCGGCCAGGCGCTGGCCCGGCTCTGCGGCGCGGCCGGGTTCGGCGCGGCCTGGACGTGGTGGGGACCGCGGCCGGCGCTGGCCGTGGCGGCAACGCTGCTGGGCCTCGCGGTGGCGGCGGCCTGGCACCTCCTTCCCGATCAGCAGAGCCTGTCCCAACCGGGCCCGGCGGAAGAGGAGATGGGCACATGAAGGCACGTCTGATCGTGCTGACCGTTGCGGTCCTGGCGCTGCTGGGTGGCTCCTTGGGCTACGTGCTGCACGCCCGGCAGCGCGACGGCGGCCACCAAGTCCTGGCCGCGGCAAGCACGTTCACCCTGGACCAGGCCGGGCTGTACTACCGCGACACCGCCACCGGCCGGGTCGGCCGCCAGGGCGGGCCGCCGGACGGGCCGTCCTGCGAGCGGTTCTACGCCTCGGGGGACAGGGCGCTCTGCCTGCGGGCGATGCCCGGTGTCCCGGCCCGGACCCAGGCGGTGGTGTACGACCGCCGGTTCTCCGAGCTGCAGTCCGTGGTGGTGCCCGGCATCCCGAACCGGGCCCGGGTCTCGCCCTCCGGGCAGGTGCTCTCCTGGACGGCCTTCGCGGTCGGCGACTCGTACGCCGCCAGCGGCTTCTCCACCCGGACCTCGGTGCTGGACCTGCGCACCGGCTACCTGATCAAGTCGGTCGAGTCGATCCCGCTGACCGTGGACGGCGCCCGCTACCACGCGGCCGACGTCAACTACTGGGGCGTCAACTTCGCGGCCGACGACAACCGCTTCTACGCCACCGTCTCCTCCGCCGGGAAGACCCACCTGGTCGAGGGCGACCTGCACGCCTGGTCGGCCCGGACGCTCCGGGAGAACGTCGAGTGCCCCTCGCTCTCGCCGGACGGCACCCGGATCGCCTTCAAGAAGAAGGTGTCCGCCGATCCGGCCGCGCCCTGGCGGCTGTACGTGCTGGAGCTGGACGGGCTGAAGGAGCACGCGCTGGCGGAGTCACGCAGCGTGGACGACCAGGCGGCCTGGCTGGACGGGGCGACGGTCGGGTACGCGCTGCCGGGCAAGGACGGGAAGGGCAGCGACGTCTGGGCGGTGCCGGCGGACGGCACCGGGGAGCCGCAGCTGCTGGTGCCGGGGGCCTCCTCGCCGGTGGCGGTGGCGGCTCCGCCGCGCTGACCTGGGAGGACGGCCGATTCGGCCGAGTACTGAGACCGCGGCCGGGGTGGCCGAACTGTTATGGATCAATTCCCCCACCCCGGCTGCGGTTATCGTCGCGGTGCGGTGGGCCCGGAGCTTGGGGCACTCTTTGCCCCGAGGGGTGCCAGGGGCATTGATTCCATGGTCAACGCCTGGAAACTGTGACGCAGGGTCATGTGGGGCCGGTCACATCCCTTCGATCGCCAGGAGTGCCATGCCGGGCCCTTCGAGCTGGGACCTCGGCGAGGGGCGTTGTGACAACGGATTCCGAAGCTGTCGCGTCGTTGACTGCGCCCGATTCGCCCGCTTCCATGGCGGCCGGGAGCGACCGAAACCACGAAGCACCGGCAAACCTGCCTGGAGGAGATATCCGCTCCCGCACCAGCACCACCCACGACGCGCGTCCCCCAGCGCCGAGCCGATCGGAAGCCACATGACCGACATCCTCGACCCGCCCGCCGCCTCCACGGCGGTGGCCGCCGATCAGACCTCCGCCGCTCCGAAGAAGCTGGCCAGGTCGCTCGGTGTCGTCGGTGGCACGCTGCTCACGCTCTCCTGCGTGACCCCGGCCTCCTCGCTCTTCGTGATCGTGCCGGACCTGTTCGCCTCGCTCGGCACCTACACCGCGCTGGCGATCGGGATCGGCACCCTGCTCTGCGTCGCGGTGGCGTTCTGCTACTCCGAGCTCGGCACCCTGATCCCGAGCGCGGGCGGCGAGTACGCGATGGTCGGCACCCTGGCGGGCCGCTTCGCGGGCTGGCTGGTCTTCATCCAGTCGCTGATCGTGGTGATGATCGTGCCCTCGCTGATCGCGATGGGCACCGCCGACTACCTCGAACCGATCATCCACATCAACCCCGCCGTCGCGGGCGCCGCCGTGATGATCGCGGCCACCGTGGCGGGCCTGCTCGACCTGCGCGCCAACGCCTGGCTGACCGGAATCTTCCTGGTGCTGGAGGTGATCGCCTGCGCGGTGGTCTCCTTCCTCGGCTTCTCGCACAGCGAGCGCGGCGTCTCCAGCCTGACCCACGGTCAGGTGATCACCGACGGTGCCACCAGCCCGGTCGGCCTCTCGCTGATCCTGGCCGCGATGGGCACCGCGCTCTTCGTCACCCAGGGCTTCTCCACCGCCATCTACCTCTCCGAGGAGCTGGAGAACCCGCGCCGCAACGTCGCCCGCACCGTGCTGTGGACCCTCGGCCTGTCGGCCGTGATCATCCTGGTGCCGGTCATCGCCATCACCGTCGGTGCCCCGGACCTGGCGGCGCTCAGCGAGGGCAACGTCTCCGCGCTGGTGGAGGGCTGGGCCGGATCCTCGGTCGGCACCTTCGTCAGCCTCTGCATCGCGCTGGCCATCGTCAACGCCGGCATCGTGATGGTCATCCAGAACTCCCGGGTGCTGTTCGCCTCCGGCCGTGACCGCGCCTGGCCGCAGCCGGTGAACAAGGCCTTCGGCACCCTCAACCGGTTCAGCGCCCCGTGGATCTCCACCCTCGCGGTCGGCCTGCCCGGCGCGGCGCTCTGCTTCGTCCCGCAGGACCTGCTGACCAACATCACCGGTGTCGCCGTCGCCGCCCTCTACCTGCTGGTCGCGGTGGCCGCGCTGTTCGCCCGCAAGGGCAAGCACAAGGACGTCCCGGCCTGGCGCCAGCCGCTCTGGCCCGCGCTGCCGGTGATCCTGATCCTGGTGCTCGGCTACGTGCTGACCCAGCTCGACGTGACCGCGCTGCTCTGGACCGGCGGGATCACCGTCGGCGCCGCCCTCTACTGGGTGGGCTACCTGCGCCCCCGGCAGGACACCCGCTGGGTGATCACCGTCCCCGAGGACGACCAGGAGCCCGCGCGGGTCTGACGCACCGTAGGGCAGCACCGTAGGACAGACGACAGCGGGAGGACCGTCCACCGGACGGTCCTCCCGCTGTTTCGTGCGCCCTACCACCCTTCAACCCATCCCCCTGAGTGTCACCAGAACGGGTACCTGCGGAAACGGGCCATCAGGGTGACGTTGGATCAGCTGCTTGTCGGCTGGTAGGCCGAAGGCCGAGCGGGGCGGGGCGAGGTGATGTGCGCCATGGTGCATGTGCAACTAGTTGCATAGCCGGTGCCCCGCCCCTACCGTGCTGGCATGACCTCGTACCCGCACCTGCTGCGCCCGCTGGACCTGGGCTTCACCACCCTCCCGAACCGGGTGATCATGGGCTCGATGCACGTCGGCCTGGAGGAGGCCGAGCACGGCTTCGAGCGGATGGCCGAGTTCTACGCCACCCGGGCCCGGGCCGGCGTCGGCCTGATCGTCACCGGTGGCATCGCGCCGAACGAGGCCGGCCGCCCCTGGGACGGCGGGGCCAAGCTGACCACCGAGCAGGAGGCCGCCGAGCACCGCGTGATCACCGACGCGGTCCACGGGGCGGGCGGCCGGATCGCCCTCCAGCTGCTGCACTTCGGCCGCTACGCCTACCACCCCGCCCTGGTCGCGCCGAGCGCCGTACAGGCCCCGATCAGCCCCTTCCCGCCCCGCGCGCTCACCGACGACGAGGTCGAGCAGACCATCGAGGACTTCGCGGCGGCGGCGGCCCTGGCGCAGTCGGCCGGGTACGACGGCGTGGAGATCATGGGGTCCGAGGGCTACCTGATCAACGAGTTCATCGCCTCCCACACCAACCACCGCGAGGACCGCTGGGGCGGCTCGTACGAGAACCGGATGCGCTTCCCGGTGGAGATCGTCCGCCGGGTGCGCGAGCGGGTCGGGCCGGAGTTCATCCTGATCTACCGGCTCTCCATGCTGGACCTGGTGCCCGGCGGCTCCACGCTGCCCGAGGTGGTCGAGCTGGCCAAGGCCGTCGAGGCAGCCGGGGCCACCATCATCAACACCGGCATCGGCTGGCACGAGGCCCGGATCCCGACCATCGCCACCTCGGTGCCGCGCGGCGCCTGGGCCTGGGTGACCAAGCAGCTGATGGGCGAGGTCTCCGTCCCGCTGGTCACCAGCAACCGGATCAACACCCCCGAGCTGGCCGAGCAGCTGCTCGCCGACGGGAACGCCGACCTGGTCTCGCTGGCCCGTCCGCTGCTGGCCGACCCGGAGTTCGTGGCCAAGGCCGCCGCCGGGGAGCCGGAGGCGATCAACACCTGCATCGGCTGCAACCAGGCCTGCCTGGACCACACCTTCAGCGGCAGGATCACCTCCTGCCTGGTCAACCCGCGGGCCTGCCACGAGACCGAGCTGGTGCTCGGGCCGACCCAGCGGCGCAAGCGGATCGGCGTGGTCGGGGCCGGCCCGGCCGGGCTCGGCTTCGCGGTGGCGGCCGCCGAGCGCGGCCACGCCGTCACCCTGTACGACGCCGACGACAAGATCGGCGGGCAGCTCAACGTGGCCCGCCAGGTGCCCGGCAAGCAGGAGTTCGACGAGACCCTGCGGTACTACCGGCACCAGCTGACGGTTCGTCAGGTCGAGCTGCGGCTGGGCGAGTTGGTGAGCGCCGAGCAGCTGCTCGCCGAGGGGTACGACGAGGTGGTGCTGGCCACCGGCGTCACCCCGCGCACCCCCGACATCCCCGGGGTGGACCACCCGAGCGTGCTCGGCTACCTGGACGTGCTGCGCGGCGGCGCCGCCGTCGGCGAGCGGGTCGCGGTCATCGGTGCGGGCGGCATCGGCTTCGACGTGGCCGAGTACCTCACCGACTCCGGCGCCGACTTCTACGCCAGCTGGGGCATCGACACCGAGCACCGGGAGCGCGGCGGGCTGCGTGCCCCCGAGAAGGAGCTGCCGCCCCGTCAGGTGCACCTGATCCAGCGCAAGGCCGGCAAGGTCGGCGCGGGCCTCGGCAAGACCACCGGCTGGATCCACCGGCAGGAGATCGCCAAGCGCGGCGTGGTCACCGTCTCCGGCGCCGAGTACCGGAAGATCGACGACGAGGGCCTGCACCTGGTGGTGGACGGCGAGGAGAGGCTGCTCGCGGTGGACACCGTGGTGCTCTGCGCCGGGCAGGAGCCGCGCCGCGAGCTGCACGACGCGCTGGTGGCGGGCGGCGCCTCGGTGCACCTGATCGGCGGCGCGGACGTGGCCGCGGAGCTGGACGCCAAGCGCGCGATCGACCAGGGCACCAGGCTGGCCGCCGCGCTGTAGCTCTCCGTCGCTGATCCGAAGGCCCCCGGGATGCCCCGGGGGCCTTTCGCACGCACGCGTGTGGTTCGCCCTTCGGACCCACTCTTGACGTTTTGTTGAAGCCGTCCTAGCTTGTCTTTCGTATCCCAGAACAATGCTTCCGCATAGTGGAAGTTGCTGGAGCCCGACGGACGCAGGAGTGACCCGATGCCTCGTATGACAGCCGCCGCAGCCGCAGTTGAGATCCTCAAGCTCGAGGGCGTCGACGTCGCGTTCGGCGTGCCGGGCGCCGCGATCAACCCCTTCTACCGGGCGCTGAAGCAGGTCGGTGGCATCGGCCACACGCTGGCCCGCCACGTCGAGGGCGCCTCGCACATGGCCGAGGGCTACACCCGGGCCAAGGCCGGGAACATCGGGGTCTGCATCGGCACCTCCGGCCCGGCCGGCACCGACATGATCACCGGGCTGTACTCGGCCATCGCCGACTCCATCCCGATCCTGTGCATCACCGGCCAGGCCCCGGTCTCCAAGCTGCACAAGGAGGACTTCCAGGCGGTCGACATCGCCTCGATCGCCAAGCCGGTCACCAAGGCGGCCACCACCGTCCTGGAGGCGGCCCAGGTCCCCGGCGTCTTCCAGCAGGCCTTCCACCTGATGCGCTCCGGCCGTCCCGGCCCGGTCCTCATCGACCTGCCGATCGACGTCCAGCTGACCGAGATCGAGTTCGACCCGGAGACCTACCAGCCGCTGCCGGTCTACCGGCCGGCCGCCTCGCGGGCCCAGATCGAGAAGGCGCTCTCCTTCCTGCTGGCCTCCGAGCGCCCGCTGATCGTGGCCGGCGGCGGCGTCATCAACGCCGACGCCACCGAACTGCTGGTCGAGTTCGCCGAGCTGACGGGCGTTCCGGTCATCTCCACCCTGATGGGCTGGGGCACCATCCCGGACGACCACGAGCTGGCGGCCGGCATGGTCGGAGTCCAGACCTCGCACCGCTACGGCAACGCGACCTTCCTGGAGTCGGACTTCGTCCTCGGCGTCGGCAACCGCTGGGCCAACCGCCACACCGGCTACAACCTGGACGCCTACCGGGGTGACCGCAAGTTCGTCCACGTCGACATCGAGCCGACCCAGATCGGCAAGATCTTCCCGCCGGACTACGGTGTCGTCTCCGACGCCAAGGCCGCGCTGGAGCTCTTCGTCGAGGTCGCCAAGGAGCTCAAGGCCGCCGGGCAGCTGCCGGACTTCACCGCCTGGGCCGCCTCCGCGCAGGAGCGCAAGGCCACCCTGCAGCGGCGCACCCACTTCGACAACGTGCCGATCAAGCCGCAGCGCGTCTACGAGGAGATGAACAAGGCCTTCGGCCCGGAGACCCGCTACGTCACCACCATCGGCCTCTCGCAGATCGCCGCCGCCCAGTTCCTGCACGTCTACAACAAGCGGAACTGGATCAACTGCGGCCAGGCCGGCCCGCTCGGCTGGACCATCCCGGCCGCGATCGGCGCCGCCACCGCCGACCCGGAGACCCCGATCGTCGCGATCTCCGGCGACTACGACTTCCAGTTCATGATCGAGGAGCTGGCGGTCGCCGCCCAGCACAAGGTCCCCTACGTCCACGTCCTGGTGAACAACGCCTACCTCGGCCTGATCCGCCAGGCCCAGGCCGGCCTGGACATCAACTTCCAGGTCAACCTGGAGTTCGAGAACATCAACACCCCCGAGATCGGCGTCTACGGCGTCGACCACGTCAAGGTCGCCGAGGGCCTGGGCGTCAAGGCGATCAGGGTCACCGACCCGAACGAGCTGGGCGCCGCCTTCGAGGAGGCCAAGAAGCTGGCCGCCGAGTACCGCGTCCCGGTCGTGGTCGAGGCCATCCTGGAGCGCGTCACCAACATCTCGATGAGCAAGACCGTCGACATGTCCGACGTCACCGAGTTCGAGGAGCTCGCCACCGAGCCCGGCCACGCCCCCACCGCGATCAAGGCCCTCCAGGCCTGACCCGACGTCAGCACACCGATGCCCGGCGCCGCCCACTACGGCGCCGGGCATCGGTGCGTTCCGGGATCAGGCCGGGTCGGCGGCGTGGGTGAGGGTCTCCCAGGCGGTGAAGAGGGCGACGGCCTTGTCGTAGGCGGCGCGGTCGTTCAGGAAGACCGCGATGCCGATCGAGGCCTCGACCATGCTCAGGTCCTCTCGGGCGTCGGAGGGTGTGTCAGGCGGGCAGCAGCCACTGCTGGTTGGCTGCGCCGAAGCAGTCCCAGATCTGCAGCCGGGTGCCGTTGGCGGAGCTGGGGCCGGTGGCGTCCAGGCAGCGGCCGGAGGCCGGGTTGACCAGGGTGGAGCCGGAGCCGGGCTGCCACTTCTGGGCGCCGGAGCCGTTGCAGTCCCAGAGCTGGACCTTGGTGCCGTTGGCGGTGGCCGCGCCGGTGACGTCGAGGCACTTGCCGAGGGCCTGGAGCGAGCCGTCGGCGGCCACCGTCCAGTCCTGGGCGGCGGTGCCGTTGCAGTCGTAGAGCTGGATCGCGGTGCCGTTGGCGCTGGCCGCCGCCGCGACGTCCACGCACTTGCCGCCGTAGCCGGTGACCCGCCCGGTCGGTCGCGGTGAACTCCCGCCGCCCGTCACGCCGTTGAAGGTGCGGGCGAACTGGTACGGGCTCTGCGGGGTGCCGCTGCAGGAGTCCGAGAGGGTGCCGTTGGCGGCGCAGGCCTTGTCCCGGCCGAGGGCCCAGAAGGCGAGCAGCTGGATGCCGCGGGCCCGGGCGAAGTCGGTGAGGGTGGTGGCGTTCGCGGTGGTGAAGACCTCGGCCTGGGTGTCGTTGACCCCGATCATCGGGGTGTTGCCCTCCATCGCCCAGAGCTGCTGCGAGGTCTTGCCGGTCCAGATCGAGCCGAGCTGGCCGTGCAGGGCGGTGGCGGCGTCGGTGGCGGCCCGGCCCATGTCCATCGCCGGGCCGTAGTCCATCGTCATGATGTTGACCACGCCGACGTTCAGGCCGCGGCTCTTGGCGTTGTTCAGCAGGCTGAGCGAATTCCCTTCCAGGCCGGTCGGGTTGACCGGCAGGGTGTAGTGCACGGCCAGGCTGCGCCCGGCCGCCGCGTACTCCTGCTGGAGCTGGGCGAGGGCCTGGTTCCGCCGGTCGTTGGCGGTGGTGTCGTTCAGCGCGCCGCCCTCGATGTCGAGGTCGATCCTGGTGAGGTTGAGGGTGTCCACCACCCGCTTGTACTGGGCCTTGAGCGCGCTGACGGAGGTGCACGCCTGGCCCAGCTCGGTGCCGGCCGCGCCGCCGAATGAGGCGATCACGTCGCCGCCGGCGGCCCGCAGCGAGTTCACCGCGGAGGTCCAACCGGCGTCCCCGATCGGGGTGTTGCCGTTGAAGGTGGCGTTGCAGCTGCCGTCGCTGATCACGAAGGCCAGGGTGAAGTACTTGAGCCCGGTGGCGTTGCGGGCGTCGGTGAGGGCGTTCGGTGACTTCCAGGTCTCCACGTACGGGGCGGCGTACTGGGCGGGGAAGCCGGGGCCGGGGTTGGCGGCGGCGTGGGCGGTGCCGGGCAGGGCGCCGAGGGCGGCGGCGAGCACCGCTCCCGCGACGAGGGCGCGACGAAGCATGGGGGACTCCAGGGACGTGTGGGGGAGCGCTCTCCGGGGCGAGCAGGAGGGAGTCAACTGGAGTAGACCACGTGCCGTCAAGAGGTCTGGAAGGAAAGACAACAGTTCCTTGGTCATTCAGGAGTTGACGGCTCGTCAGGCAGAGACCCGGGTCTTGACGCCTTGCTGTGTACAGGAGTTGAATCTGCCGCCATCCCCCACCCCGAGGAGTTCGCCATGCTCCGAACCAGCCGCACCGCCGCGGCCCTGCTCGCCGGTGCCCTCGCGGCCGGCGGTCTGCTGGCCGCCGCCCCCACTGCCTCGGCCGCCGGCGAGAGCGTCTCGGTCTGGCTCACCACCACCGACGACGCGGGCGGCCGCCACGTCACCCGCGGTCTCCAGCCGCAGCCCGCCACGGCCTTCGCGGCCGGGTCCGGCGGCGGGCAGCAGATCACCGTGGACGAGTTGGTCCGCTACCAGCAGTTCACCGGCGGCGGCGCCTCGTTCACCGACACCGCGGCCTGGCTGCTGAACAGCAGCGGCGTCCCCGCCGCCACCCGGGACGCCACCATGCGCAAGCTGTTCTCGCCCACCGAGGGCATCGGCCTGTCGATGATCCGCAACCCGATGGGCGCCTCCGACCTGGCCCGCTACGGCTACACCTACGACGACCGCGCGGCCGGGCAGAGCGACCCGGGCCTGGCGAACTTCTCCGTCGCCCACGACCTGGTGGACGTGCTGCCGCTGACCAGGCAGGCCAAGCAGCTCAACCCCGCGCTGACCACGATGGCCAGCCCCTGGACCGCGCCGGCCTGGATGAAGGACAGCGGCTCGCTGGACGGCGGCTGGCTGAAGTCCGAGTACTACGGCTCCTACGCCCAGTACTTCGTGAAGTACGTGCAGGCCTTCCAGGCCCAGGGCGTGCCGGTGGACTACCTCACCGTGCAGAACGAGCCGACCTGCTGCGGCGGTTACCCCTCGATGAGCTGGAACGGCTCCGGCCTCGCCTACTTCACCAAGAACAACCTGCTGCCCGCCCTCGCCGGGGCCGGTCTGAGCAGCAAGGTGCTGGCGCTGGACTGGAACTGGGACCAGTACGCCGGCTACGGCGCGCCGGTGGTGGACGATCCGGCGATCCGCAGCCACCCCAACTTCGGCGGCATCGCCTGGCACGGCTACGGCGGCGACGTGGCCACCCAGAGCACGGTCCACGACCGGTACCCGGGCGTGGACGCCTTCGGCACCGAGCACTCCGGCGGTACCTGGATCGCCGACCAGCAGCGCGAGGACATGCGCAACATCATCGACTACACCCGCAACTGGGGTAAGTCGGTGGTCAAGTGGAGCCTCGCGGTGGACCAGAACGGCGGCCCGCACTTCGGCGGCTGCGGCACCTGCACCGGGCTGGTCACGGTGCAGAACGGCGGTGGCCGGGCCGGGCAGGTGGACTACACGGTCGAGTACTACACCATGGGGCACCTCACCAAGTTCGTGAAGCCGGGCGCGTACCGGATCGCCTCCACCGCCAACTCTGCCGTGCCGAACGTGGCTTGGCAGAACCCCGACGGTTCCAAGGCGCTGATCGCGTACAACGACAGCGGCACCGCGCAGACCGTCCGGGTCAACTGGGGCGGCCAGAGCTTCGGTTACCAGCTTCCGGCGAAGACCTCGGCCACCTTCACCTGGGCCGGCACGCCGGGCGGCGGTGGCGGGCGGACCGGTCAGGTGACCGGCCTGGGCGGCAAGTGCCTGGACGTGGCGGCGGCCAACTCCGCCAACGGGACGGCCGTGCAGCTCTACGACTGCAACGGCACCACCGCCCAGAGCTGGACGGTCTCCACCGGCGGCACGGTCAAGGCGCTGGGCAAGTGCCTGGACGTCAACGGGGGTTCGAGTGCCGACGGCGCCAAGGTGCAGCTCTGGGACTGCAACGGCAGCGCCGCGCAGAGCTGGACGCCGTCCGCCGACGGCACCCTGCGGGCCCTCGGCAAGTGCCTGGACGTGACCGGCAACAACTCCGCCAACGGCACGCCCACCCAGCTCTGGACCTGCTTCGCGGGGGCCAACCAGCGCTGGACGCTGCCGGCCTGAGGTGGCGGGGGTGGGGCCAACTGGCAAGTGAGGTAGTGCTCTTGACAATTACGTCATGTGCACGCCAGGTTTGTCCCACCCCCACACCGAGAGGCACTCCCATGAAGAAGCCGCTCATCGGCGCGTCCTGCGCACTCCTGCTCGCCTCCGCCACCGCGCTGGCCGGCGCCGTCCCCGCCGCCGCGGCCCAGGCGCCCACGCCCAAGCTCGCGGCGGTGGACTTCGCGGGCACCGTGGCGCTCAGCAACTGTTCCGGCTCGCTGGTGCGCCTGCCCAACTCCCAGGCGGGCGACCCGGCCCTGATCCTCTCCAACGGCCACTGCCTGGACACCGGCATGCCGAGCGCGGGCCAGGTGCTGGTCAACCGCTCCTCCAGCCGCACCTTCTCGCTGCTCAACTCGGCCGGCAGCAAGGTCGCCACGCTGCGCGCCAACAAGATGGTCTACGGCACCATGACCGACACCGACGTGTCGATCTACCAGCTGAACACCACCTACGCCGCCATCAAGAGCTCGTACAACATCAGCCCGCTCACCGTCTCGGCCAGCCACCCGACCGCCGGTACCGCGATCAAGGTGGTCTCCGGCTACTGGAAGCGGATCTACTCCTGCAACGCCGACGGCTTCGTCTACCGTCTGAAGGAGGGGAGTTGGACCTTCAAGGACTCGCTCCGCTACACCTCCAGCTGCAACACCATCGGCGGCACCTCGGGCTCCCCGGTGGTGGACGCCTCCACCGGCCAGGTCGTCGCGGTCAACAACACCGGCAACGAGGACGGTCAGCGCTGCACGGTGAACAACCCGTGCGAGGTCGACCAGGCCGGCAACGTCACTGTCCGCCAGGGCATCAACTACGCCCAGCAGACCTACCTGATCCCCGGCTGCTTCGGCCCGGGCAACGCGCTCAACCTCTCGCTCGCGGGCTGCGCGCTCCCCAAGCCCTGACCGGTCCACCGCCCACGGTCGACGGCCCATGGTCGACGGCGTGGCCCCGCTGCCCGGGGCCACGCCGTCAGGCGTTCCGCCGTACCCGCAACGCCCAGAGCACCAGCGGCAGTTGCGCGGGCACCCGGGCCAGGGCCGCGCCCCGCAGGGCGGCCGGGCGGTCGCGCCAGTCGTAGGCCATCTTGACGTTGGCCGGGAGCACGGCGACGAACAGCCCGGCCGCGGCCAGCGCCCCCGCCCGCCTGGTCCGGGGCAGCGCCACCGCCGCGCCGACCGCCAGTTCGGCCACCCCGCTGACCTGGGTCCAGAGCCGCGGGCCGCCCGGCAGCGAGCGCGGCACGATGGCGTCGAACTGACGCGGGATCACGAAGTGGGCGACGCCGGCACCGAGCAGCAGGCCGCTCAGCAGCTTGGCGGAACGCGAGGACGACACGTGGCCTCCAGGGCCGGGCGGGCGGCACCGGACGGGCGCCGCGACTGTTACCGGAGAGTAGCCGCCGGACCCGCCGGGCGGAAGACGACACCGCGCGAGACCCGTGCGAGACCCGCCCTCGGGCTGTTCCCGAGGACTGTTACAGAGCCTCGCGGTGGCTGTTACACGACTGGCCGACCACCGTGAGGTGCGCTTCCTAACGTCTGCCGTACCAACTCCCCGCCACCGGGCCGGGAGTGGCGAGCAATCGGGAGGAACCCCCATGGCAGGCACCACGAACATCCGCCGCGCACTGCGCTTCGCCCTGGTCTCCGCAGGCGTCGCCGGCGCGGTGGCCCTCTCCGGCGCGGCCGCCCACGCCGACGGCAGCACGCCGACGCCGCAGCCCTCGGCCACCGTCGCCACCCCGTCGGTGAAGCCCACCGCCGTCCCCAGCTCCCCGGCCCCGGCCGTGGAGAAGCCCAGCGCCACCCCGAGCGTGCCGGCCGGCAAGGACGGCGGCAGCCCGCAGGTCAAGGTGGTCCCCAAGGGCGGCGCCCAGACCGGTGAGGGCGAGAGCAAGGACTCCACCACCACCCTGGTCCTCGGCTCCGGCCTGGCCGCGGCCGGTGCGGCCGGCATCGGCTTCGCGGTGCTGCGTCGCCGCGCCGGTGCCCGGGGCTAAGGCGTGAGCGCCGGATCACGCCGGGCGGCGCGCGGCCCGGCGCGCAGCCCGGGGACGCCCGCCCGCGCGGCGGAGCCCCACGAGGACCGGGCCGACGTGATCCGGCAGCCGCGCCACCGCCGCCGTCGCCCCCGCTGGGCACCGGCCGCGGTGGCGGGAGTCCTGGCGCTCGGAGCCGGAGCCGTCCTGATCGGTGGCTGTTCGGCCGGGCAGCCACCGGTGCGGATCGCGGCCGCCGGGCAGTCGGCGCAGTCCGGGCAGTCGGGGCAGTCCGCGCCGGTGGGTGGCGGAGGGGCACAGTCCCCCCAGGCGAAGCGTCAGGAAGCCCCGGCCCAGCGCCCGGTGGCCCCGCCCAGCCGGCTGGTCATCCCCCGGATCGGGGTGGACGCGCCCGTCGGGGCGACCGGCCTCAACCCGGACGGCACGGTCGAGGTGCCGCCGATGGACCGCCCCGAGCAGGTCGGCTGGTACCGCAACGGCCCGGCCCCCGGCCAGACCGGCCCGGCCGTGCTGCTCGGCCACCTGGACACCCGCAAGGGCCCGGCGGTCTTCCACCGCCTGCCGCAACTCGCCCCGGGCGACCGGATCGAGCTGCGCCGGGAGGACGGCAGCGCCGCCGCGTTCCGGGTCCGCGAGCTGAAGCAGTACCCGAAGAACGAGTTCCCGACCGAGCTGGTCTACGGCAACACCGACACCGCGCAGCTCAGGCTGATCACCTGCGGCGGCGCGCTCGGCGGCGACGGGCACTACAAGGACAACATCATCGTGCTCGCCGACCTCCAGCCCTGACGGAGCGTCCGCCCCCGGCCGAGGGCGGGGGCGGACGCTCCGTCAGGCAGACTGGACCACCGAACGAGCCCCACCGGAAGGCAATCCGCACCGTGAGCCCAAGGCCCCGCCGTACCGCCCCGGTCCGGGGTCTCGTCCTGCTCGTGCTGGCCGCCGCGCTCGTGGGCTGCGGCGGGGCCGGGCGGCTGCACGACGCCGGACCGGCCCGGGCGGTGGCGCTGCACCCCGTCGCCGAGCCGCTCTGGCCCGAGGACCGGACCTCCGCGGAGCCCTCGCCGGAGGCCTCCGGCTCGCGGCCGCCGCTCTCCCCGGTGTCCGGCATCACGGTGGCGAACGAGGACCTCCGCACCGTCGAGGCCTCGGCCGTGCTGGCCAAGGACGCCTCGCTGCGGCCGGACGAGCAGAAGGCGCTGACGGGCTGTCAGGGCTGCTCGGTCCGCCAGGCCCAGTACCGTGACCTCAGCGGGGACGGCCGGCCGGAGCTGGTCACCGCCCTGCTGTTCGGCACCGGGCCCGGCTACCTGCACGTCTACGCGCTGCGCGACGGGCGGCTCTACCCCGTGCTGGCCCAGCAGGTGGAGCGCGGCTTCACCGCCGAGACCACCGGCTCCAGGCTCAAGGTGACCGAGCCGAACGGCGGCCCGGACAGCACCGAGACCACCTACACCTGGGACCAGGACCGGCTGGTGGTCGAGAACCGGAAGATGACCGGCCCCGGCGCGGACGGTCGGCTCTGCGAGCCGACCGCGGCGCCCACCGCCAAGCCCGAGTTCCGCACCGAGCCCAAGGTCTCGGTGGCGCCCACCCTCGCTCCGCAGAAGCCGGCGCCCAAGCCGGTGTTCCCCACCCCCGTCCCGTCCAGGCCGGCCTCGTGAACGGCCCCCGTCCCCGGAGCACCGCCGTGCCAGAGAACGCCCCCGCCGCCCCGCGCATCCTGCTGGTGGAGGACGACGAGGTGATCCGCGAGGCCACCAGGATGGCACTGGAGCGCTACGGCTTCCCGGTGGACACCGCCGTCGACGGGCTGGACGGCCTGGAGCGGTTCCGCGCGCAGCGGCCCGACCTGCTGCTGCTCGACGTGATGCTGCCGCTGCTCGACGGGGTCGGCCTGTGCCGCCGCATCCGTGAGGAGAGCCAGCTGCCGATCCTGATGATGTCGGCCCGCACCGAGCCGATCGACGTCATCTCCGGCCTGGAGGCGGGTGCCGACGACTACATCACCAAGCCCTTCGAGAGCGCCGTACTGGTGGCCCGGATCCGCACCGTGCTGCGCAGGACCAGGGCCGTCGCCGAACCGACCGCGGTGGAGCCGTCCGCCGTGGAGCCCGAGCCGGCCAGGGCGGTCCGGGTGATCGACGGCCTGGAGCTGGACACCGAGGCGATGGAGGTCCGGGTGGCGGGGCGTCAGGTGCCGCTCACCCCGACCGAGTTGCGGCTGCTGCTGGAGTTCACCGCCGCGCCGGGCGTGGTGCTGGAGCGCCAGACCCTGCTGGAGCGGGTCTGGGACTACTCCTGGGACGCCGACAGCCGGGTGGTCGACGTCCACGTGCAGCGGCTGCGCGCCAAGATCGGCGCGGGCCGGATCGAGACCATCCGGGGCTTCGGCTACAAGCTGCGGCGGTCCGGGTGAACCTCCGCGGCCAGATCGCCGCCACCGTCGCCCTGGTCTCCGTACTGGTCGCCATCACGGTCGGCCTGCTGGTGCACCGGGCCTCCGTCGCGCAGCACACCGGGCAGGCCAGGAAGGCCGCCGAGAACGCGCTGGAATCGGTGCTCGACGGCTACGCGGGCGGCGGAGAACTCGGCCAGGCCTGGGGCGCCAGCCCTGCCGACCCGGCCCTCCCCGAGGAACTGCGCAGCCTCGCCGAACGAGGCCACCGCGGCTCGATGCTGGGCCCGGGGCCGGGTCCGAACGGCACCGTGATGTGGGCGGCCGCCCCGCTCGGCACCGGCCCGGGGCCGGTGCAGGTGGTCTCGGTGCGGATCGACTACACCGACGACGAGCGGGCCATCGCCCAGCTCGACCGCTCCATCCAGGTCTCGGCCGCGCTCTCGGTGGCCGTCACCGTACTGGCCGGGGTGTTCGCCGCCGACCGGATCAGCCGCCGCCTGCGCACCGCCGCCGGCACCGCCCGGACCATCGCCCAGGGCGACCTGACGGCCCGGATCGGACCGATCGGCGGCCCCCGGGACGAAGTCACCGAACTGGCCTCGGCGGTCGACTCGATGGCGGGCGTGCTGAGCAGCAAGCTGGCCAACGAGCAGCGCTTCACCGCCGACGTCGCGCACGAGCTGCGGACGCCGCTGACCGGGCTGCTCACGGCGGCGGAGCTGCTGCCGCCGGGGCGGCCGACGGAGCTGGTGCAGGACCGGGTGCGGGTGCTGCGCAGCCTGACCGAGGACCTCCTGGAGGTCTCCCGGCTGGACGCGGGCGCCGACCTCCCGGACCTGACGGCCGTTCAGCTCGGCCCGGTGGCGGCCCGGGTGGTCGCCGCCGCGCCCGGCCCCACCGAGCTGCGGATCGACTCCGACGCGTTGGTCACCACCGACGTCCGGCGGCTGGACCGGGTGCTCTCCAACCTGGTCGCCAACGCCCACCGCCACGGCCGCGCCCCGGTCCTGGTCCGGATCGACGGCCCCGTCCTCACCGTCCGCGACCACGGCCCCGGCTACCCGCAGGACATCCTCACCGAGGGCCCCCAGCGCTTCCGCACCGGCGCCCGCGAACGCGGCCACGGCCACGGCCTCGGCCTCACCATCGCCCAGGGCCACGCGGAGGCCCTCGGCATCACGCTGACCCTGGCCAACCACCCGGAGGGCGGCGCGTACGCGGAGCTGCGGCTGCCGTTGGCGGGTGGCGAGGACTGAGAGGGTCGCCTGCGGCGGGCTCAGGCCTTGAGTGAGTCCGCGATGTGCTGGGCGGCCTGAGCGGGCGTCAGGTGGGTGGTGTCCACCACCTCGGCCTCGGCGAGCAGCCAGGTGCGGGCCGCTTCGGCGTACGGCTCCAGGTACCGGAGGCGGAAGGGGGAGGGGACGGGGCCGAGCTCGCGGTCGTTCTCGATCCGGCCGCGCAGGGCGTCCTGGTCGGCGTGGAGCACGAAGTGCCGTACGGGAACGGAGTGTTCGGCCAGGCCTGCGCTGATCTCCCGCCAGTACTCCTCCACCAGCACGGTCATCGGCACCACCAGCGTCCCCCCGGTGTACTCCAGCACCCGCCGCGCCGTCTCCACCACCAGCGGCCGCCACGGCGGCCAGTGCTGGAAGTTGTCGGTGGCCGGCAGCCCGGGCGAGATGTCCATCAGGGTCTCGCCGACCTTCTCGGCGTCGAATACCCGCGAGTCCGGCAGCAGCTCCTGCACCAGCGGCGCGGTGGTGCTCTTGCCCGCCCCGTGCGTCCCGTTCAGCCATACGATCATGGGCCTCACGCTAGCCCGGGACCGCAGGGCCGGGGGCCTTTTCGAAGTAGTGAATCGGTGCTTCAATCCTTGGCATGGCCTACCGTCGCACCCCCGCCGTCCAAGCCCGCCTCGACGCCCAGCGGGAGACGGTGCTGGCGGCGGCGGTGGCGCTGCTGGCCGAGCGGGGCTACGCGGGCTGCTCGATGGCGGCGGTGGCCGAGCGGGCCGGGATCGCCACCGGGTCGATGTACCGGCACTTCGCCGGGAAGGCCGAGCTGTCGGTGGAGCTGTTCCGCACCGTGGTGACCGGTGAGGTCGCCGCCGTCGAGACGGCGGTGGCCAAGGCGGCCGCCGGCGGGGCCGGGCCGCACGAGCTGGTGGCCGCCGTGGTGGAGACCTTCGCCGCCCGCGCGCTGGCCGCGCCCCGGCTGGCGTACGCCCTGCTCGCCGAGCCGGCCGACCAGGTGGTGGACGCCGAACGGCTGGTGTTCCGCCGGGCCTTCCGCGATCTGATGGCCGCTCAGATAGCCCCGGCCGTCACCGACGGCCGGCTGCCCGGGCAGGACGCCGACCTGACCGCCGCCGCACTGGTGGGCGCGATCGGCGAGGCCCTGGTCGGCCCGCTCGCCGCCGGACTCGGCCGGGACGACGTGATCCCGGCACTCATCTCCTTCACCCGACGCGCCCTTGGGGGGCAGCACGATGCCTGACACGCACGAGGTCACCAACCAGGCCCCTGACCTGTACGGCCACGACGTGGCCGCCGACCCGACCCTGCTGGCCGCCCTGCACCGGGCCGGAGCCGGCTGGGCGGAGGAGGAGCTGCACGAGCTCGGCCGCCTGGCCGGGACCGAACGGGCCGCCGAGTGGGGCAGGTTGGCCAACGAGAACGAGCCGGTGCTGCGCACCCACGACCGCTACGGCCACCGGATCGACGAGGTGGAGTTCCACCCCGCCTGGCACGAGCTGATGACCGTCGCGGTGGAGCACGGCCTGCACGCGGCGCCCTGGCGGGACGACCGCCCCGGCGCGCACACCGCCCGGGCCGCCAAGTTCTACGTCTGGGGCCAGGTCGAGTCCGGGCACAGCTGCCCGGTCTCGATGACCTACGCCGCCGTCCCCGCGCTGCGCGCCACCCCGGCGCTGGCCGAGCGGTACGAGCCCCTGCTGGCCGCCCGCTCCTACGACTTCGGGCTGCGCGAGCCGCAGAGCAAATCCGGCCTGATCGCCGGCATGTCGATGACCGAGAAGCAGGGCGGCTCGGACGTCCGGGCCAACACCACCACCGCCGTGCCGCAGGCCGACGGCACCTACCGGCTCACCGGCCACAAGTGGTTCACCTCCGCCCCGATGTCGGACGTCTTCCTGACCCTCGCTCAGGCCCCGGGCGGGCTGAGCTGCTTCGTGCTGCCCCGGGTGCTGCCGGACGGCGGCCGCAACCGGCTGCGGATCCAGCGGTTGAAGGACAAGCTGGGCAACCGGTCCAACGCCTCCGCCGAGCTGGAGTACGACGGCGCGGTCGGCTGGCTGGTCGGCGAGGAGGGCCGGGGCGTGCCCACCATCATCGAGATGGTGAACATGACCCGGCTGGACTGCACCCTGGGTGCCGCCTCCGGGATGCGGCTCGGCACCGTCCGGGCGCTCCACCACACCACCCACCGGCGGGCGTTCGGCGCCGCGCTGGTGGACCAGCCGCTGATGCGCAACGTGCTGGCCGACCTGGTGGTGGAGTCCGAGGCCGCCACCGCCGTCGCGCTGCGGCTGGCCGAGTCCACCGACCGGGCGCTGGCGGGGGACCAGCAGGAGGCGCTGGTCCGGCGGTTGGGCCTGGCGGCGGCCAAGTACTGGGTCTGCAAGCGCGGTCCGATGCACGCGGCCGAGGCACTGGAGTGCTTCGGCGGCAACGGCTACGTCGAGGAGTCCGGCATGCCCCGGCTCTACCGGGAGGCCCCGCTGGTCTCCATCTGGGAGGGCTCGGGGAACGTGGCCGCGCTGGACGCGCTGCGCGCGATGGCCCGCCGCCCGGAGACGGTGGAGGCGCTGCTCGGCGAGCTGGACGCGGCCGCCGGGGCGGACCGCCGGCTGGACGCGGCCGTCGCCGCCCTGCGCAAGCAGCTCGGCGAGACCGCCGAACTCGAGTACCGCACCCGGCGGTTGGTGGAGTCGATCGCGCTGGCCTTCCAGGGCTCGCTGCTGGTCCGCTACGGCGACCCGGCGGTGGCCGACGCGTTCTGCGCCTCCCGGCTGGGCGGCGAGCACGGCGGTGCCTTCGGCACCCTGCCGACCGGGGTGGACACCGCCGCCGTGCTGGCCCGGGCCGAGGCCCTGCCCGCATGAGCGAGGCGGCGGAAGTCCGGGCGTTCTGGCAGGGGTTGGGCCTGCCCGGGCTGGTGGACGTGCACACCCACTTCATGCCCGAGCGGGTGCTCGCCAAGGTGTGGGCCTACTTCGACCAGGTCGGTCCGCTGACCGGGCGGGCCTGGCCCATCACCTACCGCGACGAGGAGGGCCAACGGGTGGCCCGGCTGCGGGAGTTCGGGGTGCGCGCGTTCACCTCGATGCTCTACCCGCACAAGCCGGGGATGGCCGCCTGGCTGAACTCCTGGTCGGCGGAGTTCGCCGCCCGCACCCCGGACTGTCTGCACACCGCCACCTGTTACCCGGAGCCGGAGGCGGCGGAGTACGTGGCGCAGGCCCTGGCCGGGGGCGCCCGGGTCTTCAAGTGCCATGTCCAGGTGGGCGACTACGACCCGGCCGACCCGCTGCTCGACCCGGTCTGGGGCCAACTGGCCGAGGCCGGCGTGCCGGTGGTGACGCACTGCGGCTCCGGCCCCTCGCCCGGCAAGCACACCGGGCCCGGCCCGATCGCCGAGGTGCTGGCCAGGCACCCCGGCCTGCGGCTGGTGGTCGCCCATCTGGGCCTGCCGGAGTACCGGGAGTTCCTGGAGCTGGCCGAACGTCACCCCGGGGTGCACCTGGACACCACCATGGCGTTCACCGAGTTCAGCGAGGAACTCGCGCCCTTCCCCCGCGAGTTGCTGCCCCGGCTGGCCGACCTGGGTGACCGGGTGCTGCTCGGCAGCGACTTCCCGAACATCCCCTACCCGTACGTCGCCCAGCTCCGCGCCCTCGCGGGCCTCGGGCTGGGCGACGACTGGCTCCGGGCGGTCTGCCACGACAACGGCGCCCGCCTGTTCGCCCTGCCGGCGGTTCCCTAGGGGCGGCCGGCCAGGGCGAGCACGTCCAGCAGCCCAGGGTGCAGCCGGGGGTGGGCGGCCAGCAGGCCGTCCGCCGCCGGTGTCCACCGCTTGCCCTCGATGTCCGTCACCAGGGCGCCCGCCTCACGGGCGATCAGGGCGCCGGGCAGCAGGCTGACCGGGTCCGGGCCGTACTCCCAGAAGCCGTTCAGCTGGCCCGAGCCGACCTGGGCCAGCTGGAGCGCCACCGGGCCGAGGTTGCGCACCGCCAGCACCCGGGCGGCGACGGCGGTCAGGGACTCACCGGCCCGGCGCAGCTCGTCCCGCCCGGCGGCCGCGGGCTGCCCGGTGCCGATCACGCAGGTGTCCGGGTCCCGTTCGGGCGGGGCGACGGCCCGGCCGTTCAGCCGTGCGCCGCCGCCGAGTTCGGCGGTGTAGGTGGCGCGCAGGGACGGGGCGTGCACCACCGCGAGCACCGGCTCGCCGTCGCGGACCAGGGTGGCGGTGACCGCCCAGTGCGGCAGTGCGTTCAGGTACTGCACGGCTCCGTCGGTGGCGTCGCAGGACCACCACTCGCCGTCCTCGGGGACCTCGGCGGAGACCTCCTCGTCCAGCCAGCCGGCTCCGGGGCGGAGTTCCCCGAGGCGCTCCCGCAGCTGCGCGGTGGCGGGCTCCTCCACCCACGCCAGGGCGGCCATGGCCTCGGCCATCGTCCGGCCCGGCCAGGGCCGGGCCGACTGGCGCTCCGTCAGGAACTCACCGACCGCCCGCACCACGGCGGCCACTTCAGGTATCGAACACTCCTTCATGCCTTGCGCTCCCTCAGGTCACGGTTACTGCACAGACAGGTACCGTGATCGAGCGGAATGCGAACGCGCAGATGTGAAGCCGAGTGCGAACGGATCAGGCGCCGGTGGTGGAGCCGGGGCGGATCACCATCAGGACGGTGACCACGGCCCACAGGAGGTTGAAGAGGCCGGCGGTCATCGGGAGCAGGCGCAGGCCCTTGGCGGCGCGGTCCTGCTCGGCCTGGTCCTGCGGGGCGTCGAGGGCGTCGACGGTGGCCTGCTGGCCGGGCACCACGAAGAGCAGCATCACGGCCGCCGCCAGCGCGGTGAGCACCGTGGAGGTGATCACCCAGGCGTCACCCATCACGCCCATCACCTGGGCCGTGCCGATCCCGAGCAACGGTACGGCCAGCCCGAGCAGCGCGTAGACCTGGGTGATCCGGTGCAGCAGCCGTACCGAGGCCTCGGTCTGCGGCCGGTCCTCCCCGCCCGCCAGCGCGGCCTTCGCCCGGCGCGGGAACATGCTCACCGTCACCGCCACCGGTCCGATGAAGAGCACTGCGGCCAGGACGTGCAGGCTCAGCAGCAGCTTGGCCATGGGGCGGGTCCTCCGGTTCGGCGTACGGGGGTGAGGCCCCAGCACGCTAACACCCGGGTGGCGCAGTCCCGGGTGGTGGGGTGGCCCGGTGAGCGGATGCCCGTTTTGACCACTTTGTGACTGAATTTCAGGATTTCCGGCGTGGCACCCGGGGCCGCCCGGAACGCCCGGCGTTGAATGGGCCGGTCATGCCGCCGGAGGGTGGCCCGAGCGACCCGAGGGGAACCGCGTGCGATTGACCGAACGTCAGGAGCGGAGCGGCCGGAGGCCGTCGGCCCGCAGGCTCGGCCTGGCCGCGGCGGCGGCGGTCGTGCCGGTCGCGCTGGCCGGCGTCCTGGTCTCGGCGGCGCCGCTCTCCCCGCCGCTCGGCCCGTGCAGCGGGCCGGGCTGTCCGTCGGTCTGGCCGCCGCCGAACAACGGCAACGTGGTCGGCCGGGACGACACCATCAACGTCTTCGTCGGCGGCGACTACTCGGTCGAGGGCCGGGCCGCCGAGGCCGAGGGCAAGGTGGTCACCCTCGGGGACTTCTCGGTGAACAAGGACGGCGGCGGTCTCTTCAACATGGCGGTGGCCGGCGTCGGCTCCCGGGTGGTGCCCTCCGACGGCACCGACTTCGTGACCGTCGGCGGCAACGTCACCGTGGCCCGCTCCAACACGGTCGAGGTCGGCGGCACCGCCAACACCTTCGGCACCCTCGCCTACGGTGACCTCCGCTACGGCGGCACCCTGAGCGGCATCGTCAACGTCACCCCGACCGGACAGGCCGTCAAGGACGCGGATGCGGGCAAGCAGTACTCGGGCATCCCGGACCAGCTCGCGGAGCTCTCCTCCTGCGCCGCCACCCAGACCGCCACCGGCACGGTGACGGTGGACGGCAACCAGATCACCTTCACCGGTGACGGTACGAGCGCCCGTCAGATCTTCAACGTGCCGGGTGACCTGGGCTCGCAGACCGGTGCGGCCGACTTCGTCATCACCGGCATCCCGGCCGGGGCCACGGTCATCATCAACATGCTGGGCGCCAATCCGGTGATCAACACCAACACCGGGACCGGGCTGGACGGTGACCCGTTCACCGACCTGCGCCCGAACCTGCTGTGGAACTTCCCGAACGCCACCACCACGACCATCATGGGCGGCGCCCAGTTCCAGGGTTCGCTGATGAGCGCCAACAAGGCGGGCACCACCACGCTCCGGACCCCGGGGTACAACGGACGGGTGTACGTGGCGGGCAACCTGGTCCAGACGGGCAGCAGCGGTAGCGAGATCCACAACTACCCGTTCGACGGCGACATGCCGGAGTGCACGACGCCGACGCCCACACCTACGCCGACGCCGACGCCTACTCCCACGCCGACGCCGACGCCGACGCCCACACCTACGCCGACGCCTACGCCGACGCCGACGCCCACACCTACGCCGACGCCTACGCCGACGCCTACGCCGACCCCCACGCCGACGCCGACCCCCACGCCGACTCCGAGCCCCTCCCAGAGCTCGTCGACGCCCACCCCGACCCCGAGCCCGTCCGGTTCGACCCCGGCGCCGACCACTCCGGGCCCGACCGACTCGGGGGTCGTGCCGACAGTCCCGGTGGACGAGGGTGGTCAACTCCCGATCACCGGGTCAGGGTTGGCCTTCCCGGCGGCGCTGGGTGCCGGGGCCCTGCTGGGTACCGGCGGTCTGACCTACTGGCTGTCGCGCCGTCGCCGTGGCCGCCACGGCTGATCCCGCGACGCAGAGGTGCCCCGGACCCATGGGGTCCGGGGCACCGTCGTTCGGGGGTGAAGCAGCGTCAGCGCGGTTCGGCGAAGAACCGTTCCACCACGCCCGCCCGGTCGGAGAAGCCGTCCAGCGGCTCGCCGACCACCCGGCCGGCCAGGTCGATCGCCAGCACGCCGACGTGCACCCGCAGTTCGAGCGCGGCCAGGTCGCTGTCCATGGCGATGGACGCCCGGGCCGCCCCGACCAGCCGTTCTCGTTCGCGCTGTCCCTCGGCCCGTGCTGCCGCGACCGCCGCGGCGCCCTCCTCGGCGGCCTGCTGTCGCAGCCGGGCTGCTTCGTGGTGGGCCTCGGTGATCACGTGCCGGTACTCCGCGTAGACCTGCTCGGCCTCGGCCCTGAGGGCCTCGGCCTGCTCCAGCTTCCCTTCCGTGGCCTCGTACCGCTCGGCCAGCACCCGCTCCGCGCGAGGCAGCAGGAGACGGCCGAGCGTGACGAATATCAGGAAGAACGCGACGAGTCCGACCAGGAGTTGAGCCTTGCTCGGCTCCAAGGGTCCGATGTCCATGAACCAGACCCTACGGTCTGATGACACGTCATGTACGGAGAATGACGGAACTCGTTCGCCTACCGGTTCGATCCCGACCGGACGGAACCCGGTGCGCGACGGGCCGTGCTGTGCGACGATCGCGGGGCGTTCGGTTCGGGGGCAACCGGAATTGTGCCCGGGAGGGGAAGTCTTGGCGCAGTACGCGGAGTTCGTGACGGCTGACGGTGCGGTGGTCCGGGTCGAGCAGGCCCCCGCCGCCGCCTCGGCCGATCCCTACGGCATGCAGCCGGTCGGCCGCGGTGCGGCCCAGGCCGCCGAGCGGGCCGGGGAGACCTTCGAGCAGGCGCTGGCCGGGGTGCGGTCCGCCGCAGAGTCCGCGCTGGCGGTGTTCCGGGGCGGCAGCCTGGCGCCCGACGAGGTGGAGCTGGAGTTCGGCGTGAAGCTCACGGCCGAGGCCGGGGCGCTGATCGCGAAGACCGCCGCCGAGGCCCATCTGACCGTCAGGCTCAGCTGGGCGCCCGGCCGTTCGGCCTGAGCGGGCCGGCGGACGACGGGCCCGAGCAGTCGCGATGGCGTACCCGTACTGGCTGGCCCGGATCGACACCGGCGGCCCCGAGCCCACGGTGGGTGCCGGGGTGCTGGTCACCGACCGGCACGTGCTGACCTGCGCCCACGTGGTGCACGGGCACGCCGCCGTCACCGTCCGCCTCGCCCACCGGCCGGACCACCCCGCGCTGCCGGCCACCGTGCTGCGCCGGGGGCCCTGGCCCAGCGGGCGGCACGGCCCGGACGGCACCGGGGACGTGGCCGTGCTGACGCTGGAGCAGCCGGTGCCCGACCGGGTGGCCAGGCCCGCGCCGTTCGCCCCGCTGCACCACTGGGACCGCCCGCCCTACCCGGGACTGACCGCGCACGGCTTCCCGTTCGGCCACGACGCCGGACGCAGCAGCGAGATCCGGCCGACCCGGGCCGGGCTGCTGATCGGCGGCGAACTGGTGCAGTTGGAGCACGACGGCCAGGGCATGCCGCTCTCGCCCGGCTTCAGCGGCGGCCCGGTGGTGGACTCCGACACCGGCGAGCTGGTCGGCATCGTGACGGCCGCCCAGGACACCCTCGGCCGCCGGCTGCCGCCCGGCCCGGACGGCCGGACCCCGCCCGCGCTGCGGATCGGCCAGATGCTGCCCGCCGGGGCGCTGGCCCGCTACGTCCCCGAACTGGCCGACCTGATCCCCGGGGCGGCCCTCCCGCCGGACCAGGTGCGGGAGTTGCGTGAACTGGTGGCCGGGGTCGCCGCCACCGCCGTCACCGGGCCCGGGGCGGCCGATCCGCTGGAGCTCTACCGGACCGCCACCGCCGCCCAGGGCCTGCTGGACCCGCCGACCAGGCCCGGCAGCCTCTGGGAGACCTGCTGGTACCTGCTCTCCGAGGTGACCGGCCCGCTGACCAGCCGTCACCCCGTGCGCGAGTTCGCCGCGCTGCTCGCCGAGTCGGCCGGCGAGGCCACCCCGGAGCAGCGGGACCGCCGGGCCAGGCTGCTGCGGCTCGCCGACGGCGGCATCCGGCTCGGGCACCCGGGCCGGAGCGGCGCCCGGCGCTGGCGGCCGATCCTGGTCGAGATCGGCCACAGCGGGGCCGGGCGCGGCCGGTACACCGTCGCGGTCCGGACGGTGCGCGACGGCGAGCCCGGGCCGGCCGTGCCGCGCACCCTCTCCGGCGGCGAGCTCCAGGCCGAGGTGCTCCGGGAGATCGAGCGGCAGCTCGGCCGACTGGAGTCCGACGGCGCCGAGTTGGTGGTCTTCGTGCTGCCCCGCAAGCTGCTCACCGTGCCGGTGCACGCCTGGACCGGCAAGCACTCCTTCGGCCCGCTCGGCGCCGACCACCCCGTGGTGGTGGTCGACCGCCAGCGCCGCGACTCCGCCGCCGACCGCCGCACCCTGGAGCTCAACTGGGCGCTGCGGCGCGACGAACGCCGCACCCTGGCCCACGTGGTGGACTGCGCCGAACCCGGCGAGGCCCGCACCCTCTACCACCTGCTCCGCCCGGTCGAGCGCCCCCAAGTCCCGGTGCTGCCCGGCTCGCCCAAGGCCCGCCGGTACGCGCCGCTGCTGGACGCCGCGCTCGGCGCCGGGGTGCACGCGGTGATCTGGCCGGAGTGGACCTGTTCGGAGCGGCACCAGCCCGGCCGCGCGTGCCGGGGGAGGTCCTTCACTGCCAGACTGGCGGTCGAGCTGGCCGGCACCCCGCCGTCCGAACTACCGGAGCGGATCAAGCAGTTGCGGCACCAGGCGGAGGAGGGCGGCGACCCGGCCGGGCACTGGGCGGCCGGGCTGGTGCTGCTCTGGGAGGACCCGTTACTCCTCCCCAGCCCGCACCGGCCGTACCCGCTGCCGCCGACCGACCCGCCGCCACTGCCCTGACCGTCTCCGCCCTGACCGTCCGTCATCTCCCGCCCGCGTGGCGGGGCCAGCCGCAGGAGAGTGCCATGCCGTTGCAGCGGATCTACCGGGGTGCCGAGCAGCCCCACGACGGTCTCGCCGCCCTGCCCGCCCCACCGCCGTGGCGCGCCTTCGACGGCGGCCCGCCGCTCGACACCCCCGCCCCCGAGGCCGACCCCTCCGCCGCCTCCGCCGGCCACCGGGCGGCCACCTTCCGGCCCACCCCCGAGACCGTCGAACTGGTCAACGCCGCGCTCCACCTGCGGCGCCCGCTGCTGGTCACCGGCCCGCCCGGCAGCGGCAAGTCCAGCCTCCCGTACGCGGTGGCACGGGAGTTGGGCCTCGGCCCGGTGCTGCGCTGGAACATCACCAGCCGGGCCACCCTGCGCGACGGCCTCTACCAGTACGACCCGCTCTCCCGCCTCTACGCCGCCAACCAGGCCGGCCCCGAGGCCACCGGCGCCGGCCTGGACGAACACCTGCGGCTCGGCCCGCTGGGCACCGCCCTGCTCCCGTACGCGCGGCCGCGCGCTCTGCTGATCGACGAGATCGACAAGGGCGACCTCGACCTGCCCAACGACCTGCTGCACGTCCTGGAGGACGGGCAGTACGAGATCGACGAACTGGTCCGGGCGGCGCCGCAGCAGCCCGTCGCGCAGGTGCTCACCGCCGACGGGCACGGGCGGGCGCCGGTGACCGGCGGGCGGGTGCGGTGCCGGGCCTTCCCGTTCACGGTGCTCACCAGCAACGCCGAGCGGGAGTTCCCGGCGGCCTTCCTGCGGCGCTGCGTGGTCCTGGAGCTCAAGCGCCCCGAGGGCAGCGAACTGGCCGAGATCGTCCGCTCCCACCTGCCGGAGGCCGACCGCGCGGTGGTCGCCGAGATCCTCCAGGTCTTCCTGGACCGCCGGGGCGAGGGCGAGTTGGCCACCGACCAGCTCCTCAACGCCATCTACCTCACCACCCGCCCCGAACTCACCGACCAGGCCGACCGCACCGCCCTCGCCACCCGCGTCATGGCCTACCTCAGCAGAGGCCGGGACGACGATGACCTCTGAACCCCCGGCCCCGGACCCCGCCCCCACGCCCGAGCCGGGGCTCCCTGCGGGGCCTGCCGCGTCGGCCGGAGCAAGTGCCGGGCGGCCCGGTGGGTCTGACGGTCGGTCGGGTGGCGCGCCGCCGGCTGCGCCGGGCCACCCTGCGGAGCCCGGCGGCCCGGCCGGACGGCCCGGCAGTGCGGCACCTGGCAGACCGCCCGCCCAGCCGGAGGCCGAGCCATGCTCAGGGGATCCGGCTTCGCCGCCCCCCTTGCCGCCCGCAGGGCATGTCGATGTGCCCTTCCCTCAGCCGCTCGCAGGGCACGACGCTCCGTCGCTCGGAGGTGTGCAGGTGGACCGCTTGGCGGAGGTGCTCGGGGGGCTCGGGCGGGTCGGGGCGGATGCGGTGGAGCTGGCCGAGCTGCTCTGGCTGGCCGCCCGTTCGGCCCCGGTGTCCGGTCGGACCGTCCTGCCGGGCAAGGCCGCCGAGCCGGTGGACGAGGTGGTGACCGAGCGGCCGGAGGCGGTGCGGCCGGAGCCGGGCCCCGGGGGATCGCTGCTCGCGCTGCACCTGCCGGCCGCCGAGACGCCCGGTGGTCTGCCCGGCGGCAGCACCGTCGCGGCGCCGAGCGCCCCGATGCTGGCCCGCCCGCTCGACCTCCAGCGGGCGCTGCGGCCGTTGAAGCGGCACGTCCCGGACCCGTACCGGACGGTGCTGGACGAGACCGCCACCGCCAACCGCCTCGCCGAGGCGCTCCGGGGCCCCGGCCCCGTGCACTGGTTCCCGGTGCTGCGCCCGGGCAGCGAGCGCTGGCTGACGCTCCGTCTGGTGCTGGACACCGGCCCGACCATGGCCCTCTGGCGCCCGCTGGCCCGCGAACTGCGGGACCTGCTGCGGCAGACCGGCGCCTTCCGCCAGGTCACCCGGGCCTGGCTGTCCCCGGACGGCGCCCTCACCGGTGGTCAGCCCGGCCCCCGGACCGCCACCCTCGTCCTCAGCGACGCGATGGGCCCGCAGTGGCGCCCGGGCCGCCCGGGGGAGCGGTGGTACCGGACCCTCTCCGGCCTGGCCCGCCTCGGCCCGGTCGCCCTGCTCCAGCCGCTCCCCGAGCGCCTGTGGCCGCTCACCGCGCTCCCGGCCGCCGCGGGCCTGCTCACCACCCCCGAGGCGGGCGCCGCCAACCCGGCGTACGGCTTCACCCCGCTCGACCCTCCGGACCTCCCCGACTGCCCGCCCGGGCCCCAGTCCCAGACCCGGCAGCAGACCCTGCCGCCGGCCCACCCCGAACGGCGAGGCGCCCCCGGGCTGGTCCTGCCGGTGCTGGAGGCGGACGCGCCCTGGCTGGCCAACTGGGCCCAGCTGGTGGGCAGTCCGGGGGGCTGTGAGGTGGTCGGGGCCGCCGTCCGCCTGGGCACCGCCCCGGCCGCCGCCCGTCCGGGCGACCCGGCGCCGGGGGAGCTGGCACCCGCCGAGGCGGTGCGCCGCTTCCGGGCCACGGCCTCCCGCGAGGCGTACACCCTCGCGGGGCTGGCGGCGCTGACCACTCCCGCGCTGCCGGTGCTGCGGCTGCTGCAGCACGCCGCGATCCCCCGCCCCCGGCCGCAACAGCTGGCCGAACTGGTGGTGAGCGGCCTGCTGGTGGAGCGGCCCGGCCACCCCGAGCGCTTCGACTTCCGGCCGGGGGTACGGGAGTTGCTGGTGCACACGCTGCCGCGCTCGGTCACCCACCAGGCGGTCGGCCTGCTGGTCCGGGTGGGGGAGGAGGTGGCGGCCCGGGCGGGGCGGGTGCCGGACGAGATCGCGGCCATCGCGGCCACCGACACCGAGGGCGCCCCGCTGACCGCCGAGCGGCGGCCGTTCGCGCTGGTCAGCCCGGCGGCCCTGGGCATCGTCGGGGTGGAGGTGCCGCGGCAGGCGGCCCGGATCGACCCGTCCCGGTCCTGGGCGGTGCTGTACTCCGAAGAGGCCGAGGAGGTCGACCAGTTGGCGGCCCACCTCACCGACCGCGAGCTGGTGGGCCTGCCGCCCGGCCAGGTCTGGGCGGGCAGTGACCCGGAGGGCTTCCGGGCGGCGCTGCGGGCGGCGTCCCGCAGTGCCGAGGACACCCTGCTGGTGCTGCTGGCCGCTGCGCCCGGCTTCGACCCCGGCGCCGAACTGGCCGCCCGGGCACTGGTGAAGGGCCCGGCCCGGACCCTGGTGCTGGCCGAACGGGACGCCGGGGTCTCGGCCCAGGTCTGGTTCGACCGGCCCCCGGGCGCCCGTTCGCTGGCCTCGCTCTGCAACGAGGTGTTCCGCTTCGGCTGGCCCGGCGGCCCGCCCGAACTGACCCTCGGCGAGCTGCTCGCCGAGGCGGCGGCCCGCGCCGACGAAGGCACCGAACTGCTCGGAAGCCAGCAGGAGTTGGTCTTCATGCGGAACCCGGCGGCCGGGCGCAGGCACTTCTACCTGGCCCGGGACACCGACCGCGACCCACGTGCCGACCGCTTCTTCGAGGACCTCTGCGAGGAGGTCTGGCAGCTCTCCGACCTGGCCGGGGTGGCCGGACAGCCGGACGCCGTCCGGCACTGCGAGGTGTTCGTCCCGCTCTACGGGCACGGCTGCTTCCGCAACCACCGCGCCATCCGCGAGTGGGCCGCCTTCGGCTCCCACCGCCGAGCCGCCGTCCCGGTCTTCTGGGATCCGCTGGACCACCGCGAACTCCCCACCCTGGCCCGGCAGTTCGACTACCGCGACCGCGGCTTCGGGGCCCGCTACGCCGACCAGGGCCTGCGCGCCCTGGACCGCTCCTCCTACGAGCTGGCCGTCCACCGCATCGCCGAGAAGATCGTCTCCCTGGCCGACCGCACCGCCCGCGCCTGACTCCTGGCGTCTGTCGACTGTGTAGCGGTGTCCGCCATGCTGCCGTCCGGCAGCTCGATCCTGGGGGGCACCCCCCGCGCGCCTCGGGTCAGGTGACGGCGCCGCGGCGGGAGAAGCGCTCGTCCCGCCACTCGCCGCTCTCCAGGACCTCGGTCAAGTGCCGTGCCGCGTCCCACACGTCGGTGTACGACAGGTACAGCGGCGTGAAGCCGAACCGCATCAGGTCCGGCGCCCGGAAGTCACCGATCACCCCGCGCTCGATCAGCGCCTGCACCACCGGGTACCCGTCCGGGTGCCGCAGCGCGACCTGGCTGCCGCGGCGGGCGTGCTCGCGCGGGGTCACCACCTCGACGCCGTGCCCGGCCAGCGGCTCCACCAGCTCGATGAACAGGTCGGTCAGGGCGAGGCTCTTGGCCCGCACCACCGCCAGGTCGGCCTTCTCCCAGACGTCCAGCGAGGCGCCCAGCGCGGCCTGCCCCAGCAGCGAGGGCGAGCTGGTCAGGAAGCGCCCGATGCCCGCCACCGGCTCGTACCCGGGGGTGAAGTCGAAGGGCTTCGCGTGGCCGAACCAGCCGCTCAACGGTTGCTCGGCGACGGCCAGATGACGCTCCGCCACGTACAGGAAGGCGGGCGAGCCGGGGCCGCCGTTCAGGTACTTGTAGGTGCAGCCGACCGCGAAGTCCACGCCGCAGGCGTCGAGTTCGACCGGCAGTGCGCCGACCGCGTGGCAGACGTCCCAGACCATCAGGGCGCCGGCCTCCTGCACCCGGCGGGTGATCGAGGCGATGTCCAGCAGTTCGCCGGTGCGGTAGTCGACCAGGGAGAGCACCACCACGGCGGTGTCCGGCCCGAGTGCCTCGCCCAGCTGCTCCGCCGAGTCCAGCAGCACCGTGTGCGCGCCGCCGCCGGCCAGCGAGGTGACGCCCTCGGCGATGTAGAGGTCGGTCGGGAAGGCGGCCCGCTCGGCCAGCACGGTGGAGCGGCCCGGGCGCAGCCGCAGCGCGGCGGCCAGCACCTTGAAGAGGTTGACCGAGGTGGTGTCGCAGACCACCACCTGGCCCGGCGCGGCCCCGACCATCGGCGCCACCCTGGCCCCCAGGCGGTGCGGCTGCTCGAACCAGCCGGCCTCGTTCCAGCTGCGGATCAGCCGCTCGCCCCACTCCACCTCGACCAGCTCGCGGACCCGGCCCGAGGTGCGGGCGGGCAGCACGCCGAGCGAGTTCCCGTCCAGGTAGACCACGCCCTCGGGGAGGACGAACTCGGAGCGGAAGGCGGCCAGCGGGTCGGCGGCGTCCAGCGCGGCGCACTGCTCGCGGGTGGTGGTGCTCACAGCTCGTTCCTCACGTTCCACAGCTCGGGGAAGACGTCCTGGTCGGCGGCCTGCTTCAGCCAGCTGAGTCCGCTGGAGCCGCCGCTGCCGGGCTTGGCGCCCATGGCGCGCTTGACCGCCGAGTAGTGCCGCTGCCGCCAGCGGGTGACCCGCTCGGCGGTGTCCAGCAGCGCCTCGCCCAGCAGGGCCAGGTCCGCCAGCGCCGGGTCGGTGTAGACCTGGTGCCAGGCGGCGGTGACCTGCTCGCTCTCCTGGTGGCGCACCGGGCCGGGCTCCACGTCGACCTCCAGCCCGCGCCGGGCCAGCAGGGCCAGCGCCTCGTCGTACAGGCCGGGCGCGTGCAGCGCGGCGGTCAGCTCGGCGTGCACCGAGGGCGTGCCCTGGTACATCGTCAGCAGCCGGGAGCTCTTGTTGCCGATCATGAACTCGAGGCGGAGGAAGGCCGAGGACTGGAAGCCGCTGGCCTCGCCGAACACCGGGCGGAAGGCGCCGAACTCCAGCGGGGTCATGGTGGCCAGCAGGTCCCAGGAGTCCGCCAGCACGTCCTGCACGTGGTGCCCGCGCTTGAGCGCGGCATGAGCCGCCGTCAGGTCGTCCTCGCGCAGCGCCTGCCGGGCGATGGTCCACTCGTGCCGCAGCAGGTCGAAGAGCAGCTCCATCACCTGGGTGGTGATGATGAACGACAGCTCGGCGTCCACCTTGCTGCGCGGCTGCTGGAGGCTGTGCAGCACGTCGAGCTTGGCGTACTGCGCGTACGGGGTGCTGGCCTCCGGCTCCTCGGCCGAGCCGAACGCGAGTTTCGGGGTACTGACCTGGGGATCTGCCGCCATGGCTCCTCCTGCTGCTCCGGGCTGCCGTGCCCGTCCGCTCCGGGCGGCCCCCATTGTGCGGTCGGCACGGCACCGGATTGAATGGGCGACGGATGCCGGATCGGCTCCGCCGCCTTCCGAACGGAAGGTCTTGGACGCCTCCGGCCTGCCGAACGTGAAGGAGCACCCTTGGACGCCGTGGACCGCCTGCTGCTGGCCGAACTCCAGGCAGATGCCAGGCTCTCGTACAACGAGCTCTCCCGCAGGGTGAACCTCTCGCCACCGGCCGTCGCCGAACGGGTCCGGCGGCTGGAGGCCGACGGGGTGATCAGCGGCTACCACGCCCACGTCGACCTGGACCGGGCCGGCCTCAAGGTCACCGCGCTCGTCCAGATCCAGTGCTACGGCCCGCGCTGCGTGCTGCGCGACCCGGCGGTCGCCGAATGGCCCGAGGTGCTCCAGCTGCACCGGGTCACCGGCGGCGCCTGCTGCGCGCTGCTGGTCGCGGTGGCCGGGATGGCCGAGTTCGAGCAGTTGATCGACCGGCTCGCCGGCTACGGGCAGCCGTCCAGCTCGATGGTGCTCTCCAGCCCGGTGCCCTGGCGGCCCGTCCAGGTGCCCTGACACGGGGCCCGACGCGGGGCCTGACACGGGGTCAGTACAGCCTCCGCAGGTTCTCCAGCCCGGTGACGAACAGCTCCACCCCGACCGCCGCCAGCAGCAGCCCGAGCAGCCGGGAGAGCACCTCCAGCGAGGTCCGGTGCGAGCGCCGCAGCGGCTTGGAGAGCGCCAGCACGCAGACGCAGTTGATCGCCACCACCGCCAGGTAGGCCCCCGCGATGGTGGAGTGCCAGCTCCAGCTGTCCTCCTCCAGCGAGCTCACCAGCACCGCCGTCATGCCCAGCGGGCTGGCGACGTACGGCAGCAGCAACTCCCGGATGCCCTCCGCGAGCTGGTTGTCCAGCTGCTCCCCGTCGTCCCCGCCGCCCAGGTGCACCCCGAGCACCAGGGCCACCGCGTAGATCGAGAAGATCAACCCGCCGGCCAGCTGGATCGACCAGTCGTCCACGTGGAAGAAGTCGGTCAGGAAGTCCGCCGAGTAGGCCATCGCCACCCCGGCCGCCGCCGCCATCCCGGTGGCCACCAGCGTCAGCCGCACCAACTCCCGGTGCGTCCGGGTGCGCGCCAGCTGCGCGAAGGTGAGCAGCACCTTGGGCGGCCCGACCACGGCGAAGAGCGCGACGAACGCACTGCTCAGATTGAACGCGATCACCACCCCAGCATCGGGCAGCCCCGCCGTCCCCGCCCGCCTGACGCCCCCTCAACCACCCGTCCCGCTCAGCGCCGTCGCCACCACCGCCGCCGCTCCCGGGCCGGGGCACCGCCGAACGGCGGCTGTGCCCGGAACCCCTCCGACAGCACCACGCCCGCCGCCACCCGGGCCAGCGTCGCCCGCACCACCGTCAGCGGGTGCCCGGGGAAGTCCGCGTCCCACTCCTCCCCGTCCGCCCGGTGGTACGGCAGCGGACCGTCCAGCTCAGGGTCGTAGGGGTGCGGCCGGAAGAACTCGGCCGGACCGACGCGGTCCATCACCACCGCCTCCCGGAGACCCGTCGCCCCCCGCTCGGCGGCCTGTACCTTCAGCACCACGCTGCTGTGCGCCCTGGGTACCGTCCACGACCCGACGAACACCTGCCCGTGCCCGCCGGCCAGCGGCACCTTCACCAGCTGCCGCACCGCCGCCACCCCGCCCAGCTCGCCCACCGAGGCCTCGATCAGCCCGGCCCCGGCCTCGGCGGTGAACCGCGCCAGCGCGCGCCGCAGCGCCCCCTCGTCGTCGAGCGGCGCCGCCAGATCGGGCACCAGCCCGAAGTCGTGGACGGAGAGCACCACCCCGCGCGCGTCGTCCCACACCCCGTCCTCGCCCGCCCGGGGGACGAAACCGGTCAGGTCCAGCTGCTCGATCGCACTCATGGCGGGCATCCTCCCGCACGGACCCACCCACCCGCGGGCATTTTCCGGCCCGGGCCTCCGGAGGCCCACGGGGTGTCAGCGGGGAAGGCGGCTACGCCAGCGTGACGGTGACGCCGCCGTCGCTCAGGACGTCCAGGACGGCGTCGAAGTAGGGCTCGCCGGTGTGCGGGAGGGGGCGGGTGAGGGCCTTGCGGGCGCGGGCGGCGTCGTGCCAGACGAGGGTGAACGGGGCCTCGGGGCCGTAGCCGCCGCGGAGGCAGTCGGCGAGGGCGTCGAGGTTGCGGCCGTAGTAGCCGTCGGGGGCGTCCAGGGCCTCGGCGAGGGCGGTCCAGAAGGACGGCTCGTCGGTGATCGTGGCGCTGCTGAGGTGGAAGGTCGGGTTCGTCGGCATGACGGTCCTTCGCTCGGATGGCGTCCCCGGGGTGAGGGCGCGCCGGGCCCGGTGTGGGATGGCCTTGCTGTCCCGCTTTGCTGTTGAGCGAGAACTGAGGCCCCATCATGGCGTGTCTGAAGCGTAAGGACCTAGGACTGCTGGCGCTGCGCGCGGCGGTCGGCGGCGTGCTCATCGCGCACGGTACCCAGAAGCTGTTCGGCTGGTTCGGCGGCGGCGGTCTGGAGGGCACCGCCAAGGCGATGGAGCACATGGGCTTCGAACCCGGTCACCAGAGCGCCCTGGCCTCCGGCCTCGGCGAGGCGGGCGGCGGCGCCCTGCTGGTGGCCGGCCTGGCCACCCCGGCGGCCGGCGCCATCGTGGCCGGCACCATGGCCGGGGCCATCTCCGTGCACGCCCCCAGCGGCTTCTTCGCGATGGGCGGCGGTTACGAGTACCCGGCCCTGCTCGGCGCCTGCGGCCTGGCGCTGGGCCTGTCCGGCGCCGGCTGCTACTCCCTCGACCACCTCAGCCGCCACCGCTTCGACGGCGCGGGCCTCGGCCTGCTGGCCTTCGCCGCCTCCGCCGTGGGGGCGGCCGCGGTGGTGGCCCGCCGCCAGGACGTGGTCCGCCGCCGCGAGGCCCGCGCCGCCGACGAGGAGGCGGGCGTCGGCCTCGCCTGACGCGGCCGCACCACCGGCCCGGACCGTCCGCCCGCTGCCCGGGCCCCGTCTGCCGATCCTCCGTCAGGTCGCCCCGTCGTAGCGGGCCCTGAGGGCGGTGGCGCGGTCCCGCAGGGACTCCCGGAGCCACTGCGGGGCCAAGGCCTCCGCATCGGGGCCGGCCTGCCAGAGGGCCCACTCGGCGTGGCGGGCGTCCTGGAAGCTCAGCTCCAGCCGCAGCCACCCGTCGGGCTCGGCGGTCTCCGCCAGCACGGCCAGCGCGGTGCCCGCCAGCTCGGCCCGCCGCGCCGGGGCGGCCCGCAGCACCGCCGTGACCACCTCGCCGCCCGCCCGGAACCGGCTGCCCCGCTCCCGCCAGGCCCGCTCCAGGTCGACCTGTCCGTCGCGCTCGGCGGCCTCCGCGAGACCCTCGGCGGCCAGTACGCGGGCGAGCCGGTAGGTGCGGTCCTCGCCGGAACGGGTGGCCAGCAGGTAGCCCTGGCCGCGCACCGAGACCAGGCCTACCGGGTCCACCGTCCGCCACCGCGCCGCCCGGTCCGGGGCCGCGTAGCGGATCCGCAGCTTGCGGCCGGCGAACACCGCGCGCAGCACCTCGGCCACGACCTCGTCCGGTGCCTCCTCGGTGACCAGTCGGCGTTCCAGCAGGTCGGTCTCCGGGTCGACCAGCAGGCGCTGCGCGACCCCGGCCGCGGTGTCCCGCTGGCTCGCGGGCAGGGCGTCGACCACCTTGAGCATCGCCGAGGCGAGCGCCGCGCCCAGCCCGAAGGCCTGTGCGCCGCGCCGTGCTCCGGCCACCAGCAGGGCGAGGGCCTCGTCGTGGTTCAGCCCGGTGAGCTCGGTCCGGAAGCCGGGCAGCAGGGCGAAGCCGCCGTGCCGCCCGCGCTCGGCGTAGACCGGGACTCCGGAGGCGGAGAGCGCCTCGACGTCGCGCAGCACCGTACGGGTGGAGACCTCCAACTCCCGTGCCAGGGCGGCCGCGGAGAGCCGTCCGTGCTGCCGCAGCAGCAGTACCAGGGAGACCAGCCGATCGGCGCGCATCCGCCGAACCTACCGGGAGGGCCGGCCGGTGGAGTGGCCCGGGATACCCGACAGAGGGTGTCGTGATTACTTGCGAGGCTCTTCTCCGGCACCACACGGAGCCACCGACCCACCCCAGGAGGGGCGAACTCGCATGGCACAGCACACCTTCGTCAACCCGGACGGCCTGCACGACCCGGTCCCGTTCGGCTACAGCCACACCGCCGCCGTCCCGGCCGGGGCCGAACTGGTCCTGGTGGCAGGCCAGTTCGGATCCGGCCCGGACGGCTCGGTGCTGTCCGCCGACTTCGAGGGGCAGGTGCGGCAGGCCTTCCGCAACACCGCCACCGCCCTGGCCGCCCACGGGCTCGGCCTCGCGGACGTGGTCCAGCTCCGGACGTACGTGGTGGACCACGACTTCGCCAAGCTGGGTGTCATCGCCGGTGCGGTGAAGGAGGGTTGGGGGGAGCAGCCGCCGGTGCAGACCCTGCTCGGCGTCGCGGCCCTGGCCGCGCCCGAGGTCCTCTTCGAGGTCGAGGCGGTCGCGGTCCGCAGGCCGGCCGGTCGGTAGCGGCGGCCCCCGGCGCCCGGTCAGAACGAGGACGCGGCCTCGTCGACCAGGGCCGCGACCGAGACCGGGGCGGAGGCTAACGAGGCGTGGCTGGTGGGGAGTTCGATGGTCTTGCGGGGGTTGATCCGGGCCGCCATCCGGCGCTGGTTGTCTGGGTGGATCATGTGGTCCTGGGCGGACACCTGGTACCAGCTCGGCTTGGAGCGCCAGGCCGGGGCGGTGATCGCGTCCCCGAAGGTGGAGGCCAGCGGAGCCTTCTGGGTCACCGCCATCACCAGCCCCTCGGCCGGGGTCAGGTCCTGGGCGAAGGACTCGTGGAACTTGTCGGCCTTGACCCAGAGGTAGCCGTCGCCGTCCGGCTCCAGGTTGGCCGCCGCGGCCGGCGGGTACTCCTGGGTGAGGCCGCCCGGGCTCTCGCCGGCGTCCGGTGCGAAGGCCGCGATGTAGACCAGGCCGAGGACGTTCGGCAGGTCGCCGGCCTCGGTGATCACCGCGCCGCCGTACGAGTGGCCCACCAGCAGCACGGGGCCGCCCACCTGACGGACCATCTTCCTGGTGCGCTCGGCGTCGTCGGCCAGCGAGGTCAGCGGGTTCTCCACGGCCCGGATGCCGGTGTGGCCGAGGCGGTCCAGTTCGACGATGGTCTTCGCCCAGTGGGCGGCCCCGCCCCAGAAGCCGTGGACCAGCACGATGGTGGGTCGAACGCTCATGAACTGCCCTTCCGTGTACGGACCTCGGACCTCGGGCCGACGCTAGCGGCCGGACGGGCCCCGGGCCGGGAGGCGGGCGCGGAGCGTCACCCGACCGGACGTCAGGTGAGGTGGGGCAGGCAGACCAGCAGGAGCGGGAGCAGCAGCAGCGCGGCCGGGACGGCCGCGGTCAGGGCCAGTGCCGGGCGGGACGCGCGGCGGCCGGTGGCCAGGCGCTCGATCCGGGCCAGCGCCTGGTGACCGGCGGTCAGCGCGCCCGTCGGGGCCAGCGCGCCGGCCACCACGCCCATCGCGGTGGCCAGCGCGCGCGGCGAGTGGCGGCGCAGCGCCCGGTCGTCGGCGGCCATCTCCAGCAGGGTGCGCACCTCGGCGCGGACCAGCCGGCCCAGCGGCAGCCGTCCGAAGGTGCCGGCCAGCGCCTGCGCCGCGCAGTCGGCGAGGTGGTGACGGCCGCTCAGATGGGCGCGCTCGTGGGCCAGCGCGGCGGCCAGCTGCTCGGCGCTGAGCGCCGTCAGCGCGCCCCGGCTGACCACGATCCGCGCGTGGCGGCCGGGCAGGCAGTAGACGGCGGGCGTCGGGTGGTCCAGCAGCAGCGCCCCGTCCGGCAGCTGGCCCCGGTGGGCGGCCAGGTCCAGCAGTTCGCGATGGCGGCGGCGGTCCCGGCGGGCGGTGTGCAGCGCGGCCAGCAGCAGCGCCACGGGGCGGGCGGCGGTCAGCGCGGCCACTGTCAGGGCCGTGCCGGAGACCGCCTCGGGGGAGACGCCGCACAGGTGCAGCAGGCCGCCGTGGTGGTGCGGCGAGGGGTCCACCAGCTGACGGATCGCCATCGCCACCGAGAGCACCGCCGACAGCCCGAGGGTCTGCCAGGTCACCACCCCCAGCACCGGGCTGCGCCGGGTCCAGCGGGCGCCGGCCAGCAGCGGCGGCAGCGCGGCGGTGACCAGGACGGCCCAGAGCGCCAGCAGCGCGGCGGCCGTCACCGCTGCTCCGTCCCGCCGAGGGCGTCCAGCGCGGCGCGCAGCGCGGCCACCTCGTCCGGGCTGATCCGCTCCACGAAGTGCGCCAGCGCGGCCGGGGTGTCCGGGGTCGAGCCGAGCGCCTCCTGCATGAGCGAGGCGGTGTACGCGTCCCGGCTGCGGGCCGGTTCGTAGACCCAGGCGCGGCCGTGCTTGTGACGGTGCAGCAGCCCCTTGGTGTGCAGGATTCCGGCCACCGTCATCACGGTGGTGTACGCCACCGGCCGCGTCTCGTTGAGGTCGTCCACCACCTCGCGCACGGTCGCCGGCCGGCCCCACCGCCAGAGCCGGTCCATGATCTCGGCTTCCAGGTCCCCGAGGCTGCGCACCACCATGGCGCCATCGTAGTCACTCGTACGGACCGTCCTGCTGGCCGCGGTCGCGGCGGCCGCGAAGGGTGAGGGCAGGTTCCGTTTCCCTGGCTGGAGGCCGTCGTGGGTCGTCGTGTCGTACTGGGTGTGGTGCTCGCGGGTGGGCTGCTGCTGACGGGGTGTTCGTCGGACGGGAGCAAGTCGCCCTCGGCGGCGGTGCAGTCGGGGGCCTCGGCGCTGGCCTCGGCCGCGAACAGTGCCGCCAGCGGCTTCGCCTCCTCGGCCTCCTCCGCCGTGGCCTCCGCCCAGGCGGCGGCCTCCTCGGCGCTGGCCAGCGTCAAGGGCGGCCTGGACGCCAAGGACGACGTCAAGCTCGGCGACGTCACCACCGACCCCGACGGCAAGTCCAGCGTCCCGGTCACCGTCACCAACTCCGGCTCCCAGCCCTACAAGTACACCCTCACCGTCAACTTCCAGGACTCGTCCGGAAACCTCCTCGACGCGGCCGTCCTCTCCGTCCCCGACACCGCCGCCGGCGCCACCACCCAGGCCACCGCCAAGAGCAACCGCGCCCTCTCCGGCACCGTCACCGCCAAGCTCGGCAGCGCCCTCCGCTACTGACCGCCGAACGGGCGAACCTGCACGGACGGCACCCGGACCGGGCGGCCGAGGCACCAGGATCGTGCCGTTTCCGGTGGAAGTGGATCTGACGGAGATCGATCGGATGTGAGGTGGCTCGAAGCCGGTTCCGGGTGGTTGGGACCGGCTTTTGGCTGTTCGCGGGCAGGTTGAACCTTAAGGGGAGGTCAAGGGGGAACTGCGGGTCTTGACGGGGGAGTTGGTCTAGTCCATTTTTGGTGCCCAGGTGCAGGGAGCCCCTGATCCGGCGCCGGTGGTCCAGACCTCCGGTGCCGGTTCGGCGCCCCTGTCCCCCGTTCCACCTCCACTGGCGTGCCCGCCAGCCCCTGCGGCCCCACCCCGCACGGGAACCCACGGGCGGCGCGGCAGTTCCCCCACGACCCGGAGGTTCACGAGCTCATGAACCGAGTTACCCAGGAGCCGACGACCCGTCGGCGCCCGAAGGGCCTGGCCGCGCTGGCGGTCGGCACGGCGGCCTCGCTGCTGCTGGGCGCGGGCCTCGCGCTGACCGCGGGCACCACCGCCCAGGCCGCGGCCGGCAACAGCACCGGTGCTCCGGCGACCAGCGGCGGCATCAAGGTCGCCTACTTCGACCAGTGGTCGGTCTACGCGAACGCGTACTACCCGAAGACCATCCAGGACACCGGCGTCGCCAAGAACCTGGACTACATGATCTACTCGTTCGCCAACATCCACCCCACCAACCTCACCTGTTTCGAGGCCAACAAGGCCGCGTCCCAGGACGAGAACAACGGCAGCGCCGGTGACGGTGCGGGTGACTCGTTCGCGGACTACCAGAAGAGCTACGGCGCGGACATCTCGGTGGACGGCGTCGCGGACGCCTGGGGCCAGCCGATCGCGGGCAACTTCAACCAGCTGAAGAAGCTGAAGGCGAAGAACCCCAACCTCAAGATCCTGATCTCGATCGGTGGTTGGACCTACTCCAAGTACTTCTCGGACGCGGCCGCCACGGACGCCTCTCGGAAGAAGCTGGTCTCCTCCTGCCTCGACATGTTCATCAAGGGCAACCTGCCCGTGGACGCCGGTTACGGTGGCGCGGGCTCGGCGGCCGGGATCTTCGACGGCGTGGACATCGACTGGGAGTACCCGGGCGGCGGCGGCCACACCGGCAACCACGAGTCGGCGGCCGACAAGCAGAACTTCACCCTGCTGCTCAAGGAGTTCCGCGACCAGCTGGACGCCCAGGGCGCGACCGACAAGAAGACCTACGCCCTCGCGGCGGCGGTCGGTGCCGGCCAGGACAAGATCAAGAACATCGAGACGGACAAGGTCGGCCAGTACCTGACCTTCCTCGACGTCATGACCTACGACATGCACGGTGGTTGGGACGCCAAGGGCCCGACGAACCACCAGGCGCCGCTGTACTCGGGCCCGAACGACCCGATGACCCCGGTCAAGCCGGGCACCGGCAAGTACTCGATCGACGCGGCCATCAAGGCGTGGACGGTGGGTGACGCCGAGTACGGCATCCCCGGCGGCTTCCCGGCCAAGAAGATCAACATGGGCATCCCGTTCTACTACCGCGGTTGGACCGGCGTTCCCAACAACGGCAAGAACGGCCTCTTCCAGACCGCGACCGGCCCGGCCGCCGGTGCGGCGATGAGCGGCAACGTGCCCGGCATCCAGATGTACAAGGAGCTCACGGGCTTCGCCGACAACCCGGCGAAGACCTTCTGGGACGACCAGGCGAAGACCACGTACTTCTACGACGGTTCCACCTTCTGGTCCGGTGAGGACGCCCGCTCGATCCAGGCCAAGGTCGACTACGCGCACTGCAACGGCCTGGGCGGCTCCTTCGCCTTCTCCCTCTACGACCTGGGCACCAAGACCGCCCTGTTCGACAAGATGGTGTCGGCCACCAACGGCTCCGCCGCCGACTGCCCGGCCGCGCCGACCGCCTCGCCGACCCCGTCGCCGAGCAACTCGGCCTCCCCGAGCCCGTCGGCCTCGCCGAGCAGCTCGCCGACCAACCCGAGCCCGTCCGCGAGCCCGAGCACCTCGGTGAGCCCGTCGTCCACGCCGACCGTCCCGGCCAACGCCTGTGCCCCGTCCTGGAGCGCCGGCGCGGTGTACGCCACCCCGACCAAGGTCTCCTGGAAGGGCCACAACTACACCAGCAAGTGGTGGACCACCAACGAGGACCCCTCGCTGAGCGGTCAGTGGGGCGTCTGGACCGACAACGGTGCCTGCACCGTGCAGCCCACCCCGTGAGCTGACGGCTGATCAGGAAGGCCCCGGACTCCAGTGGAGTCCGGGGCCTTCCCGCGTTCGCGGGGACGGGTCAGAGGCCTTCGGTGCGGCCGAGGGCGTCCGGCTGGCTCTCCTCGATCCGGCGGAGCATCCGGCCGA
>NZ_JBVJLD010000034.1:0-35400 GCF_055584905.1 Kitasatospora sp. NPDC088742 | reverse complement strand
CGGGGCCTTCCCGCGTTCGCGGGGACGGGTCAGAGGCCTTCGGTGCGGCCGAGGGCGTCCGGCTGGCTCTCCTCGATCCGGCGGAGCATCCGGCCGAGCATCTCGGACAGGGCCGGGCGCTCCTCGGCGGCGATGTCCTGGAGCAGCTCCTCCTCGAAGACCGCGGCCATCCGCATGGACTCCAGCCACTTGGCCCGCCCGCCGGCGGTCAGCTCGATGATCACCCGGACCCGGTTGGTCTCGTCCCGCTCCCGGGTGACCAGGTCCTCGGCCACCATCCGGTCGATCCGGTGGGTCATCGCGGCCGGGGTCAGCCCGAGCCGCTTGGCCAGGTCACCGGGCCCGAGCTGGTACGGGCTGCCGGCCACCACCAGCGCCTTGAGCACCTCCCACTCGGCCGGTGTGATCCCCAGCACGGTCAGCTGGCGCCCGTAGGCGACGCTCATCCGCCGGGCGACCCGGGAGAGGGTGGACACGATGGTCTCCACCTGAGGGTCCACGGTGGGGAATTCCCGCTGGTAGGCGGCCACCTGCTCGGCGATGGCCAGCTCGCCGGGGTTCGGCGTCGCTGGTCTGGGTGCGCTCATGGCTCCATCCTCCCACGGCTCGGTGCACCTGTTAAGACTTTGACAAGCAAGGCTTCCGATCCTTAGAGTTTAGGTCTGAAATCTTCTGGGCTTAAGAGTATCTCTTGAAAGGTTGTGCACGGTGGCCGGCACGGTGAAGCAGCAGGGCAGGCGTCTCGGGGCGGGCGGTCCGCTGCGCCGCGTCCAGATCGGAAACGCGCTCAGCGCGTTCGGCAGCGGGTTCACGATGCCGTACATGTTCGTCTACGTGGACCAGGTGCGCGGGCTGGGCTCGCTGGCCGCCGGGATGGTGTTCACCGTCTTCGCGCTGGCCGCGCTCGCCGTGCTGCCGTTCACCGGGCGGGGCATCGACCGGTACGGGCCGCGGCCGGTGCTGCTGGCCGGTGCCGCGATGGCAGCCGCCGGGGCCTTCGCCTTCGGGCAGGCCACCGGCACGGCCGCGCTGATGGTCTCCTCCTTCCTGTTCGGCGCCGGGGTGACGACCTGTCAGCCCGCGCTGGCCACGATGATCGTGCGCTGCTCGACCAAGGCGAGCCGGTCCCGGGCCTTCGCGCTCCAGTTCACCCTGATCAACCTCGGCATGGGCATCGGCGCCCTGGTCGGCGGGCAGATCGTGGACGTGGCCGAACCGGCCAGTCTGACCCGCCTGTTCACCATCGAGGCGCTCACCTTCCTGGGCCTGGCCCTGGTCACCGGCACCGCCCGGATCCCGGCGGCCGAGCCGGTGCTCACCCCGGCCGGCGGCCACAAGGGCCCGCGGGGGCTCAAGGCGCTGGTCAAGGACAAGGCGATGCTGCGGCTCTGCCTGCTGGCCGGCCTGATCTTCTTCACCTGCTACGGCCAGTTCGAGTCCGGCGTCGCGGCCTTCGCCACCGACACCGTCGGCACCGCCCCGTCCACCCTGGGCCTGGCGATCGGCGCCAACGCGCTGACCATCGTGGTGCTGCAGATGTTCGTCGTGAAGATCACCGAGCGCCGCCGCCGCACCACCGCGATGGCCGCCGCCGGTGTGGTCTGGCTGGGCGCCTGGCTGATGGCCCTGGTGGCCGGCCTGGTCCGGGGCGAGGCGGTGGCCGCCACCGTCGCCATCATCGCGGTCTACGCGCTGTTCGGCGTCGGTGAGTCGCTGCTGGCCCCGACCCTGGGCCCGATCGTCGCCGACCTGGCCCCGGCCCGGCTGCTCGGCACGTACAACTCCGGCTACGCGCTGGTGAAGCAGATCGCCATCGCGGTCGGCCCCGCCGTCGGCGTGCTGCTGGTCGGCTCCGGCACCTGGCCGGTCTACCTGGCCGCGATGACGCTCTGCACCGTGCTGATCGTGGTGCTGGCGCTGCGTCTGCGCGAGGAGCTGACGCCGGCTCAGGACAACGCCCGGATCACCGCGGAGAAGCTCCAGACGGCGGCCTGACCCGGCCCCCGCGGAGGACCCGCGAGACCCACGGCCCGGCCGTCACCCGAGAATGCGTCGGGTGACGGCCGGGTCTACGTTTGAGGGACGTGGAGCGCGTCGGAGCGGCCGTGCGGGGTGTCCCGCCGCCCGGCGCCCGGGGGAGGGCGGCACGCCGGACCAGCAGCAGGGGCGCCCCTCCTGAGAGGGCGAGTGCCATGGCCGCCGAACTGCATCCCAGACTGCTCGCCGATCTACGCGCGGGCTTCGCCGGTGAGGTGATCACCCCCGACGGCGCCGGTTACGACGAGGCCCGCGCGGTCTTCAACGCGATGATCGACCGTCACCCGCAGGTGATCGCCCAGTGCGAGGGCCCGGCCGACGTGGCCGCCGCGATCGCCTTCGGCCGGGAGAACGATCTGGAGATCGCCGTCCGGGCCGGCGGCCACGCCGTCAGCGGAGCCTCCGTCAACGACGGCCTGGTGGTCGACCTGCGCCGGATGAACTCCGTGGTGGTCGACCCGGAGGCGGGCACCGCCCGGGTCGGCGGCGGCGCCGTGATGGCCGACCTGGACCAGGCCACCCAGCGGTACGGCCTGGCCACCACCGGCGGCCGGGACTCCTCCACCGGCGTGGCCGGGCTCACCCTCGGTGGCGGCTCCGGCTGGCTGGAGCGCAAGTACGGCCTGGCCTGCGACAACCTGCTCGCGGCCACCCTGGTGACGGCCGAGGGGGAGCTGATCACCGCCGACGAGGACCGCCACCCCGAGCTGTTCTGGGCCCTGCACGGCGGCGGCGGCAACTTCGGCGTCGCCACCCAACTCACCTTCAAGCTGCACGAGTTGCCGAACTTCACGATGGCCATGCTGCTCTGGCAGCCGGAGGCCGGGCCCACCGTGCTGGGCCGCTTCACCGAGTTCATGGCGGGCGCCCCCGACGAGGTCGGCGGCGGCTTCGTCTACATGACCGGCCCGCCCGCGCCCTTCGTACCGGCCGAGCTGGTCGGCAAGCGGGCGGTCGGTGTGCTGCTCACCTACACCGGCGGTGAGGCGGCGGCCCGGGAGCTGTTCGCCCCGCTGCTGGCCGACGGCCACGCCGGGGAGATGATCGCCGAGCTCCCGTACGCGGAGGTCCAGTGCATGCTGGACGACCCGCCCGGAGAGCGGAACCGCTGGTCGGCCGAGTACCTGAGCGAGTTCCCCGGGGAGGCCGCCGAGCTGTTCTGTGCCCGGGGGCTGGAGATGATCTCTCCCTCCGCCTCGATGCACGCGTTCTTCCCGATGGGCGGCGCGGTGGCCCGGGGCGCGGGCGACTTCCCGGTGCCCTGGCGGGTCGCCCCCTGGGCGGTCCACCCGTTCGGGGTCTGGGAGGACCCGGCCGACGACGCCCGGGGCGCGGCCTGGGTGCACGGGGTGCGGGAGGACATGCAGCCCTGGTCGGTCGGCTCGGTCTACCTCAACTTCATCGGTGACGAGGGCCCGGACCGGGTCGCCGCCGGGCTCGGCACCGGCAACGCCCGGCGGCTGGCCGCGGTGAAGTCGGCCTACGACCCGGAGAACGTCTTCCACCTGAACCACAACATCGTCCCCGCCTGACGGATCGCCCTCGTCTGACCCGCCGTCAAGGCTAGGATTCCCGGCAAAGCCGACAAAACTGTCGGTCGGTCAGGGAACAGAGCCAGGCGACGAATCGGCGAGGGCATGACGCAAGCGGTGGAGAGCAGGACCCTCGTCGAACGCGTCCAGCGGTCCCGTCCCGCCTGGTACGCCGGCTGGCTCGGCCCCCTCGGGGTGGCGCTCTTCGCCGGGCTGCTGCGGTTCTGGGGCCTCGGGTACCCGAACGCCTTCGTCTTCGACGAGACCTACTACCCCAAGGACGCCTGGTCCCTGCTCCAGCAGGGCTACGAGGGCGTCTGGGCGGACGACGCCAACGCCCAGATCCTCGCCGTCCCGCAGCGGATCCCGCTCACCTCCGCGCCCGAGTTCATCGCCCACCCCCCGCTCGGCAAGTGGGTCATCTCGCTCGGCGAGTGGGCGTACGGCCTGCACCCCTTCGGCTGGCGGTTCGCGGTCGCGCTGCTGGGCACCGTCACCGTGCTGATGCTGGCCCGGATCGGGCGCCGGCTGTTCGGCTCCACCCTGCTGGGCTGCACCGCCGCGCTGCTGATGGCGGTGGACGGCCTCCAGTTCGTGATGAGCCGGGTCGGCCTGCTCGACGGCGTGCTGATGTTCTTCGTGCTGGCCGCCTTCGGCTGCCTGCTGATCGACCGCGACCGGGTCCGCGAACGGCTGCCCGCGTTCCGCACCGAGGGCGAGGTGGACGGGGACCGGGCGAGGCTCGGGTGGCGGCCCTGGCGGCTGGCCGCCGGGGTGCTGCTCGGCTGCGCCTGCTCGGTGAAGTGGAACGGCCTCCCGGTGCTGGCCGCCTTCGGCGTGCTGACCGTGCTCTGGGACCAGGCCGCCCGCCGCCGGGCCGGGGCCGCCCATCCGTGGCCCGCCATGCTGCGCCGGGACGCCGTACCCGCCTTCCTCGCGATGGTCGGCGTCTCGGCCCTGGTCTACCTGCTCTCCTGGACCGGATGGTTCGTCATCGACGGCGGCTACGACCGGAAGTGGGCCGAGGGCCAGGGCTCCTCCTGGGTGCCCGCCGCACTGCGCAGCTGGTGGCACTACCAGCAGCAGATGTACGACTTCAACACCGGACTCTCCACCCCGCACACCTACCAGTCCAACGCCTGGAGCTGGCTGGTGCAGGGCCGCCCGGTCTCGATGTACTGGCAGCAGGTGCCCAACGGGCAGCAGGGCTGCACCAGCCCCGGCGGCTGCGCCTCGCAGATCCTCGCCCTCGGCACCCCGCTGCTCTGGTGGACCGGCTGCCTCGCCCTGCTGTACGCGCTCTGGCGCTGGTTCTTCCGGCGGGACTGGCGCTCCGGAGCGGTGCTCTGCGCGGTGGCCGGGATCTACCTGCCCTGGTTCGGCTACCAGGGGCGCACCACCTTCTCCTTCTACATGGTGGTGCTGCTGCCCTTCCTCTGTCTGGCGGTGGCCCAGCTGCTCGGCGGCCTGCTCGGGCCGGAGGGCAGCTCGGCGGAGCGACGGCGGTGGGGCGCGGTCGGCGCGGGCGCGATCGTGCTGGCGGTGCTCGGGTGCTTCGCGTTCTTCCTGCCGCTCTACACGGCGGAGGTGATCCCGATGTCGGACTGGCAGGACCGGATGTGGTTCACCACCTGGGTCTGACGGCAGCTCATGCATCCGATGGGCATCTGATGGCGGCTCAGCTCCTGCCGGTGGGGCCGGCCCTGGGGGTCGCGACCGCGCTGCTGCTGGCCGCCGGGGTGGCGGTGGCCGGGCTCGGGCGGCTCGGGCACGGCAAGGCGGTGCTGCGGGCCGGGCTGCGGGCGGTGCTCCAGCTCGGCGTGGTGGCCCTGGTGATCACCTGGGTGGCCGGGTCGATGTGGACCTCCGCCGCCTTCGTGCTGCTGATGTTCTCGGTCGCGGTGCGCACCGCCGGGCGGCGGATGGTGCCCTCCGGCCCCGGGTGGGGGTGGGCGGCGCTGCCGATCGGGGCCGGGGTGCTGCCGGTGCTGCTGCTCCTGCTCGGCTCCGGGCTGCTGCCCTTCCAGGGCCTCTCGGTGATCCCCGTCGCGGGCATCCTGACCGGCGGCGCGCTGACCGCCACCTCGCTGGCCGGGCGGCGCGCGCTGGACGAACTGACGCAGCGTCGGGGCGAGGTCGAGGCGGCCCTGGCACTCGGCTTCGAGGGCCGCGACGCCCGGCTGGAGATCTGCCGGACGGCTGCCGCCACCTCGCTCGTCCCGGCCCTCGACCAGACCAGGACGGTGGGCCTGGTCACACTGCCCGGGGCCTTCGTCGGCATGCTGCTGGGCGGGGCGAGCGCGGCGGAGGCCGGGGCGGTGCAGCTCTTCGTGCTGGTCGCGCTGCTGGTGGTGGAGGCGGTGGCGGTCGTGGTGGTGCTGGAGCTTGTCGGCCGGGGTGCGGTGAGCAGGTAGGCTTGCCGGGTTGTTGAAGGGGAGTAGCCCTCCACCGGAGCGTCGACATACTGGCTCGCCCGTACGGGAGCCCGGTGCCCGGGACACCCGTTCGCGGGTGTTGGCGAGACCTTCGGCCGCAGTGCTGTGAACATTGACCAGTGCTGCCGTGCCGAGGCGTCCCCTTCCACGGGTCATCGCGGCGGGCAGCCCCGACCCGATGAAGGGCCACACGCTCCGATGAGTATCACCGTCGCCGCGATCACCTTCGGCATCGTCTTCCTCGCCGAACTCCCCGACAAGACCGCGCTGGCCTCCTTGGTGCTCGGCACCAAGTACCGCGCCTCGTACGTCTTCGCCGGCATCGCCGCCGCCTTCGCCCTCCAGGTCGGCATCGCCCTGGCGGCCGGCCACCTGCTCTCGCTGCTCCCGCAGCGCTGGGTGGAGGGCGTCACCGGGCTGCTCTTCCTGGCCGGCGCGGTGATGCTGCTCTGGCCCAAGGGCGAGGAGGAGGACGAGGGCCACGAGGCCAAGCAGCCCTCCTCCACCAGCTTCTGGAAGGTGGCCGGCGCCAGCTTCGTCCTGGTCGCGGTGGCCGAGTTCGGCGACCTCACCCAGATCATGACCGCCAACCTGGCCGCCAAGTACGACGACCCGCTCTCCGTCGGCATCGGCGCCTGGCTGGCCCTCTGCTCGGTCAGCGCGATCGCCATCCTGGGCGGGCAGAAGCTGCTCCAGTACGTCCCGATGAAGGTGATCATCCGGGTGGCGGCCTGCATCATGCTGGTGATGTCCGCCGTCAGCCTGGTCAAGGCCGCGACCGGCTGACGTCAGGTCAGCAGCGCTGCTCCGGGTCGGCGAGGGCCTTCTGGAGGGCGGCCCGGGTCAGCGGCCCGTAGACGCCCCACTCCTCCTCGTAGACGTCCTCCCGTATCTGTACGCGGGAGACGGCCTGGCTGGTGCGCCAGTCGTAGGTGTCGTCCGGTGTCTTCAGCCCGGCCCGGCCGCAGAAGTACTGGTCCAGCTGACGCTCCAGCAGCAGGACGTCCTCACCGTGTGCCGGGTCCCGGAGCACCCGGGGCGTAGGGGTGGGCGCTGCGGTCGTCGGGGTGCTGCTGGGCGGGGTGCTGCTGGGCGGGGCGCTGGTGGCCGGGGCGGGTGGGGCGACCGGGGCCGTGGTGGTGGGGGCGGCCGTGGTGCGGGTGGGGGTCGCGGAGGGCTTGGGCTTGGCGGTGGTGCGGGTGGCCGAGGAGGTGGCGGTGGCCGACGGGGTGTCGGGGGCCGACTCGGGGGTGGGGGTGGGGCTGGGCTGGAAGGAGCCGACCGGGACGGGGACGGCGCGGTCGTGGGTGTCCTTGGCGTCGGAGGGGGCGAGCAGGAAGGCCAGGCCGGCGCCGACCGCCGCGATGCCCACGCCCGCGCCGATGATGACGGTGCGTCTGCGCCCGGCCGACTCCTGCTCCTGCTGACGCCGCTCGGCCCGGCCGCCGGGGGCGGCCCCGGGTGCGTTGCGGAAGCCGAAGACGCCGAGGTCGGTCTCGGCGGGGGGCTGGTGCGGCGGAGGCGGTGGCCCGGGTATCAGCTGGAGTCCCGGGATCTGCTGGACCGGGATCGGCTGCTGGGTCGGCGCGGGCGGCACCGGGGGCAGGAACTGGGTGGCCGCGGCGTCGTGCGCGGGCACGGGCGGCAGCAGCTGGGTGGCGAAGCCGTCCGGGGGGACGGGCGGCATCACCTGGGTGGAGAAGGGGTCGTCCGCCGGGGCCGGGGCGGGCACGTACGGCCGGACCAGCGGCCCCTCGTGGTGCTCTCCCGGCATGGGCCGGCCCTCCTCGGTGGTGTGGTGGCGCTCGAACGGGGCTGATTATGCAGGAGGTTCCGGTGGGTGGACAGGGACTCAGGGGGGCTTGTCCGGGTTGGTGGTGAATCCGCACGGGTGCAGGCTCGGTGGACGCCATCCGTGCGAACGGTGCAGCGAATTGATGCCGAATCAGACATTTCTGACATCATGGGGGAATCTGTCTGATCATCACCCCGGGCGCCGTGCGGGCCCCGAGCACCGAGGAGCGGGCATGGCGGAGGCGGCCACGCCGGAGCGGTTCGAGGACCAGCGGCCCCCGGAGGTGACGGTCCACAAGCTCTGGGTGCCGATCGGCGCCCTGCTGCTGGCGATGCTGCTGGCCGCGCTCGACCAGACCATCGTCTCCACCGCACTGCCCACCATCGTCAGCGACCTCGGCGGCCTGGAGCACCTCTCCTGGGTGGTCACCGCGTACATGCTGGCCTCCACGGCGGCCACCCCGCTCTGGGGCAAGCTCGGCGACATGTACGGCCGCAAGCGCTTCTTCCAGGCGTCGATCGTGCTCTTCCTGATCGGCTCCGGCCTCTGCGGACTGGCCCAGAACATGGGCGAACTGATCGCCTTCCGCGCTCTCCAGGGCCTGGGCGGCGGCGGCCTGATGGTGCTCTCGCAGGCGATCGTCGGCGACCTGGTCTCGCCGCGCGACCGCGGCAAGTACCAGGGCCTGTTCGGCGCCGTCTTCGGCGTCACCAGCGTGCTCGGGCCGCTGCTCGGCGGAGTCTTCGTGGACAACCTCAGCTGGCGCTGGGTGTTCTACATCAACCTGCCGATCGGCGTCGTCGCGCTGGTGGTGATCGCCGCCGTGCTGCACGGCAGCGAGGTGAAGCGCGAGCACACCATCGACTACCTGGGCACCGTCCTGATCGCCTCGGTCGCCACCTGCCTGGTGCTGATGACCTCGCTCGGCGGTACCACCTGGCCGTGGGGCTCCTGGCAGATCATCGGCCTCGGGGTGCTCGGCCTGCTGCTGCTCGCCGTCTTCGTCCAGGTGGAGCGCCGGGCGGTGGAGCCGGTGCTCCCGCTGCGGCTGTTCCGCTCGCCGACCTTCAGCCTGGTCGCGGTGATCTCCTTCGTGGTCGGCTTCGCGATGTTCGGCGCGCTGACCTACCTGCCGACCTTCCTCCAGGTGGTCATGCAGGTCTCGCCGACCATGTCCGGCATCCACATGCTGCCGATGGTGCTCGGCATGCTGCTCACCTCGATCGGCTCCGGCCAGATCGTCTCCCGCACCGGCCGCTACCGGGTCTTCCCGATCGCCGGCACCGCCGTCACCTCGGTCGGCCTCTGGCTGCTCTCCCGGCTCACCGAGCACAGCTCCACCACCGAGATGAGCCTCTACTTCCTGGTCTTCGGCCTCGGGCTCGGCCTGGTGATGCAGGTGCTGGTGCTGATCGTGCAGAACTCGGTCGGGTACGAGGACCTCGGCGTGGCCACCGCCGGTGCCACCTTCTTCCGCTCGATCGGCGCCTCCTTCGGCGTCTCGATCTTCGGCACCGTCTTCGCCAGTGGCCTCAACCGCCGCCTCACCGAGGACCTGACGGGTGTCCAACTCCCGCCCGGCTTCAGCCCGGAGGCGATCTCCTCCGACCCGCGCTCGATCTCCGCCCTGCCCGCCGCCGCCCAGGCCGGGATCTACCACGCCTACGCCGAGTCGATCACCCAGGTCTTCCTCTACGCGGTGCCGGTCGCGGTGCTCGCCTTCGTGCTCGCGCTCTTCCTGCGCGAGCAGCCGCTCCGCTCCACCGTCACCGCCCCCGACCTCAGCGAGTCGATCGGCGTCAACCCGGTCGAGCGCTCCTCGCTGGACGAGATCGCCCGGGCCCTGTCCGTGCTCGGCACCCGGGACGCCCGCCGCGACCTGTTCCGCCGGATCACCGCCGAGGCCGGCCTCGACCTCAGACCCGCCTCCAGCTGGCTCATCCTCCAGATGCACCGTCACGGCTCCGCCGAACCGGCCGAACTGGCCGAACACAAGACCGTCCCGGTCGCCGTCATCGAGGAGGCCGCCCGCGAGGTGGAGAGCCGCGGCCTGGCCGTCCGCAACGGGCTGCCGCTGCGCCTCACCGAGGCCGGCGCCGAGGTCGCCGTCCGGCTGGTCGCGGCCCGCCGCTCCCAACTCGCCAAGCTCCTCGGCGACTACGACGAGCAGCAGTTCACCGAACTCGCGGACCTGCTCACCCGCCTCAGCTCCCAGCTCGGCGGCGCCCCGCCGGACCGCACGCCGCAGCCGCCGCAGCGCGGCGAGGGCCGGACGTACTGACGCGGCCGGACGTCCTGGCAAGCGGTCGGAGGGGACGGCTCGAGTGCCCCCCGTGACCGGCGAACACTGCCCCGGAGTACGTCAACTGGCGGAGGTGGGTTCGCACTCCGTCGATAGGGTCTGATCCCGCCGCCACTGATCCGGAGGGCCTCACCCGTCATGCGCATCGGACTGTCCATCCCCCAGTACGGCCGGCTCGCCGGCCCCGGGCTCCCGGCCCGGCTCGCGGCCGACGCGGAGGAGATCGGCTACGACAGCCTCTGGGTCGGCGACCGCAGCTCGGCGCCCCCGCCGCAGACCCCCGCCGAGCACCGCGCCTCCCCGGACCCGCTGAACCTCCTCACCGTCGCCGCCGGCGCCACCCGCCGGGCCCGCCTGGGCACCAGCACCCTCGACGCCCTCTGGTACCCGCCCGTCCTGCTCGCCCGCACCCTCACCACCCTCGACGTGGTCAGCGACGGACGGCTGGACGTGGGCCTCGGGCTGGGCTGGCCCGAGGACGAGCAGCAGGCGGTGGGCATCCCCTGGCGCGGCCAGGCCGCCCGCCTGGAGGAGACCCTGGACGTCCTGGAACGGATCTGGGCCGACGGCGAGGAGGTCTCCCATACCGGCAACCCGTGGACCGTCCAGCCCTCCGCCGTCCGGGCCAGACCGGTCCAACGCCCGCGCCCGCCCCTGCTGTTGGGCGGCACCAGCCCCGGCGCCCTGGAGCGGGCCGGCCGCCGCGCCGACGGCTGGCTCGGCGTAGGCCTCCCCCTCCCGGCCCTCACCACCCTCTGGACCACCGTCCGCCACCACGCCGAGGCCGCCGGCCGCGACCCCGACACCCTCCGCCTGGTCCTCCGCGTCGACCCCGTCCTCACCCCCACCGAGGACGACGGCGTCCCGGAGCGGGGGACTGTGCGGCAGATCGCCTCCTACCTCGCGTCTGCGGCACGGGAGTTGGGCGCCGAACCACTGATCGACCTGCACTCCGCCGCCCAGGACGCCGACGAGTACCTGGCCCACGCCCGGACGCTGCACGACCTGCTGCGGGCCGACGCCTGACTCACAGCCGCACCCGGTCGTCGGTGGTGGAGCCCGGAGGCAGCACGGTGTAGACGCCGGACGGATGCTCGACGGACCGCGCCAGCAGGAGCCGCACGTCCACCGACGGCGGCCATCGGGTCCCCTCCAACGACCAGCGCAGACCGCTCAGTTCGGCCTCGGTCAGCGGTACGTCGGTGAGGTCGGCTCGGGTGACGTCGTCCAACAGCCCGGCGTGGAGCTCGATGCAGAGGCCGGGGCCGCGAGGGAGTCCGAGCAGGTCGGCCACGGTGTCGTCCAGGGCGTTCCGTTGCCGCGTGGCCAGGGCCAGGGCGTGCTCCAGTGCGATGGGGCGAGCATCGGGAGCGGCAGCCAGGTAGGCCGCGAGTGCGGCCGTCAGGGCCGACCAGTCGGCGCGCGAGCCTCGGGTCAGCAGGTTCATTCCGAAGCGCACTTGGTGCACCTGGCTGTTCAGGTCGCGCGCGACGTCGAGGACGAGGCGGCGGGCGTGGCCGTCGAACATGTGGTTCCGCACCCGTGTGACTGCGGCCTCCAGCTCGGAGCTGCCCGGGACGCCCAGCTTGGCCGCCGTCTTCGAGGCCTCGGCGAGAAGGCTGCGCAGTCGTAGGGTCGGGGCCTGCGGGGAGAGGTTCTCGGCCAAGGCGACTGCGTGCTGCACGGGTTGGAGGACGCGGAGCAGCCGCGTTGCCTCTTCGGTGAGGATGGCCGCCCGCACCAGCGGGTCCTGACGCAGCCCCAGCTGTCGGCGGACGGTGAGATCGGGGTGGTGTGAGGCGGCCCCGATGGCCGGTCGGAGGAGCGGGACGAGCCCGGATTCCACGTCGATGATCCTGTCCAACTCCTTCACCAGGGCGGCGTGCCGGGCGGCGAGTTCGAGCTCGTGCAGACCGGACTCCAGGTCCACGGTGGCGTCGAGCTGTTCCAGCAGGCGGTTGTGGAGTACGGCGAGGGGGTCCTGGGGGTCGGTCACTCTTCCTCCTTCCGGCGGGTGAGCTCGGCGGCCGCCGCGCGGCGCGCCTTCATCAGGCTGGCCCGGACTGCCGCCGGTTCGATCCTGAGCTCCTGGGCGATCTCGGTCGGGGTGTGCCCGGCGAAGTGCCAGGCCAGGACCTGCCGTTGGCGTGGGGGAAGGCCGGAGAGGAGGGTGAGCAGCTCCTGCCGGTGCTCCCATTCGTCGAGTTCGTCGGTCCGAAGTCGGGGCAGGCCGGTCTCCGGGAGCTCGTCCACGGGGTGCTCGGTGACCGTGCTGAGGTGGCGGATCAAGGCCCTGGCTGCCACCGTCCGGCACCAGGCGGCCGGGGCGGTCAGGTCGGACCAGCGCCGGAGGGCCTTGATCATCGTTTCCTGGGTCAGGTCGCGGGCCAGGGTGAGCTGGGCGCCCTGGACCATCAGGAAGGCGACCAGGCGGTTGAAGTGGGTGCGGTAGAAATCGTTGAACCCCTCCGAATCGGTGTCGGTCTCGGGGACGGCCGGTGCGCAGGTGGCGAGTTCTTCGGGCTCGTTCACCGGGGGGCCGTCCCGGGGAGGGTGAGGACGACGCGGCGGCCGTCCGGGTGGTGCTCTTCGAAGCGGCTGCCGGGCGGGAGTTCGCGGGCGAGGGTCTCGATCAGGTGGTGCTGGGTGCGCAACTGGCGGGTCTGCGAGCGCAGTCGGAGCCCGAGCGCCACCACGGCGGCGAGGTGGGCCGCGAGCAGGGCGATGGTGCTGCCGAGGAGCGGGTCCATCCGTGCCCTTCCCTGGAGGGTCCGGGCCGCCGGTCGGCGGCCCGTCATCTACCAAGAGCCTGCCGCGCCGGCGTCCGTGAACTTCCGTGTGGGGGAATCAGTTCAGTGGGCGGGAGCGGGTTTCGTCGATGACGGTGAAGCCGGTGGCGTCGTAGAGGTTCATGGCGACCTCGTTGCCGCCGAAGACGTTGAACATCAGGCAGTCGTCGCCGCCCTGGCGGGTGATCCACTCGCCGGCGGCCATGGCGGCGCGGCCGTGGCCCTTGCCGCGGTGGTTCTCGTGGATCTCCAGGGAGAAGCCGAAGGTGGTGCCGGGGAGGAAGGAGTGCTGGACCCAGCCGGTGCCGACCACTTCGCCGTCGGCCTCGAAGGCGTAGAAGCCGTGGCCGGGGGTTTGCTGCCCCCGGGGGAGTTCCTCGGCGAAGTCGCGCTCGGACTTGGCCTCGGCCTCTTCGGGGGTGAGGGCTCCGGCCCGGAGGATGTCGAAGACGTAGGCGGCGTGCTCGGCGGCGCGCCAGGCGGGGTACTCGGCCTCGGTGAGTGGACGGACCGTCAGGCCGGGCGGGGGCTGCGGGGGTTCGGTGGTGTCGAAGGCGCGCATCCGGTTCTGCCCTGAGACCGGGTAGTCGGCGAAGGGGCCGGGGCCGCCGGTGCGGCGGGACTCGATCCGGGTGGCGCCGTGTTCGGCGCACCAGCGTTCGGCGAAGGGGAGGGCGGCCGGGTCGGTGAGGTCGTGGACCTGCCCGAAGCCCTCGATGGCGGAGAGGGTCAGCCAGTGGGTGCCGTCGGTGAGGACGGTCCATTCGGGGAGGCGGCGGGTGGTGCGGTCGAAGAGGGCTTGGGCGAGGGCGGGTGAGCAGCCGGCCTGTTGGTAGGCGGCCACCGTCCGCCGCTTGAAGTCGGCCTGCCAGACGCCGCGGTCGCTTGCTTCCTGATAGTTGGTCACCGGGTCACCCTAGGAGCGGGTGGAGGTGAGGGGCAGTGAATTACCGGCGGGGCGGTCAGGCCTCGCAGACGTGGTCGGCGGCGGAGGTGTTGATCCGGCCGAGGAGCCCGCGCAGGGTGGTGCGTTCGTGTTCGGAGAGGTCGCCGAAGAGGGCGGATTCGACGTCGGTGAGGGTGTGGTCGAGGTGGTCGAGGGTGGTGGTCCCGGCCGGGGTGATCTCGACGATGTGGCGGCGGCGGTCGGCCGGGTCGCGGCGGCGTTCGACCAGGCCGGCGCCCTCGAGGTCGTTGAGCAGGGCGACCAGCACGCTCGGGTCGACGCCGAGCCGTTCGGCGAGCTGCCGCTGGCCGAGCGGGGCGGGGCCCAGGTGCATCAGGGTCATGGTGTGCCGGGGGCCGAGGCCGGTGCTGCTCAGGGCGCGGCGGATGCGGGTGTCGGTGGCGGCGCCGTGCCAGGCCAGCACGAACCCGAGTCGGTCCATCGGTCCGTCGGCCGCTGCCTCGGCGTTCTCCATGGGTCCATCGTAGCCGGGGGAGAATGATTGGTTGACTTCCATCGTTGATGGTGTTCAATGATTTCCGTCCATCCACGAATGACCCCTGGAGCCCCCGTGTCCGTCGCTTACGTCGTCCTGGCCGTTCTGCTCGCGCTCGGGCTGGGGTTCTCGGCCCGCGCCTTCCTGGTGAAGGACCCGAAGATCGTTGGCGGCCTGCCCGCCCTCGGCGTCTCCGAGGGCAGCCTCCCGCTGCTGGCCGCCGCCAAGGCGGCGGGCGCGCTCGGCCTGCTGGCCGGCATCGCCTTCCGTCCGCTCGGCACAGCGGCCGCCGTCGGCCTGGTCCTCTACTTCCTCGGCGCGGTGGTCGCCCACCTGCGGGCCGGCGACGTCAAGGGTGCGCCGGGGTCGGTGCTCTTCACGCTCCTCTCGGCGGCGGCCCTCGTCCTCGCGCTGGCCTCCTGACGGGCGGTCAGCCGCTCGGGCGCTCGGGCGGGGCATAATCTGCCGCATGGATCAGGGGCTTGCGGCGTTACTGGGTACGGCAGTTGGTGTCCTCGGCACCGTGGCGGCATCGGCGATCTCCAGCCGGTCGGCCGGGCGGCAGCTGGCGGGGCAGGCCAGGGTCGAGCACGTCCAGTGGCGTCGCCAGCTGCGGCGCGACGCGTACAGCGCCTTCCTCGCCCCGGCGAGCGAAACCCGGGCGGCCCTGAAGGCGGCGGCGCGCGCACTGATCGGTGACACCCCCGACACCGCCACGGCCGACCGGCACCTCCAGGCGGCCGAGGAGCACCTGGCCCTGGTCCAGACGACCTGGGCCGGTCTCGCGGTCGAGGGGCCCGAGTCGGTGGAACAGGCCGCTCACCAAGTCCGGCAGGGGCTCCACTCGATGCACGTGACCCTCCTCGCCTGGCGCGCCTCGGGCGAATCCCCGGACCGGAACGGCGAATTCGTCGAGCGCCACGCGGTCGAGGTGACCACACTGGCGGAGCGGCTCGGGGACTTCACGGCGCAGGCGCGCTCCGCGCTGGACGACACGGGGACGACGTCCGGCAGTTGACGGGACCTCAGGGTGTCCGCCGGCCGTCCGGCCGCCGCGGGCCCGTAAGGTGGGTGGCATGTCTGTCGTGAAGATCAACGTGTTGACGGTGCCCGCCGAGATGCGGGAGACGCTGGAGAAGCGCTTCGCCTCCCGGGCCGGTTCGGTCGAGGGCTCGGACGGCTTCGAGTGGTTCGAGCTGCTCCGCCCGGTCGAGGGCAGTGACCGGTACATGGTGTACACCCGCTGGGCCAGCGAGGAGCAGTACCAGGCCTGGGCCGACGGCCCGGCCCGCGCCGCCCACGGCGGTGGCGGCGCCGCCCCGCAGGGCGGCGAGCAGCCCCGCCCGGCCGCCACCGGTGCCGAGCTCTGGTCCTTCGAGGTCGTCCAGTCGGCAGGCCCGAAGACCGCCTGATCCTGGACGAGTCAACCGTTGAGGCCCCGGCGCTCCAGTTGGCGTGCCGGGGCCTCTTGCGTGTCGGTATCCCGGACCATCGGTGGATCACACCTGGATGACCTGCACGTCCTGGGCGTCGAGCGCGGTGAGGTAGGCCGTCAGGTCGGCCGGATCACTGGTGAGGACGACGGCGCTGCCGTGGCGGGCCGCGGTCAGGGTGACCAAGGCGTCGACCGCGTCAGGGTGGTTCTTGGCGGGCAGGTCGGCTGCGCCGAGGGCTCTGCCGAATGGAGCATGACCGCCTTGGACTTGCGGTCGGCGAGGGCGATCAGCGTCCCGGTGTCGTAGACCGGTACGCGTACGGTCATGCGGCGTGGTCCGGGCGCGGCGCCCGCGGATCCGTTCCGTGGACCAGCGCCAGGGCTTCCTCGACTTCCCGGCGTTCCTGCTCCGTCAGGTCGCCGGCCGTGATCTCGGGCAGCGGCGGCAGCGCTTCGGCTGCTGCGGTGGCAGCGGCGATCTCGGAGTCGATCCGTGCGAACTGGGCCTCGGCTGCCTCTACTTCGGCCATCTGCCGGGTGGCCGCGTTGACGAGATAGGCGGAGACGTCCATGCCCGCGCGTTCGGCGTGCCGCCCGATCCGCTCGGCACGGTCCTCGTCGAGGCTGATGCTGATCCTGGCCTTGGCCATGCAAGCCATTGTGTGACGCGTACCACGGTCGGCCAAGGAGCCCAGCGGTCGGGCTCGGGAGACGGTTCAGTCGCCGCGTTCGCGGATGACGCGGGGGGACATCGGCTCGGCGGGGTGGCGGTGGACGCCGTTCACGAGGTCGTGGCGGTAGCGGCGGGCGGTCTCGGTGGAGACGCCTGCGTGGGAGCCGATCTCGTGCCAGTAGGCGCCGGCCGAGTAGGCGGAGCGGGCGGTGCGGCGGAGCTGGGCGTCGAGTGCGTCGAGGTGGGCGCGGGCGGCCCGTTTGGCGGCGGCGAGCTGTTCGACCTGGGCGAGGAGGACCTCGCGCTGTCGGCGTTCGGCGTGCTGGTGATCGGTCAAGTCGGTCTCGTTTCAGGTTGGTTGGGCGGGCCCGGCGGTGTGGAGCGGGCAGCGGCAGTCCGGCCAGGGGGCCATCCGAACGAAGGGGAGGCGGTCGTCCGCCGTGTAGCTCCGGGACGAGACCGGGGAGCGGGCTCCGTCCGGGGCGATCCGGTAGACCGTGAGGGAGAGTCGGACGGTGTGGGCCGGTTCGTCGTCGGGCGGGTGGGGTGTGGCTGGCACGGTGCTGCCTCCGGAGTGAGGTGCTCGGGCGGGTGGTGGATTCGCTGTTGGGCCCGCAGAGCCAGCATCGGACTGTGATACTTCCGTCACCAAGAGTTCCGGCATGAGCGTTGCAAGACTATTGGGGGACGATCATGGCCATTCGAAAGCCCGTGCTGGGGCCCGGGGTTGAGGTGGTGGTGACCCTGGGGGCGGTGGTGCGCCGGTACCGGGACGCGGCGGGGCTGACGCAGGCGGAGCTGGCGGGGCGGCTGAACACCCATCAGACGATGATCAGCCACTACGAGAACGACCGTTCGGCACTGAACCGGGTGTGGGCCGAGCGGATGGACGAGGCGCTCGGTGCGGGCGGCGGGTTGGTCGCCGCCTGGGAGCTGGTGACGCCGTACCTGGTGGGGCGGCAGCCGAGCTGGGACTGGTTCTCGGAGTTCGTGGTGGTCGAGGAACAGGCGGTGCAGATCCGGGAGTTGCAGACTGGGCGGATCTCCGGACTGTTGCAGACCGAGGCGTACATGCGGGCGCTGTTCGAGGCGCACAACCCGGACGAGGGGCCGGATTCGATCGACCGGCGGGTGGCGGACCGGCGGGCCCGGCAGGCGCGTCTGTTCGGGGTGGGTGCGCCGCTGTTGGTGGTGGTGCTGGACGAGCCGACGCTGCTGCGGGTGGTGGGGTCGGTGGCGGTGATGCGGGAGCAGTTGGGGCACCTGCTGGACCTGATGCGGCGGCCGAACATCGCGATCCAGGTGATGCCGTTCGGGCGAGGGGAAGCGACCCGGATGCACATGGCGGGAATGATCCTGATGGAGATGCGTGACGGTCAGAAACGCATCTATACGGAAAGCCTTGCGTCAGGGCATTTCATCGATGAGCCATCCCAGGTGGCGGCGTATGCCGCTGACTATGATCTGACCCGCGCTCATGCGCTGCCTGTCGCCCAGTCGGCATGCCTGATCCGGCGTGTCATGAAGGGACTTGATGAACATGGCCGTTTCCCCGCGTTTGGACCTGTCCACGGCGGTGTGGGTGAAGAGCTCCCACTCGGACGGAAACTCCGGCAACTGCGTCGAGTGGGCGCCCGGGTTCGCGTGCGGCGGCGTGGTGCCGGTGCGTGACTCGAAGGATCCGGAGGGGCCCGCGTTGGTGTTCGGGGCCGAGGCGTGGGCGGCGTTCGCCGGGTTCGCGGCGGGGTTCGAGGTCTGAGAGTGGCGAACGGACGCCTGGCCCCTGGGGGGTCAGGCGTCCTTCGCGTTTTCGAAGGTGGCCGGGGTGGCGAAGGCGGCGCGGCGGGTGGCTCGGCGGAGGGTGCGGAGGACGGGGGCGCCGATGGTGAGGCAGAGGACGGCGGTGAGGGCGGCGCGGGGGAGGTCCCAGCCGAGGGAGGTGGTGAGGCAGTAGGCGAGGAAGTGGGCGAGGTTGGTGGTGAGGGGGGCGTCGGGGGAGTAGGAGAGGGCCGGGGGGAGGCCTGCGCCGAGGTAGGGCCAGCCCTGGAGGTTCATGACGGTGCCGTAGGCGAGGGCGGACAGGGCGCCGTAGGTGGCGAGCATGGCTAGTTCGCGGCGGCCGCGGAGGGTGGCGGGGCCGGGGAGGAGGCCGGCGCCGAGGCAGACCCAGCCCATGCTGAGCATCTGGAACGGGAGCCAGGGGCCGACGCCGGCGGTGAGCAGGGCGGAGGCGAACATGGTGAGCGAGCCGAGGACGAAGCCGAAGCCCGGGCCGAGCACCCGGCCGGAGAGCACGATCAGGAAGAACATCGGCTCCAGCCCGGCGGTGCCCGCACCGAGCGGCCGCAGGGCCGCCCCGACTGCGGCCAGCACGCCGAGCAGGGCGACCGACTTGGCGTCCAACCCGGCCTGGCCGCTGCGGCCTTCGGAGATCTGAGCGATGACGACCCCGATCAGGAGCGGCATCAGCAGGGCGAACAGCCAAGGGGCGTCGGCGGAGTGGTAGGCCAGGGTGGAGGAGGGGTCGGCGAGCAGCGGCCAGCCGAAGGCGATCACGCCGATGACGGTGATGAGCAGGAGCAGCGCGATGGAGCGGCGGCCGAGGGGGACGGGGCGGTCCAGGGAGACGGGGGAGGTCATCGGGACTCCGAGAGGGCGGCGGTGACCTGGGGGACCGTCAGCCAGGGGAGCGGGGCGAGGACCTTGGCGACCTGGGGGGCGAAGGCGGGGGAGGAGACCACGATCTCGGCGCTCGGGCCGTCCGCGACGATCTCGCCGTCGGCCAGGATGACGGTGCGGTGGGCGAGTTCGGCGGCCAGCTCCACGTCGTGGGTGGCGAGCAGGACGGCGTGGCCGTCGGCGGCGAGCTCGCGCAGGACGGTGACCAGGCGGGCCTTGGCGGCGTAGTCCAGGCCGCGGGTGGGCTCGTCCAGCAGGAGCAGCGGGGGGCGGGAGGTGAGGACCACGGCCAGGGCGAGGGTGAGCCGCTGGCCCTCGGAGAGGTCGCGCGGGTGCTGGGCGTCGTCGATGCCGGGGAGCAGCCGGGCCACCAGGGCGCGGCAACTGCCGGGCTCCGCACCGGAGTCGGCGTCGGCTCCGGCGCACTCGGCGGCCACCGTCTCGGCGTAGAGCAGGTCGCGCGGGTCCTGCGGGACGAGGCCGACCCGGCGGATCAGCTCGCGGGGCTTGGCCTTGTGCGGGGCGGTGGCCAGTTCGCCGAGGCGGACGGTGCCGGAGTCGGGGCGGTACAGGCCGGTGAGGGTGGAGAGCAGGGTGGACTTTCCCGCGCCGTTGCGGCCCATCAGGGCGGTGATCTCCCCTGCGGGGAGGGTGAGTTGGAGGCCCCGGAGGACCGGGACGGGCCCGCGCCTGACCACCAGGCGGTCGACGGTGGCGACCGGGGCACCCGGCGCGTGGGCGGTGGCGGGTGGGGTCCGGCCGTCCAGGGCGGCGCGCAGCGGGCCGGCCTTGCGGCGGGCGTCCCGGACGGTCAGCGGCAGCGGGCTCCAGCCGGCCGCGCGGCCGAGGCCGACCACCGGTGGGTGGACCGGGGAGACGGCCATCACGGTGGCCGGATCGTCCAGCAGGGGAGGGGAGTCGGGGGAGAGCAGCAGCACCTGGTCGGCGTACTGGACCACCCGCTCCAGGCGGTGCTCGGTGAGCAGGACGGTGGTGCCGAGGTCGTGCACCAGCCGTTGCAGCACGGCGAGCACCTCCTCGGCGGCGCCGGGGTCGAGCGCGGAGGTCGGCTCGTCCAGCACCAGGACCCGGGGGTGGGCGGTGAGCACCGAGCCGATGGCGACGCGCTGCTGCTGGCCGCCGGAGAGGGCGGAGAGCGGACGGTCGCGCAGCTCGGCCAGGCCGAGCAGGTCGAGGGTCTCCTCGACCCGGCGGCGCATCACCTCGGGGGCCAGGCCCAGGGACTCCATGCCGTAGGCGAGTTCGTCCTCGACGGTGTCGGTGACGAAGTGCGCCAGCGGGTCCTGGCCCACCGTGCCGACCACGTCGGCGAGTTCGCGCGGGCGGTGCTGCCGGGTGTCGCGGCCGGCCACGGTGACCCTGCCCGTCAGCACGCCGCCGGTGAAGTGCGGGACCAGGCCGCTCACGGTGCCCAGCAGGGTGGACTTGCCGACACCGGACGGGCCGACCACGAGGCAGAGTTCGCCCTCGGGGACGGTCAGGCTCACCTCGCGCAGCACCGGAGCGGTGGCGTCCTGGTACCGGACGGAGACCTGGTCGAAGGTGATCACGGATTCCTCGGAGCGGGGGAGGGGGCGACGAAGGCGGGGAGCAGGCCGACCAGCACGGCCAGCGCGGGCAGGAGCGGCAGGGTGGGCCAACTCGGCGGTACCACGGTCGGGTTGAAGCCGGACGGGTCGTGGAGCGAGAGCAGGACCAGCAGGGCGGCCACCGCGGCGCCGGAGCCCGCCACCGCCCACTCCCGCCAGGCCCACGGATCCGGCCGGTGGCGGGTGCGGACCGACCGGCGGCCGCCGAGCGCCAGTCCGGCTCCGGCGGCCAGCAGGCCGAGCACCAGCACCGGCAGGGCCCAGCCACCGCCGTCCGCGCTGAGCAGCCCGTAGCAGGCGGCGCAGACGCCGATCAGGCCGAGCAGGGTGAGGGCGGCGGTGGTCCGGGCGATCCGGGGCGGTACGTCGGCGGTGCGGCCGAAGCCCCGGCTGTCCATCGCGGCGGCCAGGCTGACGGACCGTTCGAGCGCGCTCTCCAGCACCGGCAGGCCGACGCTGAGCAGCGCCTTGATCCCCTTGTCCGAGCGGCCGCGCAACCGCCGTGCGGTGCGCACCCGTTGGACGTCGGCGACCAGGTTCGGCGCGAAGGTCATCGCCACCACGGCGGCCACGCCCGCCTCGTAGAGCGCACCGGGCAGGGTGCGCAGCAGGCGGGACGGGCTGGCCAGCGAGTTGGCCGCGCCGACGCAGATCAGCAGGGTGGCCAGTCGCAGGCTCTGGTAGAGCGAGAAGAGCAGCGCCTCCAGGGTCACCCGGCCGCCGATCCGTACGCCCTGCGCCCAGTCCGGGAGCGGGAGTTGGGGGAGGGTGAGGACGACGTGGGTGCCGCCGACGGCGGAGCCGAGCAGCACGGTGAAGACCAGCCGGATCGCCAGCACCACCAGGGCGAGGCGCAGGAAGGTCCCGTAGGAGCGGGCCCACGGCTCGGTGGAGCGGCGGGCGGCGACCACGTACCCGGCGACGGCGACGATCAGCAGGAGCAGCAGCGGGTTGGTGGTCCGGGAGGCCGCCGCGCCGAGGCCGAGCGCCCAGAGCCACCACGCGCCGGGGTGCAGACGGCGCGGGCCGATCGCGGAGCGGGTGGTGGCTCGGGGCACGAGGAGACCTTCGGGGGGTGAAGAGGTGACGGTGGGTCAGGAGCGGCGGCGCCGGGCCTGCCAGACGGCCGCCCCGGCCAGCACGGCCACCAGGGCGGCGCCCGCGACCACGCCGAGGGCCGGGCCGCCGGAGTCCCCGGAGTTTCCGGAGGCCTCGGGCTTGGCGGCCCCCGAGGCGGCGGAGGACCCGCCCGCGGCCACGGTGTCGCCGCAACCGGCCTTCGGGTAGCCGGAGATGGCGCACAGGATGCCGGCCGAGTCGTACCGCAGCGGCGGGGCCAGGGCGGCCAGCACCTCGGCGGAGGTGGCGGCGGTGGCCACGGCGGCGCAGCCGGTGCGCGGCGAGGGGGTGGGCGGGGTCTCGCCGGACGGGGCGTCGGCGGCGGTGCCGAAGTCGAGGACCACGGCCACCCGCTTCCTGCCCGGCTGCGCGGGGGTACCGGCGCAGAGCGCGGCGAAGTCCCCGGAGCCGGTGGGCCGCGCGGCGTCCTGGCCGCCGTCCGGGCTGACCGCGAAGCGCCAGCCGTCCACGGCGCCGTCCGGCGGCACGTACACGGCGGGGCCCTGCTGCTGGTAGGTCCAGGTGGAGCCGGTGGACTTCCAGAACGACCAGTAGCGGTAGCCGGTGGCGTGCGCGGTGGCCGGGAGCAGGACGGCCAGCAGCGTGGTCAGCAGTACGGTCAGCAGTACGGCGGACGCGGCGGTGAGGGCCGGGGCCGCCACCGCCGCGCGGAGTCGACGGGGCGTCACTTCTGCTCGTCGCCCTTGTCGGTGTCCTTCGCGGTCTCCGCGTCCTGGGTCTTCGGAGCGGGCTTCGTGCCCGGGCTGTGGGCGCCGCGCCGGCGCTGGAGGCTGAGCAGCAGGCCGCCGCCGATGCCGATCAGCAGGCCGACGCCGATCAGCCAGAACGGGGAGAAGCCGCCGTTGTCGTCGGCCTCGGTGATGGAGGAGCCGGGGGCCTTGGTGCCCTTGGGGTACTCCGAGGCGGCGGCGCTCGCGGCGGCCGGGACGGACTTGGGCGCCGGGCCGGCGTCGATCAGCAGCTGGAGGATGTTGCTGCCGCCGAAGTTGAGCGGGTCGCGCCGGGCCGCCTGGGCGGTCAGCACCAGGGTGGCGGCGGCCGAGGCGTCGGTGCCGGAGGCGCCCTTGGCGGCCCAGGCGTAGCCGTTGTTGGCCAGCCAGTCGGTGGCGCCGGCGGCCAGGGTGGGGTGCCCGGCCTGGATCAGGCTGAGCGCGGCCCAGGCGGTGGCGGTGTGGTCGGGGGTGGGGTCGGCGCCGGGCATGGTCAGCATCAGGTGCTGGCCGTTGGCGGCCAGTTGCTCGACCAGGTGGGCGGAGACCGCCTCGGCGGAGGCGGCGCGCGGCACCGGGCCGGAGGTGGCGGCGGAGCAGTCCAGCGGCTTGGGGGCGGCGTCCACCCGGTTGGTGTTGGTGACCGGCAGCTTGCCGCCGGCCGCGGCAAGCGCGGCCTGGGCGCTGGCCAGCCCGTTCGGGGCGAGTGAGCCGTCCGGGGCCGGCTGGTAGGCGAAGGCGCCGCGCTGGCCGACGGGGGTGGCGCAGCCGAGCTGGAAGACGGCCAGGCCGTCGTAGGCGCTCTTGCCGTCCTTGGCCACGGTGGCCGGGTCGGTGCCGACGGTGAGCAGGGCGCTGACGGCCAGTCCGGTGGAGTTGGCGTCGCCGGGGTTGCCGGGGTTGAAGGCCCAACTGCCGTCGGAGTTCTGGACCTTCTTCAGCCACTCGACGCCCCGGCTGACGGAGTTCTGGTGCCCGTCCAGCTTGCTCAGCGCCTGGACGGCCACCGCGGTGGCGTTGGTGTCCTCGGCCTTGGGGTCGCAGGGGCCGGTGACCGCGGCGGTGGCCGAGGTGTCGGCCCGGAAGGAGGGCCAGCCGCCGTCCGCGCACTGCTGGCCGGTGAGCCAGTTGACCGCGGCGTCGGCGGGCACCACGCCGGAGGCGGAGAGCGCGGTGAGGGCCAGCGACTGCCGCCACACGCCGTCGTACTTCGGGTCGCCCTTGCCGTAGACCTCGGCGGGGGCGGCGACCGCGGAGGGGGAGGCCGACGGGGTGTCCGCGAGGGCGGGGGCGGCGGTGCCGGCGGAGGCGGCCAGCAGGGCTGCGGTGGCCAGGGTGGCGGCGCCCGCGCGGGCGGTGGTGAGCATGGCGGTGGGGGGACCTTTCGCTGAGCGGTTGCGCGGCGGTCGGGGGACCGCCCGTAGACCTCGACGTGGCCGCTCGCTCCCGTACGGGCATTCCGACTTTCACGGCTGCGGGTCAGTGCCGGAGTGCCACCGGCTTCCCCCGACGAGGAGCGGATGAAGTTGTACCAACGGTTCAAGACTCTAGCCCTCCGGCCGTCGCGCTCCGTACCGACACGGTCTGGACGCCGTGCCGTCCGTGGGACTAGAACTGGTATCAGTTTTCGTCCGTCGGGTGGAGGAGTTCGGGGATGACCGGGGTAGTGGAGCACGGCGAGCTGTTCATCGGGGGCGTCTGGAGCGCCCCGGCGGGGGATGCGGTGATCGAGGTGGTCTCCCCGCACACCGAGCAGGTGATCGGGCGGGTGCCGCACGCCGCCGAGGCGGACGTGGACCGCGCCGTGGCCGCCGCCCGCCGGGCCTTCGACGAGGGCCCCTGGCCCCGGCTGTCGCCGGCCGAGCGGATCGCGGTGGTGACCAGGATCAGGGACGGCCTGGCCGCCCGGGCCCGGGAGCTGGCCGAGCTGATCACCGCTCAGAACGGTTCGCCGATCTCCTGGAGCGTGCCCGCCCAGGCCCACGGGGCGGTGGCGATCTGGAACTCCTACCTGGAGGTGGCCGGGCGGTACCCCTTCGAGGAGCTGCGGGCCGGGGCCTTCGCCCAGGCCCTGGTGCGCAGCGAACCGGCCGGGGTGGTGGCGGCCGTGGTGCCGTGGAACGTGCCGCAGTTCGCCGCCGCCGCCAAGCTGGCGCCCGCCCTGCTGGCCGGCTGCACGGTGGTGCTCAAGCCCTCCCCGGAGACCCCGCTCGACGCGTACCTGCTGGCCGAGGTGGTCCGCGAGGCCGGGCTGCCCGAGGGGGTGCTGAGCATCCTGCCCGCCGGCCGGGAGACCGGCGCGTACCTGGTCGGCCACCCCGGGGTGGACAAGGTCTCCTTCACCGGATCGGTCGCCGCCGGACGGCTGGTGATGGCGAGCGCCGCCCGCACCCTCAAGAAGGTCACCCTGGAGCTCGGTGGCAAGTCCGCCGCGATCGTGCTCCCGGACGCCGACCTGGACCGCACCGTCCGCTCCCTGACCGCCGCCGCCTACCTCAACAACGGCCAGGCCTGCATCGCCCAGACCCGGATCCTCGCCCCCGCCACCCACTACGAGGAGCTGGCCGAACGCCTCACCGCCGCCGTCGCCGCCCTCCCGGTCGGCGACCCGCTCGATCCGGCCACCGCGGTCGGCCCGCTGGTGACGGCCCGTCAGCGGCAGCGCAGCCTCGACTACATCGCCCTGGCCCAGGCGGAGGGCGCCAAGCTGCTCACCGGCGGCGGGGTGCCGGCGGGCCAGGAGCGCGGCTGGTACGTCGAGCCGACCCTCTTCGGCGACGTGGACAACGCCGGCCGGATCGCCCAGGAGGAGGTCTTCGGCCCGGTGGTCTGCCTGACGCCCTACCAGGACGAGGAGCAGGCCGTCCGGCTGGCGAACGACTCCGAGTTCGGCCTCTCCGGCAGCGTCTGGACCACCGACGTCGAACACGGCCTGGACCTCGCCCGCCGCATCCGCACCGGCACCTACGCGGTCAACACCTTCGCCCTCGACTGCGGCCTCCCCTTCGGTGGCTACAAGCAGTCCGGCGTCGGCCGCGAGTTCGGCCCCGAGGGCTTCGCCGAGTACCTGGAGACCAAGACCATCGTCCTCCCCAAGGGGTACACCGCGCCCTGACGGCGGCTCAGAGGGTGAGCAGGCGGGCCGCGGTGTGGAGGTCGGCGCGGACTTCGGCGAGGGAGGTGCGGCCGGAGAGCCAGGCGAGCAGCGTGGCGTGCCAGGTGTGGGCGACGACGCGCAGCGCCGCCTGCTGGGCGGGGGTGGGGGTGGGGCCGAGCTGGGCGGCGTCGAGGACGATGGCGGAGGTGACGGCGGAGACGGCGTCGACCTCGGCGCCGACGGAGCGGTCGGCGAAGGAGAGGGCGCGGACCATGGCCTCCGCGAGCCGGGGTTCGCGCTGGAGCGCATGGAAGGCCTGGGTGAGGGTCTCGGCGACCCGGGCCGCCGGGTCGTCGCCGGTCGGGGGGTGGCGGCGGACCTGTTCATGGAGCTGCTGGAGCTGCTCCTGCATCACCGCGACCAGCAGGTGCACCTTCGAGGGGAAGTAGCGGTAGAGGGTGCCGAGCGCGACCTCCGCCGTCTCGGCCACCTCGCGCATCTGGACCGCCTCGTAGCCGCCGCGGGCGGCCAGCGCGGTGGAGGCCCGCAGGATGCGGCGGCGGCGCTCGGCCTGACGGGGCGTGAGCCCGGCGCCGGGGGCGGCGGTGGTGGTCAAGCGGGCCTCCCCGGGCGGGCGCGTGATGTTCCGGACGGGGGTGATTGAACCACGGGGCGGCAGGTGAGGACACGTCAGCGGGAAGGCGTCGGGAGAGCTATGTCACAGTGAACGCCGGGTCGGCGTGCCCGGCGGAGCAGTCAGAATGGAGCTCTCCGGTGCTGACGTACCCGTCAGTAGTAAGGCGGGGGCCGCTCGGCCGCTCTCGGGCCCGGAGCCGGGTATCTTCAAGGCCCGAAGAAGCATGAAACGTGATCTACTTCCCGGCCCCGCCCGTGCGGACGGGAGGTGGAGGACAGGAGCCCCGGATGACCGCGCTGCCGCCGCGACCGCTGCGCATCGCCCTGCTCTCCTACCGGGGCGACCCGTACTGCGGCGGCCAGGGCGTCTACGTGCGCCACCTGTCCCGCGAACTGGCCCGCCTCGGCCACCACGTGGACGTGATCGGCGCCCAGCCCTACCCGGTGCTGGACGAGGTCGAGGGCCCGGGCAGCGTGCGGCTGGTGGAGCTGCCCAGCCTGGACCTGTACCGGGCGGACGACCCCTTCCGCACCCCCGCGCTCCGTGAGTACCGCAGCCTGGTGGACGTGCTGGAGGTGGCCGGGATGCGCACCGGCGGCTTCCCCGAGCCGCTCACCTTCTCGCTGAGGGCCCGGCAGTACCTGGCCGCCCACAAGGGCCGCTACGACGTGGTCCACGACAACCAGACCCTCGGCTACGGCCTGCTCGGCCTGGCCCGGCACGGCTTCCCACTGGTCACCACCGTGCACCACCCGATCACCGTGGACCGGCAGCTGGAGATCGACGCCGCCGCCACCCGGCTGGAGCGGCTCGGCAAGCGCCGCTGGTACGGCTTCGTCCGGATGCAGCGCCGGGTGGCCGCCCGGCTGGACCACGTGATCACCGTCTCCGGCAGCTCCAAGGCCGAGATCGCCGAGCACCTGGGCACCCTGTCCGGCCGGATCGCGGTGGTGCCGATCGGCGCCGACACCCGGGTCTGGTCGCCCTCGGACGAGGTCGCCGTGGTGCCCGGACGGATCGTCACCACCTCCAGCGCGGACGTCCCCTTGAAGGGCCTGGTCCACCTGGTGGAGGCGCTGGCCAAGGTGCGGACGGAGCGCCCGGCGCACCTGGTGGTGGTTGGCAAGCCGCAGAAGGGCGAGGGCCCGGTGAGCGACGCGGTCCGCCGCTTCGGTCTTGAGGCGCACGTCGAGTTCCGCACCGGGCTGACCGACCGGGAGATGGTCGACCTCTACCGCTCGGCCGAGGTGGCCTGCGTCCCCTCCCTCTACGAGGGCTTCTCGCTGCCCGCCGCCGAGGCGATGGCCACCGGCACCCCGCTGGTCGCCACCACCGGCGGAGCCATCCCCGAGGTGGCCGGCCCGGACGGCGAGACCTGCCTGGCGGTGCCGCCCGGCGACGCCGGTGCGCTGGCCGCCGCGCTGGGGCGCCTGCTGGACGACGCCGCGCTCCGGGACCGCCTCGGCGCGGCCGGGCGGGAGCGCGTGCTGGCCCGGTTCACCTGGCAGCGGGCCGCCGAGCTCACCGCCGAGCAGTACCGCGCGGCGATCGCCACCGGGGCCGGGCAGCGGGCCCGGGCCGGGGCGGGCTGGCGCTACGTCGCCTGAGCCGCGGCGTGTCAGGGAACTGACGGCCGATCACTTTCTCGTCGTACCACCGCACCAACGAATGGGAGCCCCGCAGTGCTGACCGTCGATTTCTCCCGCTTCCCGCTCGCCCCCGGCGACCGGGTGCTCGACCTGGGCTGTGGTGGGGGCCGGCACGCCTTCGAGTGTTACCGGCGCGGCGCGAACGTGGTCGCCCTGGACCAGAACGCCGAGGAGATCGCCGAGGTGCGCAGGTGGTTCGCCGCCATGGAGCAGGCCGGCGAGGCCCCGGCCGGCGCCTCGGCGGTGGCCATGGAGGGCGACGCGCTCAACCTGCCGTTCGAGGACGGCACCTTCGACAAGATCATCATCTCCGAGGTGATGGAGCACATCCCCGACGACAAGGGCGTGCTGGCGGAGATGGTCCGGGTGCTCAAGCCCGGCGGCCTGCTGGCCGTCACCGTGCCGCGCTACCTGCCCGAGAAGATCTGCTGGGCGCTCTCCGACGAGTACCACGAGGTCGAGGGCGGGCACATCCGGATCTACAAGGGCGACGAGCTGGTCGAGAAGGTGCGCGGCGCCGGGCTGGAGCCGTACGGCCAGCACCACGCGCACGCGCTGCACTCGCCGTACTGGTGGATCAAGTGCGCGGTCGGCGTCAACAACGACAAGGCGCTCCCGGTCAAGGCCTACCACCAGCTGCTGGTCTGGGACATCGTCGGGACGCCGGTCATCTCCAAGATCACCAAGGCCGCCGAGAAGGCGCTCAACCCGGTGATCGGCAAGAGCTTCGTGGTCTACGCGAGCAAGCCGCGGACGGAGGGCGCAGGCGCATGACGGCCGCGATCCCCGAGGCGCTGCTGCTGGACGGCGTGCTGGACGCCCGGCAGGCCGCCGACACCGTCCGCTCCATCCTGGCCGACCAGCTGCCCGACGGCGCCATCCCGTGGTTCGGCGGCGGGCACCTGGACCCCTGGGACCACACCGAGGCCGCGATGGCCCTCGACACGGCCGGCGAGCACGCCGCCGCCGAGGCCGCGTACCGCTGGCTGGCGGGGCGTCAGAACCCGGACGGCTCCTGGTACGCCGCGTACGTGGACGGCGAGGTGACCAGCCGGGCGAAGGAGACCAACTTCTGCGCGTACGTGGCGGTGGGCGCCTGGCACCACCACCTGTCCACCGGTGACGACCCCTTCCTGGAGTGGATCTGGCCGGTGGTCCGGCGGGCGCTGGACTTCACGGTGGGCCTGCGGCTGCCCGGCGGGCCGATCGCCTGGCGGCAGGACGAGGACGGCAGCGCGCCGGCGGAGGCGCTGCTGACCGGGTCCTCCAGCATCCTGCACGCGCTGCGCTGCGGGCTCGCCATCGCGGACTACCTGGAGGAGCCGCAGCCGGACTGGGAGTTGGCGGCGGGCCGGTTGCGGCACGCGATCAGCCACCACCCGGAGCGGTTCCTCGACAAGGACCGCTACTCGATGGACTGGTACTACCCGCTGCTCGGGACCGCGCTGCGCGGGCCGGAGGCGGTGGCCAGGATCGAGAAGGACTGGGAGAAGTTCGTGGTGCCCGGGCTGGGGGTGCGGTGCGTCAGCGACCGGCCCTGGGTGACCGGCGGCGAGAGCGCCGAACTGGCGCTCGCGCTCTGGGCGGTGGGCGAGTCCGACCGCGCGGTGGAGATCCTGCGGTGGATCCAGCACCTGCGGCACGAGGACGGGTCCTACTGGACCGGGTACGTCTTCGAGGACGACGCGGTCTGGCCCGAGGAGCGGACCACCTGGACGGCGGGGGCGCTGCTGCTCGCCGTCGCGGCGCTGGGCGGGGACCACGCGACGGTGGCCGTGTTCGGTGGCGAGCTGCTTCCGGCCGGGCTGGTGGTCGAGGACTGCTGCTGAACTGACGGCGTGACACGCGAAAGGGGCCCCATCGGGGCCCCTTTCGCGTCTGGTCACTCCGGGGGCGCGGGGAACGGCAGCACATGCAACTGGCTCGCGTGCCCCGGTCCCACGCTGGTCCGCCTTCCGGACCCGCGCGGTTCCTCGCGCCCCTGGGCGCTGCCCTGCCGGGCGTGTCGCCCTGACGGGAGGTCAGCCGCGCTGGATGCCGGTGGTGTCGCTCAGGAGGCCGTGGGAGCCGTCCTGGAGTTGGGCGACCAGGGCGGTGCCGCGCTGTTCGACGGCCAGGTACCAGGTGCCGGGGAGGAGTTCGCCGACCGGCGGGCCGGCGGGGTTGTCCTTGGGGCTGAGCTGGCGCGGGGCCGGGACGGCGAACCAGAACGGGGCGAAGTCCGCGACCGGGGCGGCCGGCTGGGCGGCGGCCGGGTTCGGGAGCGGGGCGGTGGCGGCGGCCGGGACGGCCGGCTGGACCTGGGTGGGCTCCTGGTGGGAGGCCGGGTTCGGCAGCGGGGCGGTGGAGCCGGCGCCGCTCGGGGTCGGGTAGCCGTACCCGCCGGGCTGCGGCTGGGCGCCGTAGCCGGGGAGGCCGCCGCCCTGGACCGGCTGACCGGGCTGGACCTGCTGGGGCTGGCCCGGGGCCTGGTCGTAGCCGAACGGGGCGCCCGGCGCGGGCTGGCCCGGCTGGAAGGCGCCGCCCGGGGCGAACGGCGAGCCCGGGGCCGCCGGGGTGGCCGGCTTGTCCGTCAGGAGCGGGGCCTGGAGGGCGGGCACCAGCGGGGCGGCCGCGGCCGCCCCGGCGAGCACCAGCAGGGCGAGAACGCTGAGCCAGGCGCCGAAGCCGTGGCTGACGACGTTGCTGTCGCCGCCGCCGGCCAGGGCCCACAGGCCGGACCAGAGGGCGGCGAGCGAGAGCGCGGTGCCCCACTGGTCCAGGCGCAGGCCGAGGACCTGACGCCCGTTGGCGGCCTCGCCCTGGAAGCGCTGCACCAGGATCAGGGCGGCGCCGATGATGCCCAGCAGGAAGACCGAGGGCAGCACCGGGAAGAGCGTGGTGGACCAGGCGTTGTGCGAGGTGGAGCTGCACGCCCTGGTGCCGAGGCAGTACTCGTACGTCAGGTACGGAAGGAAGGAGGAGATGAAGAGCAGGACGGCCGCACCTGCGACGGCGGCGTCTCCCCTGGTGAGAGCGCGCAGATTCACTAACGTTCCCCTCGTCGGTGTGTGTCGTGGACGGCTGTGTGGTTCGGGACGGTGCAAAAGCCTAGGGCCAAGCCGTTCGGCGCCGCACGGCGGGTTCCCGAAAACGGACAGTGTCGTGGCAAAACGCCCAACATGACCTCCGGACGGGTCAGCTCTTGGTAGCGCCGGCGGCCGGGGCGGTGAGGAAGGCGGTGACCGCGTCGGCGATGCCCTGGGCGGCGCGCTGGCGCCACTGAGGGTCCGTCATCCGCCGGGCGTCGCCCTCGTTCCGCATGTTGCCGCACTCGATGAAGACCTTGGGCACCTTGGAGAGGTTGAGCCCGCCGAGGTCGTTGCGGACGTCCAGGCCCTGCTCGCCGATGTAGTCGGCGTAGGGCTCGTCGGTGGCCGCCTTGAACTGGTCGCGCAGCAGCGTGCCGAGGCGGCGGGAGGGATCGACGATCGCGGTGGTGTCGGCCTTCCCGGCCTTCACCCTGGCGGGCACGATGACGTGGAAGCCGCTGCGGGCGGCCGGGGCCCCGTCGCCGTGCACCGAGACCGCCGCGTCCGCCTTGGCCTCGTTGCCGATCCGGGCGCGCTCGTCGATGCACGGGCCCCAGTCGCGGTCGTCGTCCTGGGTGAGGACCACCTTGGCGCCCCGGGCCGTCAGGATCTCCCGGGCCCGGTGGGAGACGTCCAGGCTGTACGCGGCCTCGGAGTAGCCGGCGTCGGTGCTGGTGCCGGTGGTGTCGCACTCCTTGCGGGCGTTGCCGATGTCCACCTGGCGGTTGATCTGGGAGCTGTGCTTGACGTTGCCGGGGTTGTGCCCGGGGTCGAGCAGCACCGTACGGCCCGTCAGGACGCCCGCCCCGGTGGGGACCCCGGCCGCCCCGGCGGGCGGGGCGGGGGTGGCGGCGGGGCCGGTACCGGTGTTCGGGGTCGGGGAGGACGGGACCTCGGTGGGCCAGGTGCTGGGCATCGGCGCCTCGGGGTCCGAGGCGGGCGGGGCGGCCTGGGCGGCCCTCCTGGAGCTGTCCGCCTCGGCGCCCTGACAGGCCGTCAGGGTGAGGGCGGCCGCGCAGGCGAGGGCGGCCAGCGCGGCGGCGCGGCCCGGGCCGGTGGTGGGGGAGGTGTGGGGGGTGGTGGAGCGGGTCACGGGTGGTTCAGATCCTGTCCCAGGTGCGCGGCGTCAGACCGAAGGTGTTGGCGAAGCCGTTCCACTTCGCCACGAAGTCCTTCTTCGCCTGGGTCGCCTGAGGGTTGAGCTCGTTGGCCCGCTTGCGGTCCGCGGTGTTGGGGGCGGCGTTGTTGACGCAGCCCTGGCTGCCGACGGTCTTGGCCCAGGCCGCGTAGGCCCGGTCGATGTCGCCGGAGGTCTGCCAGGCGGTCCGCAGCTGGGCGGCCGCCTCGGGCCCGCCGGGCAGGTCGGTGAACTGGAGCTTCGCCAGATCGGCCACCAGCTGGTCGCGCTGGGCGGCGCCGGTCTCGAAGGTCTGCACCGCCGTGTCGATCTCCGGCTTGCCGGGGCAGCTGTTGACCTTGGCCACCGCGTTGCCGATCGGCGCCTTCGCGCCCTCGCCCCGGGCCAGCAGGTCGTTCAGCGCCTTGGCCTGGGTGGCGGCCTGCGGGCCGCCGACGGTGGAGGGGGAGGCGGAGGGGGACGGCTCGGTGGCGGCGGGGGCGGTCGGGTTCGGCGCGGAGCCGTCCGGGGTCTGCGCCGGAGCGGGCTGCGGCGCGGTGGCGCTGCCCGAGGGGGACTTGGCGGTGCCGCCGCCGTCGCCGTTGGAGTTGCGGACCGCCCAGGCCACGCCGACGCCGATCACGATGACCAGCACCACGCCGATCGCCGCGAGCAGCGGCACCCGGCGGCGCGGGCGCTCCTCGGGGAGCTCCTCGTAGTCGAACTCCTGGAAGCGGGGCGGGAACTGCGGCTGCTGCTGCGGCTGCTGAGGGAACGCCGGGAACTGGCCCGGGGCGGGTGCGGCCCCGGCCGCCGGGGGGAAGCCGCCGGGCTGCTGGGCGTGGGGGTGGTGGGCTTGGGGCTGGTGGGGCTGGGGCTGGGCAACCGGGGGGAAGCCGCCGGGTGCCGGGGCCGCGGCCTGCGGGAAGCCGTAGCCGCCGGGCTGCTGCTGGGCGGGGGGTTGCTGCGGGGCGCCGAACTGCGGTGCGGCGGGCGCGGGTTGAGGTGCGGCCTGCGGGAATCCGGGCTGTGCGGGGGCGGGTGCCGGAGGCTGGGGGAAGCCGTAGCCGCCGGGGGCGCCCGGGGCGGCGGGTGCGCCGGGGGCGGGCTGGGTTGGGTAGCCGTAACCGCCGGGTGCGCCGGGTGCGGCGGCGGGCGGGAAGCCGGTGGCCGGGCCGGACTGCTGGAGGTAGGGGCGGGCACCGATCGGCGGGCCCTGGTCGCCGACCGCGCCGGGCGGGGGCGGGGTCTGTGCCGGGTAGCCGTAGCCGCCCGGCTGAGGGGGCGTCAGCGGCTGCTGGTGACCGCCCGGCGGCGTCGGGGCCGGGGCGGCCAGCTGGAAGATCGCGGTGCTGGGGCCGTCGTCCAGCTGCTGCTGTCCGGGGGCAGCGGGAGCGACGGGCACGCCGGGTTGCTGCGCCTGCGGGGCGGCCTGGGCGGGCGAGGGGCGGATCCACCCGCCGGCGCCGCCCCGGGCGGTCGGGTCCCAGACCGCCGGCGCGGTGCTGTCCTGCTCGGTCATGCCTGGCCTCGCCCCCGCTGTGGAAGTGGTGCGTCCTGGGTTCGCGTCGTCCGTCCGTTCGGCGACACGGTACCGGCAGTTCTCGGGCGCACCAACGCGGGGCACCCGGTCGACCCGGCATTCGGGATGACGTTAGAGCATCCCCGATCGTGCCCGCAGGATGACAACGATCTTCGGAGCTCGTTCACCCGTGCGATCATCCCCGGATGGACCACGGGGACGCAGGGGGGAGCGCACTCGCTTCCCTGGCGGGGCTGCTGGACCGCTCGATCGGGCAGATCGCGGAGGCGGCGGCCGACGGCCGGACGTACGACCGCGGACGGATCGTCATGCTGGCGGACATCTGGGACAACTTCACCGTCCCGTTGGTGCGGGCCGTCGCGGCCGCCACCCCGGCCGAACGGGAGGCCCGGGCCCGGGCCGTGCTGGCGGAGCTGGTGACCCGGGGGCCGGCGAAACGGGCCTGGGTGCTGGAGCAGCTGGGAGCGGGTTGGGCCCGGGAGCTGCCGCCGGGATGGCAGTCGGCCCCGTACCGCAGCCATCTGGACCGGGTCCAGCCGGGAGTGCTGCGGTTCACGCCGGAGACCGCCGCGGAGCTGGCCGTCGGCCTCGGCGAAGGTCAACCTGGCCGTGCCGCCCGCCGACGGGGACGGCCCGTGGCGGATGACGGCGTACGAGTACCCCGGACCCGACTTCCTTCAGCTGGAGTTGACGGACGGTCAGCTGGCGGTGCGGCGGCGCAGCACCCGGAGCGAGCCGGTGACGGAGAGCTCCTCGAAGCCGTCCTCCAGCGCGCGCAGGTAGACCCGGTAGGGGGCCTGCCCGCCATCGGCGGGGTCGGGGAAGACGTCGTGGACGACGAGCAGGCCGCCGTCGGCCAGGTGCGGGGCCCAGCCCAGGTAGTCGGCGGTGGCGTGCTCGTCGGTGTGGCCGCCGTCGATGAAGACCAGGGCCAGCGGGGTGGACCAGAGGGCGGCGATCTGCGGCGAACGGCCGACCAGGGCGACCACGTGCTCCTCCAGGCCCGCGTGGAAGAGGGTGCGGCGGAAGGCCGGCAGGGTGTCCATCCGGCCGACCTCGGGGTCGACCAGGGAGGTGTCGTGGTACTCCCAGCCCGGCTGCTGCTCCTCCGAGCCACGGTGGTGGTCCACGGTGAGCGCGACGGTGCCGGTGGCCCGGGCGGCGTCGGCCAGCAGGATCGCGGAGCGGCCGCAGTAGGTGCCGATCTCCAGCACCGGACGCCCGGTGGCCCGCGCCGCCTCGACGGCGGCGGCGTACAGCGCGAGGCCCTCGTCCACCGGCATGAAGCCGGTCGCGGCCTCGAAGGACGCGAGCACCTCGGGGGCCGGGTGAAGGTCCGTCATGGTGCTGCTCCCTGTGGTGCGGTGCCGGTCTGCCGGTGCGAACCCTACTGGACGGTAGGCGGGGTCTACCGGTGCGGCGGGGAGTGGGGTATATCTGGGAGCCGTTTTCTGGAACCCGTTCTAGAACTCCGCAGTCGTACGCTGCTGTCCACCACCCACAGGCGAACCCCGGGAGCGAGCCCCATGCGCGCAGCGATCCTGCACGAGACCGGCCAGGACGAGCTGGAGGTCCGCGAGGACGTCGAGGTGGTCGGCTTCGGCCCGGGCAAGGTCCGGGTCCGGCTGCGGGCCACCAGCCTGTGCCACTCCGACCTCTCCGCGATGAGCGGGGTGCTGCCGCAGCCGGCGCCGTTCGTGCCCGGGC
>NZ_JBVJLD010000033.1:0-100910 GCF_055584905.1 Kitasatospora sp. NPDC088742 | reverse complement strand
CAGCGATCCGGCCCGGCTGCTCCGGCTGCTGACGCCCCGTGAGACCCAGGCCCTCGCCCTGCTCGCCTCCGGCCGGGACACCGCGGCCGTCGCCGAGGCCCTCGGCGTCTCCATCGGCACGGCCCGCACCCACCTGCACCGGGCGATGCGCAAGCTCGGCGTGCACACCCGCGCGGAGGCCACCGCCGTGGCCGCCCTGCTCGACCCGGCGCCCGCGTCTGCTTCTGCGCCCGCAGCCGAGCCCGCCACCGAGCTCGCCACCGAGGCCGTGCCGCAGGCCGTGCCGGACCCGCGCCCGGAGAGCTTCGAGGAGTTCTGCGCGGTCACCCACACCCGCCTGGTGCAGCAGACCTTCCTGCTCACCGGCTGCCGCCACCGCGCCGTGCACGCCGTGCACCTGGCCCTCTCGGCGACCGGCCGCCGCTGGCGGGAGGTGGGCGCGCTGCCGGACCCGGAGGCCTGGGCCCGGGCGTACGCCTTCGAGGCCGCGCAGGCACCCTGGCACCGCGGCGGCCCGCGCCGGGCCCACCTGTGGCGGCTGCCGAAGCGTCGGATCCGGGTGCACCCGCTGCCGGCCGCCGAGGCCCCGGAGCCGGACGGTCCCACCCCGCGCGACCACGATCTGCTCAAGGCGCTCGGCCGGCTGACCCGCCCTCAGCTGCGGGCCCTGGTGCTGCACGACGCGCTCGGACTGCCCGCCGAGGAGGTGGCGGCCGAGGTGGAGTCCAGTACGGCCGCGGCGGCCGGGCGGGTGCGCAGCGCGCGGGCGGCGCTGGCCGCCTCGGTGCCGGCGCTGGTGGGGCCGGACCCGGCGGCGGAGGGCTTCGGCGACCGCCTCGGCGAGCTGCTGCACCGGGCGGCGGTGCACGGCTGCCCCGCGCCGAAGGCGCCCTCCCCCGGGCTGCTCAGGGCCCGCGGGCGGCTGCGGTCCGGGCTGCTGACGGCCACCGCCGGGGTGGTCACGCTGGGCATGACGGCGACGGTGGTGACCACCCTGGCGGGCAACGGTCCGTCATCCCTCTTCCGGGAGGCCCGACTCGGGCCGCCGTCGGTCTGCTCCACCGCCGACAGCGGCAGCGCGGGACCGGTCCGGCCGGAGGCCGCGACCTGGCCGGGCCTGCCCAGCCACTGGTGCGGCCCGACCCCGGGCAGTTCGCTGCCGCTGGGCCCGGCACCCGAGCCCGCCCCGGCCGCGGCCGCCCCAGCCGCCGCTGCCGCCACCGGCTCCGGCCCGCTCGCCGAGGCGGTGCTGCCCCCGGCCGCGCCCGTCACCCCGGCCACCCCGGCCACCCCGGCCACGGCATCCGACGCGGGCGCACCGCTGCTCCCACCCGTCCCGGTACCGGTCCCGGCCGCGCCCTGCCAGCCGCTGCGGCTCTGCCCTGCGACCGGAACCGCCGGACCTGCCGACGCCCCGCTCCGCTTCGAACTGCCGCCCGCCTAAGACCGACCGGGGCCGCTCAGGCCCGGCTGGGCAGCCAGCCGTGCTGGACGGCCTTGACCCCGGCCTCGAAACGGCTGCGGGCGCCCAGACGCTCCATCAGTTCGGTGGCGGTCCGCCGGGCGGTCCGCTGCGAGACCCCGAGCCGCTTGCCGATCGCCTCGTCGGTGAACCCCTCCGCCAACAGCCGCACGGCGGTGGCCTCCTGCGGGGTGAGCCCGTTGACGTCCGGGGTGCCGGAGGAGCCGAGCGGCTCGGCCGTCGACCAGACGTTCTCGAACAGCGCGCAGAGCGCGGTCACCGTGCCGTGCCCCGTGAGCACCACCGCGGCGGCGGCGCTGTCCTCGCCGTTCACCGGGATCACCACGGTGGACCGGTCGGTGATGATCATCCGGGTCGGCAGCGCGGGCGTCAGCCGGACCTGGCCGCCGCGCTCGGCGAGCCACTCGACGTGGTCCACGGTCGGCTGGTTGTTGCGGCAGCTCTCCAGGTAGACGGTGCGCATCCGGACGCCGCGGTCCAGCAGGTCCTGGTTGAGCGGCCGGGACGCCTCCATGCTCTCCCGGGTGTGCGCGCCGTCCGGGGCGAAGGTCATCACCTCGTCCTTGACGTCCCGGGTGAGCGAGGTGAGCTTGCCGCGGATCGCGTCCAGCCCGACCAGCTGCTCCACCCCCGGGTACGCGGTGACCGGCCGGATGTCCGAGTACTCGGCGATCAGCTGGGCGGCGGCGGCCCGGGAGGCCTCGATCCGCAGCTGCTGGGCGGCCAGCTCGGCCTGCTGACGGGACATCAGGATCTCCATCCCGACGTCCGGCGAGACGGCGCGCAGGGCCCCGCTCTGCTCGTACGAGGGCCGCACCAGGGCCAGCTCGCTGAGTATGTCCAGTGCTCCCCGCACGCTCTCCTCGGAGAGTCCGGTGGAGGCGGCCAGACCGGCCACGCCCTCCTGCGGGTACATCAGCATGGCCCGGTAGACGGCTTCCGAGGCCGTGTCCAGCCCGAGGGTCGTGAGCATTTCCCCCACCTAGATAGCTCTCTCACGAAGTATTCAAGAGATCATTACACGGGGCTCCGTCAAGTGCCGATCGTGTTTGGACACTTCGGGCCAAGGCCCAGACGGTCCAGCTTTCACCCCTGTTCAACCGATTCCGGCATTGCCAGAGTCAGCTCATGTACCTCATCCACGTCGAACTCCGGCAAACCGCGCATGGGGCCCAACTCCCCACGGAGACGGCCGAGCTGATCCGCGCGACCGCCCTGCCCGAGGAACGTCTGGAGCACGTGGTGGTGCACGGCCGGGTGGCGCCGCACCCCGTGGTCGGGCTCTTCCTGATCGCCGATGACCTGCACCAGGCCGAGCGGAGCGCCGCCGCCCTGGCCGACCGCGCGGTCCACCTGCACCCCGCCCTGCTCGGCTGGGAACCGGGCCGCGCGGCCGCCCCGCTGATCGCGCCCGCCGTGGAGCTCGGCCTGGCCGGATACGGCCTCGGTGGACGGAACGGTCCAAGGCCCTTTCCGTCCACCGGAGATCCCTTCCATCGGCCCTGACCTGCGACGAGAGTAGTGATCGCCGGAAGGGACACCCCACCGGCCGGCCCGGAGGCCGAAAGCGTCACCGCGGGACGCAGGACTCCGGAGCCACTCCACACCCCACTTCTCTCCGAAGGACTCGTCATGCTGCGCACCCACGTCGCCAAGGCCGCCGCGGTCATCGCCCTCGCCCTCGCCACCGTCCCCACCCTGGCCGCCCAGAGCTCCCAGGCCGCCACCACCGCCAAGGCCACCACCCCGGTCGTCGTCCAGTACGACATGACCTGGCAGTAGGCCCGCACCACCACGGGACCGCTGCGCCTGCAGGGCGGCCGTCCCAGGAACGCCGAAGGACCCGCGCCGGGGGGCGCGGGTCCTTCGGTGTTGCCGTACTACCGGGCGCTGAGCCCTGGCCGACCGTCTTACTTGGAGATCAGCTCACGGGCCAGGCGGGCGGTCTCGGACGGCGTCTTGCCGACCTTGACGCCGGCGGCCTCGAGGGCCTCCTTCTTCGCCTGGGCGGTGCCGGAGGAGCCGGAGACGATGGCGCCGGCGTGGCCCATGGTCTTGCCCTCGGGGGCGGTGAAGCCCGCGACGTAGCCGACGACCGGCTTGGTGACGTACTCGGCGATGAAGGCCGCGGCACGCTCCTCGGCGTCGCCACCGATCTCACCGATCATCACGATCAGCTCGGTGTCCGGGTCGTCCTGGAACGCCTTGAGCGCGTCGATGTGGGTGGTGCCGATGACCGGGTCGCCACCGATGCCGACGGCCGAGGTGAAGCCGATGTCCCGCAGCTCGTACATGAGCTGGTAGGTCAGGGTGCCCGACTTCGAGACCAGGCCGATCTTGCCGGCCTGGGTGATGTCGGCCGGGATGATGCCCGCGTTGGACTGACCGGGAGAGATCAGGCCGGGGCAGTTCGGGCCGATGATCCGGGTCTTGTTGCCCTTGGAGCCGGCGTAGGCCCAGAACGCGGCGGTGTCGTGCACCGGCACGCCCTCGGTGATGACGACCGCGAGGCCGATCTCGGCGTCGATCGCCTCGACCACGGCGTCCTTGGTGAACTTCGGCGGAACGAAGATCACGGTGACGTCGGCGCCGGTGGCCTCCATCGCCTCGGCGACGGTGCCGAACACCGCGACCTCGGTGCCGTCCACGTCAACGGTGGTGCCGGCCTTGCGCGGGTTCACGCCACCGACGATCTGGGTGCCCGAGGCGAGCATCCGACGGGTGTGCTTCATGCCCTCGGAGCCGGTCATGCCCTGGACGATGACCTTGCTGTCCTTGGTGAGGAAGATAGCCATGATTCAGTCCCCTTCCTTACTTGTTGGCCAGCTCGGCGGCGCGGTCGGCCGCACCGTCCATGGTGTCCACCTGCTGCACCAGCGGGTGGTTGGCGTCGGTCAGGATCTTGCGACCCAGCTCGGCGTTGTTGCCGTCGAGGCGGACGACCAGCGGCTTGGTGACCGCCTCGCCCTTCTCCTCGAGCAGGGCGAGCGCCTGCACGATGCCGTTGGCCACCGCGTCGCACGCGGTGATGCCGCCGAAGACGTTGACGAAGACCGACTTGACGTCGGCGTCGCCCAGGATGATCTCCAGGCCGTTCGCCATCACCTCGGCGGAGGCACCGCCACCGATGTCGAGGAAGTTGGCGGGCTTGACGCCACCGTGGTTCTCACCGGCGTAGGCGACCACGTCGAGGGTGCTCATGACGAGACCCGCGCCGTTGCCGATGATGCCGACCTGGCCGTCGAGCTTGACGTAGTTCAGGCCCTTGGCCTTCGCGGCCGCCTCGAGGGGGTTGGCCGAGGCCTTGTCCTCGAGCTCCTCGTGGTGCGGCTGACGGAACTCGGCGTTCTCGTCCAGCGAGACCTTGCCGTCGAGCGCGATGATCTTGCCGTCGCCGGACTTGATCAGCGGGTTGACCTCGACGAGGAGGGCGTCCTCGGCGATGAAGACCTTCCAGAGCTTCACCAGCACGTCGGCGACCTGGTCGGCGATCTCGGCCGGGAACTTGGCCGCGGCGACGATCTCGGCGGCCTTCTCCGGGGTGCAGCCCTCGTTGGCGTCGACCGGGATCTTGGCGAGCGCGTCGGGGTTCTCCTCGGCGACGACCTCGATCTCCACGCCGCCCTCGACGCTGGCCATGGCCAGGAAGGTGCGGTTGGTGCGGTCCAGCAGGAACGAGACGTAGTACTCGTCCTTGATGTCCGCCGTCTGAGCCAGCATCACCTTGTGAACGGTGTGGCCCTTGATGTCCATACCGAGGATCGCCCCGGCCTTGGCCACGGCGTCGGCCGGGTCGGCGGCGAGCTTCACGCCACCGGCCTTGCCTCGTCCACCCACCTTCACCTGAGCCTTGACGACGGCGCGGCCGCCGAAGCGCTCCGCGATGGCGGCAGCGTCTGCGGCGGTCTCGATGACATCGCCGTCAAGCACGGGCACACCGTGCTTGGCGAAGAGGTCCCTCGCCTGGTACTCGAACAGGTCCACGTGTTTGTCCTTGTTCGTGGTCGCGGATTGTGTCTCTACGAGCGTGCCACGGCAGGATCTTCGCTGCGGGTCGTCGAGGCTGGGCGGGTACGCAGAGACAGCCTTGCGGCCCACACAGCCACGGGCGCACACGTCAATCAACACGCGCGTCACGTCCGCATGGCAGGTTATCCCCGTACGACGTGCGTGTTTCGCCCGGGGCCCCGTCCGCTTTGGTGAGAACCGTCACAACGGGACGCTCCGGGCGTGCCGCACACCCAGCTCACCGGTGGTCCGGACCGCCCGTGAGGGGTGTGCGGCCATCCCTCGTCCGGGTGAATGGTTTGGACACTCCGTCAGTTGCCCCCACCCCCGGGAGGCCGGACCGTCAGGTCTCCGGGACCGGCAGCGGACGGCGCTCGATCGCCGCCGCCATGATTTCCGGGAAGGCGTCCGGCGTGCAGGCGAAGGCCGGACAGCCGAGCGCGGCCAGGGCGGCGGCGTGCGCGTGGTCGTAGGCCGGCGCCCCCTCGTCGGAGAGCGCGAGCAGCGCGACGAACTGCACCCCGGCCGCCTTCATCGCGGCCACCCGCTTGAGCATCTCGTCCCGGATGCCGCCCTCGTAGAGGTCGCTGATCAGCACCACCACGGTGTCGGCCGGGCGGGTGATCCGGGACTGGCAGTACGCCAGCGCCCGGTTGATGTCGGTGCCGCCGCCGAGCTGGGTGGCGAACAGGACGTCCACCGGATCGGTGAGCTGCTCGGTGAGGTCCACCACCGAGGTGTCGAAGACCACCAGCCGGGTGGAGAGGGTCTTCATCGAGGAGAGCACCGCGCCGAAGACCGCCGAGTGCACCACGGACGGGGCCATCGAGCCGGACTGGTCGACGCAGAGGATCACCTCCTTCTTCACCGAGCGCTGCGCCCGGGCGTAGCCGACCAGCCGCTCCGGCACCACGGTGCGGTACTCGGGGAGGTAGTTGGCGAGGTTGGCCCGGATGGTGCGGCCCCAGTCGATGTCCTGGTGGCGCGGGCGGTTGACCCGGGCGCTGCGGTCGAGCGCGCCGCCGAGGGTGGCCCGGGTGCGGTCGGCCAGTCGGCGCTCCAAGTCCGCCACCACCCGGCCGACCACGGCCCGGGCCGTCTCCCGGGTGGTCTCCGGCAGGGCGTGCTTGAGCGAGAGGAGGGTGGAGACCAGGTGCACGTCCGGCTCCACGGCCTCCAGCATCTCCGGCTCCAGCAGCAGCCGTTCGAGCCCGAGACGGGTGATCGCGTCCTGCTGCATCACCTGCACCACGGAGGTGGGGAAGTACTCCCGGATGTCCCCCAGCCAGCGGGCCACCTGCGGGGCGGAGCCCCCGAGGCCGGCCGACCGCGGCCCGCCGGTGCGGGAGCGGGCGCCGCTCTCCTCCGCGCCCCGGTAGAGCGCGGCGAGCGCGCCGTCCATCGCGGCGTCCCGGCCGGCCAGGGTGCGGCCGGTGCCGTCGGCCTCGCCGCCGAGCACCAGCCGCCAGCGGCGCAGCCGCTCCTGACGGGCCTGCTCGGACTGCGGCTCGGACTGCGGCGCCGACTGCTCGGGGAGCTGGGTGGTCGTCATCAGGCACTCCTGCGGTCGGTCTGACGGGGGATCCGGGGGCGGGGCTCCGCGGCGGTGGCCGTAGCGACGATGGTGGTCGTGGCCGGCTGCTCCAGGCCGAGGAGGAGGCGGAGCACGGGCAGCGCCGCGTCGGCCCGCTCGCCGTCCAGCTCCTCGACGGCGGCCGGGCCACCCGGACCGGCCGGACCGGTGGCGGCGCCGAGCCTCCCGGCCGCGACCTGCTCGCCGACCGTGCGGCGCACCCCGGCCTCCAGCGCGGCGAACGTCCGGCGCAGCAACGGCAGCACGTCGGTGAACACCTCGTCCGGGACGGTGCTCAGCCAGGCGTCGAGCAGGGCGAGCAGCTCCGGGTCGTGCAGCAGCAGGACACCGCTGCCGGCCAGGAAGCCCTCCACCCAACCGGCGGTGTCCGCCGGCGGGTTGGCGTGCGAGAGCACCAGGCCGAGCTGCTGCCCGGCCGCCGCCGAGTCGATCCGGCCGCCGTCCAGCAGCAGCCGCACCGCCCGCCCGCGCAGCAGACCCGGCACCGCCGCACCGGCGCCGCCCGCCGAAGCCCCGGGCTGACGACGGGCCAGCGAGCGCAGCGCACCGGCCCACCGGTCGGCCAGCGACCCACCCGGCGCGACCGGCACGCCGGCCTCCGCCACACCCGCCGGGGCGCCGTCCGACACACCGTCAGCAGCCCCGCCGGCAGCCTCGTCGGCCCCCTCCGCCGCGTCCGCCGCGAGCAGTGCGACGGCCGCGTGGACGCCCTCCAGATGGCCGCGCACCACCCCCGCCTGCTCCGCGTCGAGCCCGACGCAGGCCGGCGGCAGGCCGACGCAGATCCGGTCGGCCAGCCCGTTCGCCACCGCGGCCAGGGCGGAGCTGTCGGTGCCCCGGACGTCGCCGTAGCGCAGGGCTCGGACCAACGCGGGGAGGGCCGCGGCGAGTTGGGCCACGTCGGTGTCGAGCGCGGCCCGGTCGGCCAGCGCCCGCATCACCGGCGGGAGGGCGGCCGGGAGCCCGGCCAGCAGGCACTGCTCGACCAGTTCGGTGAGCTCCGGCAGGCCCTCGGCCCGGGCCGCCAGCTCGACCGCCCGGCCGGTGGCGGCGGCCTCCACCGTGGTGCCCCACTGGGCGGCCACCGCGATCCGCACCGCGAACTCCGGCTGCCAGCGCAGCAGCCAGGTCTCCCGGAAGGTGCCGGTGGCGCGGACGGTGTCCTGCGACCGGCTGCCCCAGTCGATGCCGATCAGCCGCAGCCGGTGCAGCAGCAGGGAGCGGGCCGCGTCGTTCTCCTTCCGCAGGTCGAGGGCGAGCTCGCGCGGCTCGGGCTCGGGCTTGAGCCGCAGGCTGCGCTGCAGCCGGGCGAGGTCCCGCTGGAGCGGCACCGTCGGTGCGCCGTCCGGGACTTCACCGAGCGCGTCGCCGATCACCAGCCGCTCGCGGACCAGCTCCAGCGCCACGTCGGAGCCGTCGCACAGCACGGAGCGGATCGCGTCCAGCGTCTCCGGCAGCCCGGGCAGCGGGCGGCCGCGCAGCACGCCGAGCGTCTCGGCCAGCCGGACGGCCTCGATCACGTGCGCGGAGGAGACCGGGTGGTCCTCGGCCCGGAGCAGCGCGGCCGCCCTGGTCATCCAGAGTGGGAGGGCACCGGCGGGGCCCTCGGCTCCGGTTCGGGCGCCGGTTCCGGCTCCTGACGGGGCGTCGGCTCCGGCCGTGAAGAGGTGGTGGTACCAGCCGGGCGAGTCGATCCCGGCGCCGTAGCCGGTGTGCTGGGAGAGCCTGCGGTGCGTCCAGGGCACCCAGGTGACCTCCACCTTGGCCTTCTTCGGCAGGGTGGCCAGCAGCGCCCGGTCGTGCGCGACCGTCGGCAGGGTGGCCAGCGCGGGGACGTGCCAGGCTCCGCAGACCACGGCGATCCGCCGGTGCCCGGCCCGCTTTGCGGCCCGCAGCGCCTGCCGCATGTACGCCTCGCGCAGCTCGTCCCGCCGCCCGGCCGGGTACCGCTCGCGCAGCGCCGTCATCGCCTCGGCGACGGCCTCGAACGGGGCCAGCGGATCGGCCTCGGGGCCGCTGCCCGGGAGGCGGTGCTCGATCACGTCCTCCCACCAGGCCTCCGGGTCGGCGTGTCCGGCCACCGCCGCGAGGGCTCCGATCGGATCGAAGCCCGACGCGTCGTCAACTTCCGGCCGTGCTTCCCCCTGTGCGCCCTCGGACGACTCGGAAGTGCCCCCCGGCACTCCCGGGCCGTCCGGGGCGTCGACGGTCTCCACGGCGGGCACCCCGTGCGCGGTTCCCGGGGCGTCGGCAACGGGTGCCGGAGCGGGCGAGAGTCCGTACCCGGCCGGCAGGTCGATGAAGGTGGCCGGGACGCCGTGCCCGGCCGCGTACCGGATCGCCACCCACTCCGGGGAGAAGGAGGCGAACGGCCAGAACGCCGCCCGTGACGGGTCGTCGGCCGCGTGCGCGAGCAGCGCGACCGGCGGCACCATCCCCTCCTCGGCCGCCAGCCCGACCACGGCGTCGGCCTCCGGTGGGCCCTCGATCAGCACCACGTCCGGCCGCAGCCGCTCCAGGGCGGCCCCCACCGCCCGGGCCGAGCCCGGCCCGTGGTGGCGGACGCCGAGCAGCGTGACCTCTGCCGTGCTCATTCCCCTACTCCCCTCGTTCGCTTCCCGCCGTGCCGCCGTGCCGCCGACCCACCGCCGCTCAGTGCGCGCTCTCCCTGGCCGCGCGGTAGAAGTCCTTCCAGCCGTCCCGCTCGCGCAGCACGCCCTCCAGGTACTCCTGCCAGACCACCGTGTCGGCGCCCGGATCGCGCAGCACCGCCCCGGCCACGCCCGGCACCACGTCCCCCGCGCGCAGTGCGCCGTCCCCGAAGTGGGCGGCCAGCGCCAGCCCGTTGGTCACCACCGAGATGGCCTCGGCGGTGGAGAGGGTGCCGCTCGGGGTCTTCACCTTCGTCCGCCCGTCGGCGGTGACGCCGGCCCGCAGCTCGCGGAAGACCGTCACCACCCGGCGGATCTCGGCGGCACCGTCCGGGAGTTGGGGCAGGTCGAGCGAGCGGCCGAGCTGGGCGACCCGGCGGCTGACGATCTCCACCTCCTCCTCCAGCGAGCCTGGCAGCGGGAGCACCACCGTGTTGAACCGGCGGCGCAGGGCGCTGGACAGCTCGTTCACCCCTCGGTCGCGGTCGTTGGCGGTGGCGATCAGGTTGAAGCCGCGGACCGCCTGCTGCTCGGCGCCCAACTCCGGTATCGGCAGGGTCTTCTCGGAGAGGATGGTGATCAGGCTGTCCTGCACGTCGGCCGGGATGCGGGTGAGCTCCTCGACCCGGGCGATCTGCCCCTGCGCCATCGCCCGCATCACCGGGGAGGGCACCAGGGCGTCCCGGCTGGGGCCGTGGGCGAGCAGCTGCGCGTAGTTCCACCCGTACCGGACGGCCTCCTCCGGGGTGCCGGCCGTGCCCTGCACCAGCAGGGTCGAATCCCCGCTGACGGCGGCGGCCAGGTGCTCGGAGACCCAGGTCTTGGCGGTGCCGGGCACGCCGAGCAGCAGCAGCGCCCGGTCGGTGGCCAGCGTGGTGACGGCGACCTCGACGGTGCGGCGCGGGCCGACGTACTTGGGGGTGATCACGGTGCCGTCGGGCAGCGTGGCGCCGAGCAGGTAGGTGGCCACCGCCCAGGGCGAGAGCCGCCAGCGCTCGGGGCGCGGCCGGTCGTCCTGGGCGGCGAGCGCGGCCAGCTCGGCGGCGAAGGCGTCCTCGGCGTGCGCGCGGAGCACCTCGGGCGCACCACCGCGAGCGGTCTGAGCAGTCATCAAAAGCTCCTCTGGATCGGCCTCAGGGCAGAGCTGTGGCAAGGGAGTGGAGGGGGACGTGCTGGGTGCAGAGGCGTCTTCACATGGGCAGCTACCAGCGCGGGCAGACGGCGAGCGGACCGACGACAACCCCGGAGCCCGTCGCCCTGCGAGAACAACGATGCACCCTCGGACTGACAGTCGGGGCGGTCGAACTGACAGATCACCAGTTCGAGTGAACGGCTGTCAGTGCCCCGTCCTAGCGTCGTCCCCATGGATCGATGGACCACCGAACACGTCCTCTCCCTCGCCCCCGACCAGCCCTCCCGCAAGGCCGCCGGCAAGCTCGGCTCCCCCGCCCCGTGGTCCGGCACCGGCCTCGGGCGCGGTGCGCTCTGGGGCCAGTGCGAGGGCAGCGGCTCGACGCCCTACCGCACCGTGGTCGAGCTCGGCACGCCCGCCTACAAGTGCAGCTGCCCGAGCCGCAAGTTCCCCTGCAAGCACGCCCTCGGCCTGCTGCTGCTCTGGAGCGGCAGCCCCGAGGCCCTCACCGAGGCCGAGCCGCCCGACTGGGCCGGCGAGTGGCTGGACGCGCGCGAGCAGGCCGCCGCCCGCCGCGCCGCACCACCCGCCGCCCCCGCCGATCCGGCCGCCGCCGCCCGCCGCGCGGCCCGCCGGGCCGGGCGGATCTCGGCCGGCGCCGCCGAGCTCCGGCTCCGGCTGGCCGACCGGGTCCGGCACGGCCTGGCCGAGGAGCGGCCCGGCGGCTGGGACGAGGTGGCCGCCCGGATGGTCGACGCCCAGGCACCCCGGCTGGCCACCCAGGTACGGGAGTTGGCGTACGCCCCGACGGCCGAGCGGCTCTCCGAGTACGCCCTGCTGCACCTGCTGGCCGGCGCCGTCTCCCGCGCCGAGGAGCTGCCCGAGCCGCTGGCCGCCACCGTCCGCGCCCGGGTCGGCGTCCCGGTCGACACCGCCGAGCTGCTCGCCGGGCCGACGGTGCGGGACCGCTGGCTGGTGCTCGGCAGCCGGGACACCGCCGACGACCGGCTGACCACCCGCCGCACCTGGCTGCGCGGCGCCAAGACCGGCCGCCCGGCCCTGCTGCTCTCCTTCGGCGCCCCCGGCCGCTCCCCCGAGCTCGCCCTCCCCACCGGCCACCTGCTGGAGGCCGAGCTGGCCTTCCACCCGGGCACCCGCCCGCTCCGGGCCGTGCTCGGCACCCGCCACGGCGCACCCGAGCCGGAGCTCCCGGCGCCCGCCGGCACCGGCCCGGGCGAGGCCGTCGCCGAGTACGGCCGCGCCGTCGCCGACGACCCGTGGCTGGCCTCCTGGCCGGCCGTGCTCGCCGACGTGGTGCCCGTGCTCGGCCCCGAGGGCTGGCGCCTGACGGACGGTCACCACAGCGTCCCGGTCCGCCCCGGCAGCTGCCCCGAGCCAGCGCTCTGGCGCCTCGCCGCGCTCTCTGCCGGGCACCCGCTCACCGTCTTCGGCGAGTACGGCCACCGCGGCTTCGCCCCGGTCACCGCCTGGTCCCCGGACGGCACCCCTACGGGGCTCACCCAATGACCACGACCCCCGGTGCGGCTGGCGAAGGTGGCCACCCCGGGGGCGCGAGGAACTGCGCGCAGGGGAACGGCACCACGTGCAACTGGCTCGCCTGCCCCGACCCAGCTCTGAGCCGCCTTCCGAACACGCGCAGTTCCTCGCGCCCCCAGCGGCACAGCCACCTGCCTCAAGCGCTGGGCCGCCTTCGGCCTCGCGCCCACGCGGCGGAGCCGCAGATCGGCAGAGCCCCGCGCCCCCGGTGTAACCAACTCGATCGACGGAGGGTCAGATGACCACCGACCTCTGGCAGGAGCTGAACACCACCGCCCTGCTCGGCACCGACCGCCGCCCGCTCCCCGCCGATTCCGGCCACCTCCCGGTGGACCGCGGCGACCCGGCCACCGCCCTGCTCGACCTGGCCGCCGTGGCCACCGTCCGCCGCCGGGCCGGGGCCCTCGCCGACCCGGCCGTCCCGGTGCCCGCCCCCGCCGCGGCGGACCCGCGCCCCGCGCCCTCCCCCGCCGCCGCCCACCGACTGGCGATCCTGCTCACCGGGCACGGCCCGCACGGCGGCAACGGCCACGGCACCGCCAACCTCGGCGAGTTGCTCCCGCAGTGGCTGACCGCCGCCCGAGGGCACGGCTACCGCGCCCCGGCCGCCGCCGTCCCCGCCCTGCTGGACGCGGCCCGCGCCCGCAGCGAACTCCGGCCGGACGTGGTCGCGTTGACCGGCCCGCTGGGCCGCTGGCTGGCCGAGCGGAACCAGGAGTGGAAGTACGTCGACCGCACCATCACCGAGGAGCTCGCCCCCGAGCCGGACGAACGGCTCTGGCAGGAGGGCCTGTTCGCCGAGCGGGTCGGCCTGATCTCCCGGCTGCGCGGCAGCGACCCGGCCGCCGCGCTCACCCTGCTCGGATCCACCTGGGCCACCGAGCGCGCCGAGGACCGGCTGCTCTTCCTGGACGCCCTGCACGAGGGGCTGTCGCTCGCCGACGAGGCCTTCCTGGAGGCCGCCCTCACCGACCGGAGCAAGAACGTCCGGGCCACCGCCGCCGAGCTGCTCTCCACCCTGCCGGGCTCGGCCCTGGCCACCCGGATGGCCGAGCGCGCCCGCGCCGCCGTCCGTGCGGTCCCCTCCCGTGCCGTCTCCTCCCCAGCGGCGGAGGCCGACCGGCTGGCCGTCCACCCGCCCGTCGAGTGCGACGCCGGGATGCAGCGCGACGGCATAGCGCCCAAGTCGCCCACCGGGCGCGGGCAGCGGGCCTGGTGGTTCGGCGAGATCGTGGCGGCCGCACCGCTCTCGCTCTGGACCGCCGACACCGGCCTGACGCCGGATCAGCTGCTGCGCCTGCCGGTCACCGAGGAGGAGCCGGACGACTGGCGGGAGGACCTCCACGAGGCCTGGGCCAGGGCCGCCGTCCGCCAGCGGGACACCGCCTGGGCCCGCGCCCTGCTCGGCCCCCCGCCGCGCCCCGCCACCGCCCTGGCCCGCCTCACCGGCCGCTCCCGCACCAAGGCCGACCGGACCGCCCGGGCCGCGAACCGGGCCGCCCAGGCCACCGGCGTCCCGTCCCGGCTGCTCGGCGTGCTGCCCGAGGAGGAACGGGCCGCCTGGACGGCCGCGTTCATCACCACGCACGGTCTGGGCGAGGCCTTCCAACTGCTCGGCGCCTGCGCCACCCCGTGGACCCCGCCGCTCAGCACCGCCGTGGTCGCCGCCCTGGAGCGGGCCGCCGCCTCCGGCTCGTACCCGTGGAGCCACAGCGGCGTGCTGGGCATGACCGAGCGGGCGCTCAGCCCCGCCACCGCCCCGGCCGTGGCGGCCCTGGCCGCCGCCGCCACGCCGAACTCGGCCTGGGCCGACACCCTCACCCGGCTCGCCGAGACGCTCCTCTTCCGCGCTGCCATGCTCGACGAACTCGACCCGAGCTAGCGGCACGACGAAGGGCCCCGGGGGACGCCCCGGGGCCCTCACGATCCGTCAGTCTCAGCCCGCCGCGCGCAGGTTCGCCTCGACCCAGGCCACCACGTCGCGGGTGGGGGTGCCGGGGGTGAAGATGTCGGCGACGCCCATCCGCTTCAGCTCGACGATGTCCTCCTCCGGGATGATCCCGCCGCAGAACACCTTGATGTCGAGCGCGTCGCGCTCCTTGAGCAGCTCGATCACCCGGGCGCAGAGTGTCATGTGGGCGCCCGACAGGATCGACAGCCCGATCCCGTCCGCGTCCTCCTGGATCGCGGTGTCCACCACCTGCTCGGGCGTCTGGTGCAGCCCGGTGTAGATGACCTCCATGCCGGCGTCGCGCAGCGCCCGGGCGATGACCTTCGCGCCCCGGTCGTGCCCGTCGAGACCGGGCTTGGCGACCACCACGCGGATCGGCCCTGACACACCCATCACTGCCTCCGGTTAACCACCGATAACTGAACCTGAGGGGAGGGTAGCGCCCTCTGCCCCGGTTGGCGGAGACCCCTCCCCAAGGGAGGGGAAAATCACAGCCCCGGGGCAGGTCGGACCGACCCTAGGCACCTACCCGGTCCGACGGACCCCTACTCGACCCCTACAGCTTCTCCACCGGCGCGTACCGCAGCAGCAGCTGCTTGCGCCCGGTGGCACCGAAGTCCACCGTGGCCTGCGCCTTGTCGCCGACCCCGGAGGTGGCCACCACGGTGCCGAGACCGAAGGAGTCGTGCGTCACCCGGTCCCCGACCGCCAGCGCCACGACCTCCTTCTCGACCACCCGCCGGGCCGACTGCCCCCAGCCCGCCTTCGGCGAACTCGCCGCCGCCCCACCGGACTTGCGCCCACCGAAACCACCCGAGCCGCCCGAGGACGAGGAGAAGCCGCGAGAGGCCGGCACCGCCGAGGACCCCGTCCGCTTCCACTCCACCAGCGTCTCCGGGATCTCCTCCAGGAAGCGCGAGGCCGGGTTGTACGAGGGCTGGCCCCAGGCGCTGCGCAACACCGAGCGGGTCAGGTACAGCCGCTGCCGGGCCCGGGTCAGGCCGACGTAGGCGAGCCGCCGCTCCTCCTCCAGCTCCTTGACCTGGTTGAGCGCCCGCATGTGCGGGAAGATCCCGTCCTCCATGCCGGTCAGGAAGACCACCGGGAACTCCAGGCCCTTGGCGGTGTGCAGGGTCATCATCGTGATGACGCCCGCGCCGTCCTCGTCGTCCGGGATCTGATCGGAGTCGGCCACCAGCGCGACCCGCTCCAGGAAGTCCGCCAGCGAGCCCACCGGCGGGGCCCCCTCGTCGTCGCCCTCCGGCCGCTCGCCCGGGTCCTGCTCGTACTCGAGGGCCACCGAGGCGAGCTCCTGGAGGTTCTCCACCCGGGTCTCGTCCTGCGGGTCGGTGGAGGACTGGAGCTCGGCCAGGTAGCCGGTCTCCTCCAGCACCGCCTCCAGCACCGCGGCCGGGCCCGCGCCGGACTCGACCACCTGGCGCAGCCCGGCCAGCAGGTCGTTGAACTTCTTCACCGCGTTGGCCGAGCGCGCGGCCATGCCGTACGCCTCGTCCACCCGCACGAGCGCCTGGGCGAAGGAGATCCGCTCGCGCTGCGCCAGCGCGTCGATCATCGCCTCGGCCCGCTCGCCGATGCCGCGCTTGGGCACGTTGAGGATCCGGCGCAGCGGCACGGTGTCCTCGGGGTTGGAGAGCACCCGCAGGTACGCCAGCACGTCCCGGACCTCGCGACGCTCGTAGAAGCGCACCCCGCCGACCACCTTGTACGGGAGGCCGACCCGGATGAACACCTCCTCGAACACCCGGGACTGAGCGTTCGTCCGATAGAAGATCGCCACGTCGCCCGGGCGGGCGTCGCCCGCGTCCGTCAGCCGGTCGATCTCGTCGGCGATGAACTGGGCCTCGCCGTGCTCGTCGTCGGCGACGTAGCCGACCACCTTCTCGCCGTCGTCCCCGGCGGTCCAGAGGTTCTTCTTGCGGCGGTTGGTGTTCCGCTCGATGACCGCGTTGGCCGCGGTCAGGATCGTCTGGGTGGAGCGGTAGTTCTGCTCCAGCAGGATGGTGGTGGCGTTCGGGTAGTCCTCCTCGAACTGGAGGATGTTCCGGATGGTCGCGCCGCGGAAGGCGTAGATCGACTGGTCCGCGTCACCCACCACGCAGAGCTCGGCCGGCGGCACCTCGGCGAGGCGGCCCTCCGCCGGGTTCACGAAGTCGCCGTCCACCGTCCGCTTCGGGGCCGAGGTGGCCGTGCCACCGCTCAGCTCCCGCACCAGCATGTACTGGGCGTGGTTGGTGTCCTGGTACTCGTCGACCAGGATGTGCCGGAACCGCCGCCGGTAGTGCTCGGCGACGTCCGGGAAGGCCTGGAGCAGGTTCACCGTGGTCATGATGATGTCGTCGAAGTCCAGCGCGTTGGCCTCGCGCAGGCGCCGCTGGTAGAGGAAGTACGCCTCGGCGAGCTTCTTCTCCATCGGGTTGGCGGCCTGGTCGGCGTAGGTCTCCTCGTCGATCAGCTCGTTCTTCAGGTTGCTGATCTTCGAGGTGAAGGACTTCGGCGGGAACTGCTTCGGATCCAGGTCCAAGTCCCGGCAGACCAGCGCCATCAGGCGCTGCGAGTCCGCCGAGTCGTAGATCGAGAAGCTCGAGGTGAAGCCGAGCAGCTTGCTCTCCCGGCGCAGGATCCGCACGCAGGCGCTGTGGAAGGTCGACACCCACATCGCCTTGGCCCGCGGCCCGACCAGCGCCTCGACCCGCTCGCGCATCTCGCCGGCGGCCTTGTTGGTGAAGGTGATCGCCAGGATCTCGCCCGGCTGCGCCCCGCGCGCCCCCAGCAGGTACGCGATCCGGTGCGTCAGCACCCGGGTCTTGCCCGAGCCGGCACCCGCCACCAGCAGCAGCGGCGACCCGGCGTGCACCACGGCCTCCCGCTGCGGGTCGTTCATGCCCTCCAGCAGCTGCGCCGGGTCGACCACCGTCCGGGCCGCGCCGTTGCGGTACCAGGCGTCCCGCTCGGCGTCCGCCGCGCGGTCGGTCTCGAACAGACCGTCCGGGATCGCCTCCTCGTACGGCGGCTCCTCCCCGTACCCCGGCGGCTCCTCCCCGTACTCGCCGGCCGGCGGCTCGTCGTCGGAGGACTGCTGCGACCCGGGGGTGGACGGAAGCTCGAACCCGGGGAGCGGAAGGTCGTCAAAGAGGCTACTCATGGCCCTCCGAGTCTATGGCCCACCGCCGACAGGCCCGAAGGATCCGACGGACTCCCCGGCACAGACCGCCCCGGCCCCGGAACGCCGACGGGGCGCCGCCCTCCGCCGAGCGGAGAAGGACGGCGCCCCGTGGGCGTACGGACCGGGCCTAGCGGCGCTCGGCCGACCCCGTGCCACCGGGCGGGAAGGCCTGCGCCCCCGAGGCGGGCTGGAAGCCCTGCGGCCAGGCGCCCTGGTAGCCGCCCTGCTGGCCGGAGGGCTGGAAGGAAGGCGCCCCCGCCGGCGGGTAGCCCTGCTGCCCGGACGGCTGGTAGCCCTGCGGACCGGCGGGCGGGAACGCCTCGGCCGGGCCGGCCTCGGCGACCGCCGGCGGAGCCGCCTTCTGGCCCGCCTTGGCGGCGGCCGCCTCGTCGACCGAGGTGACCGAGGCGAAGGAGGCCGTGAGCCCCTTCTTCAGCAGGTTCGACAGCGGGTTCTCCACCAGCTTGTGCAGCAGGTAGGAGGCCACCAGGATGCCGCCGACCACCGTCCCCAGCGTGGCGAGCGGGGCCATCGACCCGCGCAGCCAGTGGATCGAGGTCAGGCCGATCTCCTGGTGCAGCAGGTAGACGGGGTAGGTGAGCGCCCCGGCCACCGTGAGCCAGCGCCACTGGATCCGGTTGAAGGCGCCGAGCGCCGAGAGCAGCACCAGCACGAAGCAGAGCGTCATCAGCGCCGCCGCCACCGTGAAGGAGATCTTCTGCGGCAGGTACATCTGGTACATCTCGACGGTGCCCTTGAGGCGGTACTGCGCGACCAGCCAGGAGAAGCCGAGCATCGCCCAGAGCAGCAGGTTCTGCCCGAACTTGTACATCAGGTACATCACCACGCCGGCCGTGAAGAACGGCGCGTAGCTGGGCTGGGTGAGGGTGTCCAGCAGCGGGAAGTTCACCGCCGGCGCGATCGCGGCCAGGAAGGTCCAGATGCCGCAGAACGCGACCACCCGACGGTACGTCAGGCCCATCGCGACCACGACCGCGAACAGCACGTAGAACAGCATCTCGACCCAGAGGGTCCAGTAGCTCGGGTCCACCGACGGGGCCCCGATCGGTGCCTGAAGCATCGTCAGGTTGACCAGCACGTTGCGCAGCGACAGGTCCTTCGCCGTGCTGAACGCGTAGCCCGCCGACGCCACCACCGCGGTGGTGATCAGCACCGCCGCCCAGTAGGCCGGGTAGAGCCGGACCACCCGGGAGATGAAGAAGTCCTGCGGACGCTTGCCCCAGCAGGACATGCAGATCACGAATCCGCTTATCAGGAAGAACAGTTCGACGCCGATCCACCCGTAGATCGCCACGCCGTGCAGCCCCGGCATCAGCTTGTCCGGGCTGCCCCGCCACACCTGTTCCCACCCGGCCGGCTTGCCGACGTAGTGGAAGAGCACCACGCTGAGCGCGGCGATCAGCCGCAGCCCGTCGAGCACGTACAGTCGCGGCCGCTTCTGCCCGGGGGTGACGGCGGAGCGCCGTCCCTTCCTACGGGGCTCGGCGGCGGGCGGCACGGCCCCGTTGCTCGGCAGTACGGATGTAGACATCAGGACGCTCTCCTGGAAGGGGACCGCGCGGCCGCCGATCTGGATCGGCGACCGCGCGGTCGGGAACTGAGCCGGATTACGGCTTGGTGACCTTGACCAGAGCCTCACCCTGCGGGCTCTTGGTGACCAGCGTGAAGCCCGGGCCGCTCGGCACCACACCGTCCTCAGGGCGGACGATAACCCACTCGACGTGGTACTTGTCGACGAGGTTCCACTTCTCGGCGCTGGTCGCCTCCTTGGAGAAGAACTTCCAGGTGTCGTTCGCACGCTCGTCGAGCTGCTTCTGCGGCACCGCCGGGTCCGGGTAGCCCGCCTGCACGGTGTAGTAGCCGTAGGCCGGGAGCTGGACGAGCGGACGCTCGCCGGTGGCCATCACCACGTCGCCGTAGGCCAGGTACTTGGTGGCCCACTTGTAGCCCGGCCACGGGTTCCAGGCCTGGACGTTGTCGACGACGCCCTTCGGGAAGTCCTTCTTCGGGACCAGGTAGAACATCGCACCGGACTGGACCCACATGCCGAAGACCAGCGCCACGGTCAGCACCAGGGTGAACTCGCGCTTGAACCACTGCTTGATCGGGGCACGGGAGGCCTCCAGCGCGGCGGCCATCTGCAGCATGACGATCAGGCCCGGGTAGGCCCGGCCCCAGCTGTAGTGGCCGCTGAACCAGCCGTACGCGATGGCCGAACCGACCAGCGCGGCGGTGAGCACCAGCGGGTCGAGCTTGTTGCGGCGGAACCGCATGACCAGCGCGGGGATGCCGAGCACCAGCGCGAAGCCGAACCAGTTCAGCGGGTGGTTGTAGAGGCCCCGGTGCATGGAGTCCAGCGCGGCCGACTGCTCCAGGTCGAAGACGCTCCAGTACGGCCAGAACAGGATGCCGGCCATCAGCACCGCGGCGGAGCCGACCCAGAGCAGCCAGTTCCGCAGCGACAGGCCGCGGATCGAGCCCAGGATGATCCCGGCCAGGCCGAGGCAGACCACGATGCCGGTGAAGGGGTGCGAGAGCAGGATGACGAAGAGCGTCAGACCGACCGCGAGGTGCGCGGGGATCCGGACCAGCAGCGAGTCGGAGAGCGGCTCCTTGCCGGGCACCCGGCCGAGCAGCCGCAGCGTGCCCGCCCAGAGCAGGAACATCAGGCCGGCCGCGAAGGCGCTCGGGTAGGAGACGCCGAGCGAGAAGGAGAGGAAGGACTCGTAACCGCTCCACACCGAGACGTCGACGCCCCAGAGGAACCAGTAGGTGAGCAGCGCGATGACCGGCGCCCACGGCCGGGTGGTCAGCGCCCGCACGAACGCGCCGATGCCGGCCAGCACCAGCAGGACGTTGAGCACGGCCATGGCGTGCAGCGCCTGCAGCGGGGTCCAGCCGGTGGCCAGCGAGACCAACGCGGTGAGCACCTGGTACGGCGAGAAGTACGGGCTGCCGTCGCCGGGCACGTTGATCATCGGGCTGGTGGGGTCGCCCAGGTTCTCGCGCAGTCGCCAGATCGTCGACGCGTGCTGGCCGATGTCACCGGACCACGGCATGGCGATGCACATCGGCACCAGCACGAGCAGGGAGAGCAGCACGGTGATCCGGTACGGGGTCGGCCGGAACCACCGGCGCAGCCCCTTCGCGGTGGGCCGGTCGCCGGCACCGCCGTCACCGTCTCGACGGGAGCCCGGCGCACCGGTGGCGTCGTCCTGGTCGACGCTCGTCTCGGGTGGGGGGCTGCTCGGGGAGGCGATCTGGGTCATGGGGTTCAAGATACGGCACCTGGGCAGGCTCTCCGTCGCCCCCCGGGGCCCGTCCCGCCCTCCCGCTCGACCCCTCTTCTAAGGACTGACGGACCGCCGGGGCGGTTCGCACCGTATTGGTTCCGTTCGTCCCTGGATCTTGTCCCCGGCAGCCTCCGCGCCCTGCCCGACCGGCCCCGTTCGGATGCCCGCCGAGGCCCGACGAGGCCCGCCGGCCGCCCCGGTGGTCAGACCAGACGGCGGGCGGTGGCCCAGCGGGTGAGTTCGTGACGGTTGCTCAACTGCAGCTTGCGCAGCACCGCGGAGACGTGCGACTCCACCGTCTTCACCGAGATGAAGAGCTGCTTGGCGATCTCCTTGTACGCGTAGCCGCGGGCGATCAGCCGGAGCACCTCGCGCTCGCGCTGGGTCAGCCGGTCCAGGTCCTCGTCCACCGGCGGGGTGTCGGTGGCGGCGAAGGCGTCCAGCACGAAACCGGCCAGCCGGGGGGAGAAGACCGCGTCGCCGTCGGCGATCCGGAAGACCGCGTTGACCAGGTCGGTGCCGGTGATGGTCTTGGTCACGTAGCCGCGGGCGCCGCCGCGGATGACCCCGATCACGTCCTCGGCCGCGTCCGAGACCGAGAGCGCCAGGAAGCGCACCCCGTTCGGGTCGGCCATCACCGGTGCGGAGCGCCGGAGCACCTCGACCCCGCCGCCACCGGGCAGGTGGACGTCGAGCAGCACCACGTCCGGCCTGGTCTCGGCCACCACCTTGACCGCCGACTCGACGTCGTCGGCCTCCCCCACCACGTCGATGCCGGTCAGCTCGGTCCGGCCGATCTCGGCCCGGACCCCGGTGCGGAACATCCGGTGGTCGTCCACCAGCACCACCCGGGCCCGCCGCTCCGGCTCAGCCGCCCCCGTAGCCGACACTGCGTCAGTCATCTGCCCTCTCCATCTCCAACTCGACCTCGGTCCCGCCGTCCGGCGCGGGCCGCACCTTGGCGGTGCCGCCGTTGCGCTTCATCCGGCCGATGATCGACTCGCGAACGCCCATCCGGTCCTCGGGCACGTCGTCCGGGTCGAAGCCGGGGCCGTGGTCACGGACGAAGACCGACACCGTCCGCCCCTCCACCTCGGCGTAGACCTGGACCGGCCCACCGCCACCGTACTTGGCGGCGTTGACCATCGCCTCCCTCGCGGCCTGCATCTGCGAGGCGATCCGCTCGTCCATCGGGCAGTCACCGACGCAGACCAGCTCCACCGCGACCCCGTGCAGGTCCTCGACCTCGGCCACCACCGAGCGGATCCGCTCGGCCAGGGTGTCCGGCGCGGCCTCGGCGGCGGCCTCCGGGCGGTACAGCCAGAGCCGCAACTCCCGCTCCTGGGCCCGGGCCAGGCGCAGCACCTCCTTGGCGTCGTCGGCGTTGCGCTGGATCAGGGTGAGGGTGTGCAGCACCGAGTCGTGCACGTGGGCGGCGATCTCGGCCCGCTCCTGGGCCCGGATCCGGGCGGTCCGCTCGGCGCCCAGGTCCTGCCACATCCGCAGCGCGTACGGGCCGACCAGCACCAGCACCCCGGCCAGCACGGCGAGCGAGGCCTCCAGCACCGAGGAGATGGTGGAGCCGCTGCCCTGGAGGATCAGGAAGGCCACGATGCCCGCCACCACCAGCAGCACCCCGGCGCCGATCCTGGTGTACGCGGCCCGCCGCCGGGTGCCCTCCACGCCGAACCAGCGCTGCCAGCGGGAGTCGTCGGCCTGCCGCCAGACCAGCGCGACGCCGACCCCGACGGTGAGCAGCGGCCAGACGTACGGCTTGGCCGGCTGGATGTTCAGCGCGCTGAGCGCCGCCATGATCCCGACCACCAGGCCGAGCAGCGCGAAGACCTGACCGAGCCCGCCGCGCGGAGCGGCACCGGCCGGCTCCTCGCCGGGGGCGCCGGCCGCCACCGCCGCCTCGCCGTGGAAGGTGCGCTGCAGCAGCTCGCGCAGCCGCCCGGGCCGGGCCGGCCTCCCCTTCCTCAGCTCCTCGCCGCCGACCACCGCGTCGGCCGGTACGAAGCGGCCGTTGACGTACAGCCAGCGCGGCCCGCCGCCGGCCGCCTCGCCGATGCCGATCGGCACCACGAACCAGAACGCCGCGTACAGCAGCACCCCGATGCCCTGGGCGAAGAACAGCAGCACGAAGGCGACCCGCACCCAGGCCACCGGCAGCCCCAGGTGGAGCGCCAGGCCGTGCGCGACGCCGCCGAGGATCCGGCCGTGCCGGCTGCGGTAGAGCCGCCGGTACGGCGGGCGTTCGACGCCGCCGTCGGCTGACGCGCCGTCAGCGGGGTAGGGGCCGTCGAGGGCTCTGGGATCGGTACCGGGGGCTGCCACGCCCCGAATGGTCACACGTGCGCGCCGGTGCGCGCATCAGGGTGCCACCCCGAACCCGTCTCAGGGACAGATCAGGGTACGCACCGGGCCCGCGCCGGTTGGGCCGCGGCCGCCGAGCCACCAGGATGTGGAGCATGACCGACGAGCAGACCACCGCGCCGGGGCCCGACGCCCCCACCGGGCCGGAGCAGCCGCCCCGTCCGCCGCTCACCCGGAGCGAGAGGCACCGGGTGGTGGCCGGCGTGTGCGGCGGGCTCGGCCGCCACCTGGACATCGACCCGGTGGTGTTCCGGGTGGTCACCGCGGTGCTCTGCCTCTCCGGCGGCCTGGGCCTGTTCCTCTACGGCCTGGCCTGGCTGATCGTGCCGCGCGAGCCGGAGGACGGGCAGACCGGCCGGACCGAGCTGCAGCGCGCGCTGACCGGCCGGGTCGACGGCCAGTCCATCGGCGCGGTGCTGCTCACCGTGATCGGCACCGGCGTCTTCTTCTCCTCGATGGGCGACGGCGGCCAGCTCTTCCCGATCCTGCTGCTCGGCGGCCTGGTGCTGCTGGCGGTCCGGTACGACCCGGAGCGCCGCCGCCACCCCCGCCGGCGCGGCCGCCGCCGGGACCACGGCGGCCCGTACGACCGGCTGACCGACGAGACCGGCCACCCGTACGACGCCACCGGCGCCGCGCCCGGCTGGCGCGCCGTCAACGACCCGGCCGGGGGCCGGCACTGGTGGGACCAGGCCGAGCAGCACATGAAGCAGGCCTGGCAGGCCCGCCAGGAGTACATGCACGGCGCCTTCGGGTCCGCCCGCGGGCAGGCCCGCTCCGACACCCCACCGGCCGGCCCGAGCGGCTACCTCTGGGACCCGCGGCACCCGGAGCGCAACCCGTACGGCACCACGCCCCCGCCCGGCGCCCCGGCCCGGCCCTGGTGGCAGCGGACCGACCTGCCGGAGGGAGACCCGCTGCGCAAGGCCGAGGCCCCCCTCCCCCCGGAGGAGCCGCTGCCGCCCGCCCACTCCGCCTACCCGGTCCACCCGGTCCGCCGGGGGCCGAACGTGCTGCCGCTGCTGGGCCTGCTGATGGCCGCCGGCGGCGGCGCGCTCGCCTGGCTAGTGACGGAGCGTCAGGGCGAGGCGGTGCTGCTCTCCACCGTGCTGGCCTCGGCGCTGGCCGGGCTCGGGCTGGCGCTGCTGATCGGCGCCAAGTTCGGCCGGGCCCGCGGCCTGGCCGTCCCCGCGGCGCTGCTGGTGATCCTGCTGACCGCCACCACCGGCTCGGACTTCACCCTGGCGAGCAGCGCCGGGGACCGCTTCTGGGCGCCCACCTCGGCCGCCGAGGTGAAGCCCGAGTACACCCTCGGCCTGGGCGACATGAGGCTCGACCTCACCGACTTCGACCCGGCCGGCACCACCGTGGCCACCACCGCCAAGCTCGGCGCCGGCGACATGCAGGTGACCGTGCCGGGCGACGTGGAGGTCCGGCTGACCCTGAAGAACGGCCTGGGCGAGATCCAGGTCGCCGACCGCCACCTGTCCTCCGGGGCGGGCAACGACGTGGAGTACCAGTTGCACCCGACCAACGGCCGGCCGTCCCGGGGGACGCTCGACCTCACCCTGACCGTGGGCCTCGGCGACCTCCAGGTGGTGCAGTCGTGAGGAAGCACCCGCTGGACCCGTTCTCGCTGATCGCGGGCCTGCTCTTCGCCGCCCTGGCGGTGCTCTGCCTGCTCGCCTCGCTGAACGGCCGGGAGGTGAGCGGGCGGGTGCTGCTGCCGGTCACCTTCCTGGTGCTCGGCGGAGCCGCGGTGATCGGCGCGGTCACCGCGATGACCCGCCGCTCCCGGGAGCTGCGCCGGATCCGCGAGGCCCGCGAGGTCCGCTCCTCCGACTGACCGTCAGCTCTGCTGCGCGCCGAGCTCCAGCTGGTCGCCCTTCTTGGTGACCGCGAACTTCGGCAGCGGCTTGGTGGCCGGCCCGTTGAGCACCGCGCCGGTGGTGGCGTCGAAGCGGGAGCCGTGGCACGGGCAGTACATCTGGTTGTCCTTCGGGGCGTCCACGGCGCAGCCCGAGTGGGTGCAGATCGAGGAGAAGGCGCAGTACTGGCCGGCCTTGGGCTGCACCACGTAGAGCGCGTCCCCGCTGGCCGGGTCCTTGACCTTGGCCGAGCCGCCGACCGGCACCGAGGCGGCCGCCACCGTGACGCCGCTGCCGCTGCCGCCGCCGCTCGCGCTCGCGCTCGGGGTCCCCGAGCCGGCCGGCACCGGCGAGGGCGCGGCCGCGGTGGCGGGCAGCTCGTCCCGCCCGAAGGTGGCGGTCAGCGAGCCGGCCAGCAGCCCGGCCCCGCCGAGCGCGACCGCCGCGATCCCGCCGTCCACCAGCGCCCGGCGGCCGACCTGGTCCTCCGTCAGTCCGCGGTGGCGGTCCCGCCCCGCCCGGGCGGCCAGGTAGCCGTCCACCGAGAGGTACGGGGTGCCGGCCAGCAGCAGCGGGGTCCAGGCCATCAGGTAGGCCAGGTCGTTGCCGTAGTAGTACGGGGCCACGTTCCAGCTGACGGTGAGCCACAGGCTCAGGCTGATCGCCGCGCCGCCGGCCGCGGCCAGCCGCCCCCAGAGGCCGAAGAGGGTGCCGAGGCCGACCGCCAGCTCGCCGAAGGCGATGGCCAGCGCGGAGAAGGTGGGCGCGTCCAGCGCCGGGCCGAGCGCCCAGCCGATCGGGCTGTTCGCCTTGGCGGCGGTGGTCTGCGCGACGAAGGAGGCGCTGTCCGCCGCGCCGGCCAGGAAGTGCGGGTCGGCCAGCTTGTCCAGGGCCGCGTAGACGAAGGTCACCCCGAGGAACAGCCGGAGCGGGAGCAGCGCGTACCGGGTGGCCAACTCCCGTCGCTGGGAGGCCCGTTCGGCTCTGCCAGGACGTTCCGGCCCGCTCAGCCCCACCGCCATCGCCGACACCCTTCGCTCACGGCCCGTCAACTCCTGACGGGTCCGGTCCGATTCTGCCCGCTGCCAGCCCGTTTCGGGGGCACGGCCCCCTCACCGGAACGACCGCGCCGCCACACCCGACACGGTCGGGGCGGCGGCGCGGTCGTTCAGCGACGGGGAGGGGTCACTCCCACTCGATGGTGCCCGGCGGCTTGCTGGTGCAGTCCAGGACCACGCGGTTGACGTCCTTGACCTCGTTGGTGATCCGGGTGGAGATCCGGGCCAGGGTCTCGTACGGCAGGCGCGACCAGTCGGCCGTCATGGCGTCCTCGGAGGAGACCGGACGGAGCACGATCGGGTGGCCGTAGGTGCGGCCGTCGCCCTGCACGCCGACCGAGCGGACGTCGGCCAGCAGCACCACGGGGCACTGCCAGATCTCACGGTCCAGGCCGGCCTTGGTGAGCTCCTCGCGGGCGATGGCGTCCGCGTCGCGGAGCAGGTCCAGGCGCTCCTTGGTGACCTCGCCGACGATCCGGATGCCCAGGCCGGGGCCCGGGAACGGCTGGCGCTGGACGATCTCCTCCGGCAGGCCGAGCTCCTGGCCGACCATCCGGACCTCGTCCTTGAACAGCTGGCGCAGCGGCTCGATGAGCTTGAACTGCAGGTCCTCGGGGAGGCCGCCGACGTTGTGGTGCGACTTGATGTTCGCGGTGCCGGTGCCGCCACCGGACTCGACCACGTCCGGGTACAGGGTGCCCTGGACGAGGAACTCGACCTCCTCGCCGTGCTCACCCGCCTCGGCGATGATCTCGGCCTGGGCCTGCTCGAAGACCCGGATGAACTCCCGGCCGATGATCTTGCGCTTCTCCTCGGGGTCGCTGACCCCGGCCAGCGCGGTCAGGAAGCGCTCCTGGGCGTCGACCACCTTGAGCTGGATGCCGGTGGCGGCGACGAAGTCCTTCTCGACCTGCTCGGTCTCGCCCTTGCGCATCAGGCCGTGGTCCACGTACACGCAGGTGAGCTGCGAGCCGATGGCCCGCTGCACCAGCGCGGCCGCGACGGCCGAGTCCACGCCGCCGGAGAGGCCGCAGATGGCGCGCTTGGTGCCGACCTGCTCGCGGATCGCGTTGACCTGCTCCTCCACCACGTTGGTAGTGGTCCAGGTCGGGGCGATGCCCGCGCCGCGGTAGAGGAAGTGCTCGAGGATCTGCTGACCGTGGGTCGAGTGCAGCACCTCGGGGTGGTACTGGACGCCGTAGAGCTTGCGCTCGTCGTTCTCGAAGGCGGCGACCGGCACCACGTCGGTGGAGGCGGTGACGGTGAAGCCCTCGGGGGCGGCGGAGCAGGCGTCGCCGTGCGACATCCACACCGACTGCTCGGCCGGGGTGCCCTCGAAGAGGGTGGAGCCGGTCTTCGAGACGTGCAGCGGGGTGCCGCCGTACTCGCGGGCACCGGAGTTGTCCACGGTGCCGCCGAGGGTGATGGCCATCAGCTGGAAGCCGTAGCACATGCCGAAGACCGGGACGCCGGCCTCGAAGATCGCACGGTCCAGGCGGGGCGCGCCCTCCTCGTAGACCGAGGACGGACCGCCGGAGAGGATGATCGCCTTCGGGTTCTTGGCGAGCATCTCGGCCACCGGCATGGTGGACGGCACGATCTCGCTGTAGACCCGGGCCTCACGCACCCGACGGGCGATGAGCTGGGCGTACTGGGCGCCGAAGTCGACGACCAGCACGGTGTCGAGCTCGGCGGCGGACAGGTCGGGAGTAGCAGAGGACACAGACGGCCTTCCGGCAGCGATGTGGGGGTGTCACCGCCGATTCTACCGGGCACCCACCGCGCGCCGTTTCACCCGCATGCCGGGGCGGCGGGCCGTGACCGGGGTCACGGCAGGATCGTTGCACCCATCGACCGCACCACGCGGGCCGCCCCGGCCAGGGGCGGGCCGGACGGCGCGGACACCGAACCATGCGCGTGGATCTCTCTTCAGTCCACCGGCGCGCGTGGCGCCGCCGCTCCCGAACGGAGCGGCCCGCCGTGGGACCGTGCGCGGGTGGAAGTGGCCGGACCGGCAGGGGACAGCTGGGCCGGGCACGACTGAAAAACGGTGAAGGAGGTGCGGCGGGCGACTCCCGGGACGCCGGGGACGGCCGCCGCACCTCCGCACGCCCGTCCCGGCGTGCCAGTACTACGGACAGTAGTCGACCAACGGGTCGGTATCCACCGGTGTTCGACCGTCTCCGAACGGTCCGACAGGGTACGCCTGCCCCGGGAAGTACACGCCGGACTGTACCGAACTGCGTCGAACCGGTTGCAGAGCCGGGGCTCCGTCCAGCACGATGCTGGATGTGGAGGTCGACCGGGCGACAGCCGGATGATCACGCTCCGTCATGGCCGACACTCCGCACCCATGACCATCTCTCCGAGACGGCGCTCATCCCCCGGCGCCGTCAGCCAGCACCGGCGCCGCCCTGACGCCGCGTGCTGAACGACAAAGGGCCCCGTTCCCCCGCGGGGCCCTTTGCCCGTCCCGGGCCGGGTGGCTCAGCGCTTCCCGAAGTCCAGCACCTCGCCGCCCTGCGGGGGCAGGTACCCGGAGGAGGCGGTCAGCTCCAGCCCCGACGGGTCCTCCTCGTCCGCCTCCGGGCCCGGCCCCTCGGCCGGTGCCGGGCGGCCGCGCCCGCCGAAGCGGTCGAGCAGCTCGGGAACGGCCAACACGCCCAGCGCCGCGAGCACCAGATGGACCGTCAGCAGCGGGAGCGGGTCCAACCCGATCAGGAACTCGGTGCCCATGCCGCGCCCACCCGCCCCCGCCGCGGCGCCGGGCCGCGAGAACTCCGTCGCGTACCGGCCCCCGGCCACCACCGTCAGCAGTGCTCCGCCGAGCCAGACCAGGAGCGCCGCCCGCAGCCGGCCGGGCCGGTCGAGGCGGCGGACCGACCAGGCCAGCAGGGCCACGACGGCCGGCACCAGCAGCAGCGCCAGCCGCCACGGGCCGGGCTGGCCGTCGAGGTGGAGGAGCGAGTAGGTGCGCTCCATCACCGTGGCCGTCCCCCGGTCGGTCATGCCGGTCATCCGGGCCTCGAAGCGGACGTCCGCCCCGGCACCGAACCCGAGCATGGCGAGCCCGAGGTTGGGCAGGACGAGCAGCCCGGCCCACCGCCCCGTCATCGAGGTGTACGCGCAGACCACGACCAGGGCCGCGGAGCCGGCCAGCCCCACCGTCAGGGCCAGGGCCCGGCCGGCCGCCACCGCGCCCGCCCACCAGAGCGGGGCCCGGCGGCGCAGTGCCGGAGCGCCCAGGAGGATCCAGCCGGCCAGGAGCGCGGCGAGCACGGCGGTGCCCAGCACCGGCCAGAGCAGGCCGGCGGTCACCTCGATCCGCCCGGAGACCTCGCCGTCCTCCACCGTCTCGGCGAAGCCGGTGGTGCGCTCGTACCCCGAGAGCAGGGCGAGCAGCCCGCCGCCCGCCGCCGCCAGCACCACCGGGGGGACCGCCTGACGGACCGTCGGCCCGGCCCAGCGGCGCAGCCCGAGGCCGAACAGCAGGGCCCAGAGCAGGGTGACGGTCATCGGCAGTACGTGCAGCAGGGACTCGCTCACCGTGCCGCCGCCGCCGAACCGCGTCGTGGTACGGCCCGCCACCTCGCCGCCGAAGGCGGTCAGCGCCTCGGCCAGGCCGATGCCGAAGCGGTCGCCGAAGCCGAGGTCCTCCCCGCCGATCGCGCCCTCCAGGCCGAGGGCGGTCAGCACTCCGGTGAGCAGCAGGAGTCCGGTCGGCGCGGCCACCACCCGCAGCGCGGATCCCCAGTCGGCCAGCCGGGCCGGCGTGTCGCTCCCCCACCGGGGCGCCACCTCCCGGCCGCCGCCCCAGCGGCCCCGGTCGGGCGCGCCGCCCGCGCCGAACTCCACCTCGCCGATCGCCGGGCCGGTGCCCGGATCAGCCGCGTCGAAGGCGGTCCCGCAGGCGGCACAGTGTGCCACCCCCGTCGCCGAGGCCGCCCCGCAGGTCGTACAGATCGCCATTTCGCCCCCCTCCAGAGGGGGCGTTTATCCCACCGGCGCTGACGGGGTGTCAACCGGGTACCGGGTCAGGGGCGCTTCTTCGGCACCTCCGGCACCGGCAGCAGCAACTCGCCGAAGGCGCCCTTGGGCACCATGGGCGCGGCGGGGGTCACCGCCGCCACCCGGCGGTACGCCTCGCCCTGCTCCGGGCGCGGGTCGGCCTCGCCCTTGTTCGGCCACATCGACATGGCCCGCTCGGCCTGCGCGGTGATGGTGAGCGAGGGGTTGACCCCGAGGTTGGCGGAGACCGCCGAGCCGTCGACCACGCTGATCCCGGGGTGGCCGAAGAGACGGTGGTACGGGTCCACCACGCCGTCCTCCGGGCGGTCGGAGATCGGGCAGCCGCCGAGGAAGTGCGCCGTCATCGGGATGTCGAAGATCTCGCCGACCGAGGAACCGGCGAAGCCGTTGATGGAGGCGGCCAGCGCGTTGGCGCCCTGCTCGGCGGCCGGGATCCAGGTGGGATTGGGCGCGCCATGGCCCTGACGGGAGGTCAGCTTGCCCTTGCCGAGGCCGTCCTTCTTCAGCGAGACGGTGATCGAGTTGTCCAGCGACTGCATCACCAGGCCGATGATGGTCTTCTCCGACCAGCGGTGCTGGTTCATCGAGAGCGCGAAGATCCACGGGTGCCGGGCGGCGGTCACCGCGTAGCGCAGCCAGCGCGGGCCGCGCCCCCCGCCGCTGACCTGCTGCACCGAGAGGGCGCCCATCGCGTTGGAGCCCTTGCCGTAGCGGACCGGCTCGATGTGGGTGTTGGCGTCCGGGTGGATGGAGGAGGTGATCGCCACCCCCTTGGTGAAGTCCACGCGCTCCCCGTACCGCCGGTCGGTGGTCGAAGCCCCCACCAGCGCCTCGGAGTTGGTCCGGGTGAGCTCACCCAGCTTCGCCGAGAGGCCGGGCAGGAAACCCCGGTCCCGCATCCGGTGCAGCAGGGTCTGCGTGCCGTACGTCCCGGCCGCCACCACCACCTTGGCGGCGGTGATGGTCCGGGCCCCGGCCTTGGCCCGGTCGGTGGAGCGGGAGTTGGTGCGCCGCACGTCGACGGCGAAGCCGTCCCCGTGCGGCCGCAGCCGCTCCACGGTGGTGAGCGGGTGGATCTCGGCGCCGCCCCGCTCGGCCAGGTAGAGGTAGTTCTCGGTGAGCATGTTCTTGGCGCCGTGCCGGCAGCCGGTCATGCACTCGCCGCACTCGGTGCAGGCCCGCCGCCGGGGCCCGGCCCCGCCGAAGTACGGGTCCTCGACCTCGGCGCCGGGGGCGGCCACCGCCTCCCCCTCACCGTCCCGGCCGTCGCCGAAGAAGACGCCGACCGGGGCCATGTGGAAGGTGTCCGCGACGCCCATCCGCTCGGCGGCGTCCTTGAGGTGGACGTCGGAGGGGGTCATGGTGGGGTTCTCGCGGACCCCGAGCATCCGCTTGGCCTGGTCGTAGAAGGGCGCCAACTCCTCCTGCCAGTCGGTGATGTGGGCCCACTGCCGGTCCTGGAAGAACGGCTCCGGCGGCACGTACAGGGTGTTGGCGTAGTTCAGCGAGCCGCCGCCGACCCCCGCACCGGCCAGGATCAGCACGTTGGCCAGCAGGTGGATCCGCTGGATGCCGTAGAGGCCGAGCGCGGGGGCCCAGAGGTAGTTCTTGGTGTCCCAGGAGGTCTTCGGCAGCTCGTCCCGGCCGAACCGCCGGCCGGCCTCCAGCACCGCGACCTTGTAGCCCTTCTCGGTCAGCCGCAGCGCCGAGACCGACCCGCCGAAACCCGACCCGACCACGACCACGTCGTAGTCGTACGCACCATCCGTCATGAGATCCACAACTCCCGGGGAGCGAGCACCAGTTGCTTACTTGAAGCGGAGCGCCTTCAGCGCCTTCAGGCTGGAGGTGAACAGCGCGGCGAACTTCTCGTCGCTGAGCCCGAAGGACGGGCCGAGCGGCATCACCCGCTGGGTGGAGATGGTCTGCGCCTCGGTGTAGCGCAGGATGCCGTCCGAGCCGTGCCGGCGGCCCAGGCCCGAGTCGCCCATGCCGCCCATCGGGGCGGAGACCGAGCCGTAGGCCGCGGCGTAGGCCTCGTTCACGTTGACGGTGCCGGTGTGCAGCCGGGCCGCGACCGCCCGGCCGCGCCGGGCGTCCTTGGTCCAGACGCTCGAGTTCAGGCCGTACGACGTGGAGTTGGCGGCCTCGACCGCCTCGTCCTCGGTGTCGAAGCGGTAGACCGAGACCACCGGGCCGAAGGTCTCCTCCGCGCAGACCGCCATCTCGCGGGTGACCCCGTCCAGGACGGTCGGCTCGAAGAACAGCGGGCCGAGGTCGGGGCGGGCCTGACCGCCCGTCAGCACGGTGGCGCCGGCCTTGACGGCCTCCTCCACGTGCCGGGTGACGACCTCCAGCTGCCGCTCGGAGACCAGCGAGCCCATGTCGGCGCCGTAGGCCAGGCCGCCGCCGAGCCGCAGCGCGGCCGTCCGGGCGGTGAACCGGGCGAGGAACTCCTCGGCCACCGAGCGGTGCACGTAGAGCCGCTCGATCGAGATGCAGAGCTGCCCGGCGGAGGAGAAGCAGGCCCGTACGGCGCCCTCGGCGGCCCGGTCCAGGTCGGCGTCCTCCAGCACCAACAGGGCGTTCTTGCCGCCGAGTTCGAGCGAGGCGCCGACCAGCCGGGCGGCGGCCCGCTGGGCCACGTCGCGGCCGGTGCGGGTGGAGCCGGTGAAGGAGACGTAGTCCGCGTGGGCGACCACCTCGGGGCCGACCACCGGGCCGTCGCCGATGACGATCTGCCACAGGTCGTTCGGCAGCCCGGCCTCGACCAGCAGCTCGCGGGCCCACAGGGCGGTCAGCGCGGTCTGGGTGTCGGGCTTGTTGACCACCGCGTTGCCGGCCGCGAAGGCGGGCAGCGCGTCGCCGACGGAGAGCTCCAGCGGGTAGTTCCACGGCGAGATCTGGCCGACCACGCCCTTGGGGCGGCGGGCCTCCACGGTGTGGGTGAGCACCGGCACGGCCCCGCCGCGGCGGCGGTCCCGCAGGTAGGCGGCGCTCTTGCGGCCGTAGTGACGGGCGGCCAGCGCGGCGGCCAGCACCTCCTCGAAGGCGTGCAGCCTGGCCTTGCCGGTCTCCGCCTGGATGAGGTCGAGCACCTCGTCCTGACGCTTCAGCAGCAGGTCGTGGAAGCGCAGCAGCACGCCCTGCCGGTGGCTCACCGGCAGCGCGGCCCAGGTCTTCTGGGCCCGCCGGGCCAGCTGGTAGGCCACCTCGACGTCGGCCGGGGTGGAGCGCGGCAGGGTGGCGAGGCGCTCGCCGGTGAGCGGGGCGGTGGTGTGCACCAGGTCCGGCTCGCCGGTGGCGGTGACGCCCTTGGCCAGCCGGGCGACCAGCGCGGCCGGCACCGCCGAGGCGACGGTGCGGGCCGAGCCGGGGGCCGCGGGGTTGCGTCCGGTGGTCTTTCGGGCTGCCGTGGTGTCCGTCATGGGCGCAGCCTAGGGCCTGCGTCCCCGCTTGTGTACCCGCCGGTAACAGAAAACCCCCGGAGGAGGGCCGCGGGTCAGACCGTCCCGAAACCGTTGAGCACCGTGGTGTAGAGACGCTGCGCGTCGGTCCACTCGGCGTCGGGGTACGAGACGTAGATCGCGTACGAGGTGCCCTTGTCGTCCCGGTACTCCACCTCCCGGGCGTGCCGGCGGCCGTCCTTGCCCAGGTAGCTGAACTCCCAGACCGCGCCCTCGTGCCCCTGCACGTCCACCTCGTCGAAGGCGACCCGCTTGTACTCCTTGAGGCTCTTGGAGACGGTCGCCTCCATCTCCTTGAAGTGCGCCGTCGGCGTCAGCGGCTGACCGACCGTCACGGCGAACTGGAGGTAGCGGTTGCGCTTGTCCGGCGAGTAGTAGATCTGGTTGTTCTCCACCGTCCGCTCCCAGTTGCCCGAGGTGGGCAGCAGGAAGCGGAAGCCGGCCGGGTCGTCCGTCCAGCGGAAGCCCTTGGGCGCGGGCGCCCCCGGGGTGACCGAGACGGTCGGCGTGGCCACCCCGGGCTCGCCGCCGCCCCGGCCGGCGGTCATCGCGTAGGTGCCGGCCCCGGCCAGCACCGCCACCAGCACCCCGGCCAGCAGCAGCCTGGGCCAGCGCCGCCCCGGCTTGGGGAGCACCACCGTGCCGGGCTCCGGCGCCACGGGGGCCGCCGGCTGCTCCACCGACTCGGCCCGGTCCACCACCGGCACGTTCTGGGTGGGCTCGGCCTGCGGCCGCTCCTGCGCCTGCGGCTTGATCGCCAGGGTGTGCCCGGCCCGCACCTCGGCCAGCATCCGCATCGCCTGGTCCGCGCCCGGACGCTCCGCCGGGTCCTTGGTCATCAGCGCGGCCAGCACCGGCCCCAGCGCCCCGGCCCGGCGGGGCTCCGGCAGCGGGTCTCCGACCACGGCGGCCAGCGTGGTGATCGGCGAGGTCCGGCGGAACGGCGAGTCGCCCTCCACCGCCGCGTACAGCGTCGCGCCCAGCCCCCACAGGTCGGAGGCCGGCCCCGGCCGCTCGCCCTGGGCCCGCTCCGGGGCCAGGTAGTCCGGCGAGCCCACCAGGTCACCGGGGCGGGTCAGTTCGGTCGACCCCTCGAAGGTGGCGATGCCGAAGTCCAGCAGCACCACCCGGCCGGTGTTGTGCTCCAGCAGCACGTTGGCCGGCTTCACGTCCCGGTGCAGCACGCCGAGTTGGTGCCCCCGGTGCAGCGCGGCCAGCACCTGGCAGCCGACCTCGGCCGCCTCCCGCGGCGACAGCGTCCCGTCCTGGCTGATCACGTCGGCCAGCGAACGCCCGTCCACCAGCTCCATCACGATCCACGGCCGGCCGTCCTGCTCCAGCACGTCGTGGATGGTGATCACGCCCGGGTGCTTGATCCGGGCGGCCGCCCGGGCCTCCCGCTTCATCCGGGACTGGAGGATCTCCAGGTCCTCCTCCGGGAGGTGGCTGACCGTCAGCTCCTTGACCGCCACCTCGCGGTCCAGCATCTCGTCGCTGGCCCGCCAGACGGTGCCCATGCCGCCCCGGCCGAGCCGCTCCCCGAGCCGGTATCTCCCCGCCAGCAGACGCTGGCCGTCCTGCCCGTCCACAGCGACTGCTCCCCCCGTACCCAGGTGTTCGAATTCCGTACCTGCACAGGTTAGATCAGCCCCCGAGCGCCGCCACCGCCGCCACCGCCACCACCATCAGCACCAGCACCCCGCCCACCAACAGCGGCCCCAGCAGCGCGGGCGACACCCTCGGCGGCCTGCGCTCCACCACACCCGCCGGCCGGCGCTCCACCGGCCCCCGCCGACGGGCCGTCACCGCCCCGCCCCGCCGCACGGCCGGCAGCACCTCGGCCCGCTCCGGGTCGTACGGCTCCGGCGCCCCGGCCAGGAACGCCCCCAGCCAGGGCCGCACCTGGTCCACCGTCAGCCGGCCGGCCAGCAGCCCGCCCACCACCCCGGCCAACGGCCCGCAGCCGTCCAGCGCCTCGTGCCGCCCGTCCCGCACCGCCGCCAGCAACTCCCCCAGGTCCCGCTCCGGGTACGGCGCCCGGCCGGTCAGCAGACGGTGCATCAGCACCCCCAGCGCCCAGGCGTCCCCCGCCGCCCCGCCGTACGGCGCCCAGCGCTCCGCCCGCACCCCCAGCAGCACAGCCCTGGTCTCGTACACCCGGCGCTCCACCACCCCGCCGAGCTCCCGGCAGTACGCCTCCTGCACCGCCCCCAGCAACAACCCGCCCAGCATCGCCGCGCCGTCCTCGCAGACCAGCACCGACTCCGGCGTCACGTTCCCGTGCACCACCCCGCCCCGGTGCAGCTCCGCCAACGCCCGCGCCAGGTCAGCCGCCAGCTCCGCCACCCGGTACGGCGACCACGGACGCTCCGTCAACTCCGAGAGCACGCTTCCCGACGGAGCCTCCTCCGCCACCCAGAGCAGCCGCCCCTCCACGAAGACCTCGAACCCGCGCAGCAGCCTCGCCCCGGACGGCGCCCCGGCCAGCTCCCCCGCCACCCGCGCCGCCAAGCCCTCCCACGGCTGCGGCCGGTCCCAGTCCTCCTGGTCCAGCACCTCCGGCAGCGCGATCCCCACCAGCCGCACCGGCTCGTCCCCCAGCACCGCACCCAGGGCACCACCCATCGGACGGCCCGTCACCCGGTACCGCCCACCGACCACGTCCCCCGGGGTGTACATGCGTGTCCTCCCTAGACCGCCAGCGTACGCGGTGGTCCCTCCGAAGGAGGTACCTCGGGGGCGCGGGTTGGTGGTCACCCCGGGGGCGCGGGGCTCTGCTGACTTGCGGCTCCGCCGCGGGGCGCGAGTCGGAAGGCGGCCCACAGTTGGATCGGGGCACACGAACCAGTTGCACGCGCTGCCGTCCCCTAGCTGCCTATGCTCGTCCTGTGGTGACAGCCGAAGTCGTCGTCGTGGGCAGCGGCCCGAACGGCCTCGCGGCCGCCCTCACCCTGGCCCGCGCCGGCCTCCACGTCGAGGTCCGCGAAGCCGCCCCGACCCCCGGCGGGGGCCTGCGCACGGAGCCCCTCTTCCGCCCCGACGTGCTCCACGACATCTGCGCCGCCGTCCACCCGATGGCCACCGCCTCCGCCTTCTTCCGCGCCTTCGACCTCCCCGCCCGCGGCGTCGAACTCCTCCGCCCGGAGATCAGCTACGCCCACCCGCTCGACACCCGCCGCGCCGCCCTCGCCCACCACAGCCTCGACGCCACCTGCGAGCGCCTCGGCCCTGACGACGGCCCCCGCTGGCGCGCCCTGATGGAGCCCCTGCTGAGGCACAGTCAGGGCCTGGTCGACTTCATGCTCTCCGGTCAGCGCTCCCTCCCCGCCGACCCGGCCGCCCCGCTGCTCCTCGCCCGCGGCCTCCTGGCCCACGGCACCCCCCTCGCCACCCGCCGGTTCAGGACCCCCGAAGCCGCCGCCCTGCTCGCCGGCGTGGCCGCCCACGTGGTCGGCCCGATGCCCACCCCGTCCTCCGCCTCGGTGGCCCTGATGCTCGGTCACCTCGCCCACGCCGGCGGCTGGCCGGTGCCGCGCGGCGGCAGCGCCCGGATCGCCGAGGCGATGACCGCCGACCTGACCGCGCACGGCGGCACGGTCCGCACCGGAGCCCGCCTCGACGACCTGCGCGAACTGCGCGGCGCCCGCGCCGTCCTGCTCGACCTCGGCCCCAAGGAGTTCCTCCGCGTCGCGGGCCCGCTCCTGCCGCAGTCCTACCGCCGCGCGCTCGGCCGCTTCCGCCACGGCCCCGGCGCCGCCAAGGTGGACTTCCTGCTCGACGCCCCGGTCCCGTGGGCCGAACCACTGGTCGGCCGGGCCGGCACCGTCCACCTGGGCGGCACCCAGCACCAGGTCTTCCACCAGGAGACCCAGGTCGCCAAGGGCCTCCCCGGCGACGCCCCCTTCGTCCTCGTGGTGGACCCGTCGGCCGCCGACCCCACCCGGGTGGCCGCCGACGGCCACCGCCCGCTCTGGGCCTACGCCCACGTCCCGCACGGCGACCGCACCGACCCGGCCGAGCTGGTCACGGCCCGGATCGAGCAGTACGCCCCCGGCTTCACGGAGACCGTGGTGGACCGCCGCTCGGTCAGCGCCGCCGCCCTGGAGACGTACAACCCCAACTACGTCGGCGGCGACATCGCGGCCGGCGCCATGACCCTGCGTCAGGCCCTGCTGCGCCCCGTCCCCGCCTGGGACCCGTACCGCACCCCGCTCAAGGGCGTCTACCTCTGCTCGGCCGCCACCCCGCCGGGGCCCGGCGTGCACGGCATGCCCGGCTACCTGGCGGCCTGCTCGGCGCTGCGCCGCGAGTTCGGCATCCGCACCACGCCCCGGCTGACGCCGGATCAGGGAGCGGGCTGGAAGCTGTCGTAGGACGTCTGACGGGCCTGCACCTGCTCCGGCGAGTTCCAGACCGCGTCCGGAGCGATCCAGTAGATCGAGTAGCCGTACTTCCCGGTCACGAAGCCCCGGTTGAGCGCGTGCATCCGGACGCCGTCCTTGTCGAACGTCCACTCCCAGTCCGCCGAGTTGCTCCAAGACCGGAAGGGCGCCGGACGGACCCCGAGGCTCTTGTACCCCGGGAAGCTCCCCTCCGCGTCCGACTCCTCCCAGACCTTCAGCGCGCTCGGCCCCGGGGTGTTCGTGTAGGCCACGATCAGGCTGACCCCGTTGGCCCGGAAGGCCTGCTGGGTCGAGCTCGCCGCCTGCGACTTGAGCGCCTCCGGCGCCGACACCGTGAATCCCTGCGTGCCCTTCTGGCTCTGGTACCCGGCCGGGGCCGCCGGCGGCGTCTGCGTGGCCGGGGTCTGGGCCTGGACCGGCTGCGTCTGCGTCGCGGTGGCCGTCACCGTGGCCGTGGCCGTCACGGTCGAGGTCGGCGCCGGGTTCTGCTGGTTCTGCCCCTGGGCGGGCGGCGTGGGCGAGGGCGTCAGCTGCCCACCGGCCACCGGCACCGCCGCCGGGTTCTGCGTCCCCTTGTCCTTCTCCCCCTCCGGCCAGAGCACCGCCCCGACCACCAGCGCCGCCACCACCGCGACGGCCGCCGCGACCAGCAGCCACCGCTTGCGCGCCGCGTCCCCGCCCGCCGGAGCCACCGACGGCACGGCCGGTGCCGCCACCACCGTGGTGGCCTCGGCCCGGGTGGTGGCCACGGCGGCCACCCGCCGCAGCATCGCCCGCGCCTGGCCCGCGTCCATCCGCCGGGCCGGGTCCTTCTCCAGCAGCCCCTCGATCACCGGCCGCAGCAGCGGCCCGGCGTTCACCGGCGGCTCCAGGTCCTCGGTCATCACCGCCGTCAGGGTAGCCAGTGCCGAACCCCGGTCGTACGGCGGCTTGCCCTCGGTCATCGCGTACAGCGTGCCGCCCAGAGACCAGAGGTCGGCCGGCGGCCCGGGCTTCTGCCCCTTGGCCCGCTCCGGGGATATGTACGAGGGCGCGCCGACCAGCATCCCGGTGGAGGTGATCGAGGTGTCGCCCTCGACGCTGGCGATGCCGAAGTCGGTGAGCACCACCCGGCCGTCGACGTCGACCAGCACGTTGGAGGGCTTCACGTCCCGGTGGATGATGCCCAACTCATGGGCCTCGACCAGGACTCCGAGCACCTCCAGGGCGATCTCGGCGGCCCGGGCCGGCGCCAGCGGACCGTCCTGCTGGATCACCTCGGACAGCGAGCGGCCGCCGACCAGCTCCATCACGATCCACGGCCGGCCGTCCTCCTCGACCACGTCGAAGACGGTCACCGCCGCGGCGTGCCTGATCCGCGCGGTGGCCTTGGCCTCCCGCAGCGTCCGGGCGATCAGCCGGTGCCGGTCGGCCTCGTCCACGCCCTCCTGCATCCGGAGTTCCTTGACCGCGACCACCCGGCCGAGCATCTCGTCCTCGGCCCGCCAGACCGTACCCATCCCGCCCCGGCCCAGCACACCGGTCAACCGGTAGCGGCGCCCCAGCAGACGTCCGTCGGTCTCGGTCATCGATGTCCCCCAGGGTCCGGCAGCCAAGCCCCCATCATCTCGCGTCCACCCGACTCCGTGTCAGCCACCCCCGGCCACAACCGCGTTCGTACCCGACCCGTGACCGGAAACCACCGTCCCCGCCCGCTCACCCGCTGCTCCGGCTCCGACCCCACCCGGCCCTTCGTCTCCTGACGACGCGCCACCGGCAAGCGGAAGGCCCCCGCCCCCTCGGAGGGGGCGGGGGCCTTCCGGCCTTGACGGGCCGTCAGCGCTGGGCCGGGTTGACCGTCACCTCGACGCGCTGGAACTCCTTGAGCTCCGAGTACCCGGTGGTGGCCATCGCCCGGCGCAGCGCGCCGAACAGGTTCATGGTGCCGTCCGGGGTGTGCGACGGGCCGGAGAGGATCTCGGCCGTGGTGCCCACGGTGCCCAGGTCGACGCGCTTGCCGCGCGGCAGCTCCTCGTGCACCGCCTCCATGCCCCAGTGGAAGCCCTTGCCCGGAGCGTCGGTGGCCCGCGCCAGCGCGGCCCCGATCATCACCGCGTCGGCGCCACAGGCGATCGCCTTCGCCAGGTCGCCGCTGTAGCCCACGCCACCGTCGGCGATCACGTGCACGTACCGGCCGCCGGACTCGTCCATGTAGTCCCGGCGGGCCGCCGCCACGTCCGCCACCGCGGTCGCCATCGGCACCTGGATGCCCAGCACGTTCCGGGTGGTGTGCGCGGCGCCGCCGCCGAAGCCCACCAGCACGCCGGCCGCGCCGGTCCGCATCAGGTGCAGCGCGGCGGTGTAGGTGGCGCAGCCACCGACGATCACCGGCACGTCCAGCTCGTAGATGAACTGCTTCAGGTTCAGCGGCTCGGCCGCACCCGACACGTGCTCCGCCGAGACCGTGGTCCCGCGGATCACGAACACGTCCACGCCCGCGTCCACCACGGCCTTGGAGAACTCGGCGGTCCGCTGCGGCGACAGCGCCGCGGCCGTCACCACGCCCGAGTCACGGACCTGCTTGATCCGCTCCTTGATGAGCTCCGCCTTGATCGGCTCCGCGTAGATCTCCTGGAGCCGACGGGTCGCCGCCGCCTCGTCCGTGATCGTCGCGATCTCGTCCAGCAGCGGCTGCGGGTCCTCGTACCGGGTCCACAGCCCCTCCAGGTTCAGCACCCCGAGACCGCCCAGCTCACCGATGGCGATCGCCTGCGCGGGCGACACCACGCTGTCCATCGGAGCCGCCAGGAACGGCAGCTCGAACCGGTAGGCGTCGATCTGCCAAGCGATCGAGACCTCCTTCGGGTCGCGGGTACGGCGGCTGGGGACGACGGCGATGTCGTCGAAGGAGTACGCCCTGCGGCCGCGCTTGCCTCGCCCGATCTCGATCTCAGTCACTTCGAGCCCTTCCTGCACATGCATTTGCTGGTCGCCCCAGTATCCCGTACCGGGCCGCACCGACGCGCATGTGTCCAGGAGGCACACGCCAAGGGGCGCGGGGATTCCCCGCGCCCCTGGCGTGACCTGGTCGGTCAGCTACCTCAGCGGCCGTGGTAGTTCGGCGCCTCGACGGTCATCTGGATGTCGTGCGGGTGGCTCTCCTTGAGGCCCGCCGAGGTGATCCGGACGAAGCGGCCCTTGCTCTCCATCTCGGCCACCGACGCGGCACCGACGTAGCCCATGGTCTGCCGCAGGCCGCCGACCAGCTGGAACAGCACCGCGGAGAGCGGGCCGCGGTAGGGCACCTGGCCCTCGATGCCCTCGGCGATCAGCTTCTCGTCGGAGGAGACGTCGGCCTGGAAGTAGCGGTCCTTGGAGAAGGACTTCGCCTGGCCGCGCGACTGCATCGCACCCAGCGAGCCCATCCCGCGGTACGACTTGAACTGCTTGCCGTTGATGAAGAGCAGCTCGCCCGGCGACTCCTCGCAGCCCGCCAGCAGCGAACCGAGCATCACGGTGTCCGCACCGGCGGCCAGCGCCTTGCCGATGTCACCGGAGTACTGCAGGCCACCGTCACCGATCACCGGCACGCCGGCCGCCTGGCAGGCCAGCGCCGCCTCGTAGATCGCCGTCACCTGCGGCACGCCGATGCCCGCGACCACCCGGGTGGTGCAGATCGAGCCCGGCCCGACGCCGACCTTCACGCCGTCCACGCCAGCGTCGATCAGCGCCTGCGCACCGTCCCGGGTCGCGACGTTCCCGCCCACCACGTCGACGGCGACCGCCGACTTGATCTTCTCGATCCAGGCCAGCGCGTTGTGGCTGTGCCCGTGCGAGGTGTCGACGACCAGGAAGTCCACTCCGGCGGCGACCAGCGCCTGCGCCCGGTCGAAGGCCTCGGCCGAGGCGCCGACCGCCGCGCCGACCAGCAGCCGGCCCTCCGAGTCCTTGGCCGCGTTCGGGTACTGCTCGGCCTTGACGAAGTCCTTGACCGTGATGAGGCCCTTGATCCGGCCCTCGTCGTCGACCAGCGGGAGCTTCTCGATCTTGTGACGGCGGAGCAGCGCCATCGCGTCCGGCCCGCTGATGCCGACCTTGCCGGTGATCAGCGGCATCGGGGTCATGATCTCGCGGACGATGCGGCTGCGGTCCGACTCGAAGGCCATGTCGCGGTTGGTGACGATGCCGAGCAGCTTGCCCGTCTCGTCCGCGATCGGCACACCGGAGATGCGGAACTTGGCGCAGAGCGCGTCCGCCTCGGCCAGCGTGGTCTCCGGGCCGACCGTGATCGGGTCGGTGACCATGCCGGACTCGGAGCGCTTCACCAGGTCGACCTGGTTCGCCTGGTCCTCGATCGAGAGGTTGCGGTGCAGCACGCCGACGCCGCCCTGACGGGCCATCGCGATGGCCATCCGGGCCTCGGTGACCTTGTCCATCGCGGCCGAGAGCAGCGGGATGTTCACCCGGACGTTGCGGGAGACCCGCGAGGAGGTGTCCACCTCGTTGGGCAGGACGGCCGAGGCACCGGGCAGCAGCAGGACGTCGTCGTAGGTGAGTCCGAGCATCGCGAACTTCTCGGGTACGCCTGCGGCGTTGTAGGACATGATGTGGGGACCTTCCATGGCGGCCGTCGTCTGATCCCGCGCTCCCCGCTGAGGGTCTGTGGGAGCACGCTGCTCTCGAACCGGCACTAGCTCAGGACCGCCAAGACACCCGAGGTTTTGGAGGAACCTCCGAGGGAACCTCGCCCACACCCGCGAAACTTTGGCGACCTGCCCAGGCGCCGATACCCCATGGTACTGGCATCCGGTATGCCGAACTCGCGCCCCCTTGACAACGCCGCGAGGGGCGGATCCCTTCCAGGGAACGTTAGGAACTCTCCTCGGCCAGCTCGGCCAGCGCCCGCAGCCGGCTGAGCGCCCGGTGCTGGGCCACCCGGACGGCGCCCGGCGACATCCCGAGCACCTCCCCGGTCTCCTCCGCCGAGAGTCCGGCGGCCACCCGCAGCAGCACCAGCTCGCGCTGACGGGCCGGCAGGTTGGAGAGCAGTTCCTTGGCCCAGGCCGCGTCACTGCTGAGCAGCGCCCGCTCCTCGGGGCCGAGCGCGTCGTCCGGCAGCTCCGGCAGGCCGTCCGGCGGGATCACCGTCGCGCCGGGGCCGCGCATCGCGGCCCGCTGGAGGTCGGCCACCTTGTGCGCGGCGATCCCGTAGACGAAGGCCTCGAAGGGACGCCCCTCGTCCTTGTACCGGGGGAGCGCGCAGAGCACCGCGACGCAGACCTCCTGGGCCACGTCGTCCACGTGGTGCCGGGCCCCGCCGGGGAGCCGGAGCAGCCGGCCCCGGCAGTAGCGGAGCGCCAGCGGGTGGACGTAGGCGAGCAGGGCCTCGATGGCCGGGCCCTCACCGCGGACCGCGGCGGCGACCAGTTCGCCCAGCTCGACCGCCGACGCCGCGACGGCCGGTGCCTCGGCCGGGGCGCCGGGTGGGCCACCGGCCGGAGGAGCGTCGTCGTCGCGCATCGGTCCATGGTGCCTGGTCGGCACGGAAAACGCGGCACCGCCTCCGGAGTTGTGCATCGGAACGTTATGCGTCTCCCCCACCGCCCCCGCCTCCGCCCGCTGGTCCCCGAGGTGCTCCACTGCTCCATGGTGCAGCCTCGGGACCGTGACGTCATACGTCCGAGCGAGCGATGACCGGTGCGGGCCGGTCAGCGGACCAGGCCCCAGCGGAAGCCGAGCGCCACCGCGTGGGCGCGGTCCGAGGCGCCGAGCTTCTTGAACAGGCGCCTGGCGTGCGTCTTCACGGTGTCCTCGGACAGGAAGAGCTCGCGGCCGATCTCCGCGTTGCTCCGCCCGTGGCTCATGCCCTCCAGCACCTGGATCTCACGGGCCGTCAGGGTCGGTGCGGCGCCCATGTCCGGGCTGCGCAGCCGGCGCGGGGCGAGCCGCCAGGTCGGGTCCGCCAGCGCCTGGGTGACGGTGGCCCGCAGCTCGGCGCGCGAGGCGTCCTTGTGCAGGTAGCCGCGCGCCCCGGCGGCGACCGCGAGCGCGACCCCGTCCAGGTCCTCGGCCACGGTGAGCATGATGATGCGCGCGCCCGGGTCGGCCGAGAGCAGCCGGCGGACCGTCTCCACCCCGCCCAGGCCGGGCATCCGGACATCCATCAGGACGAGATCGGAGCGGTCGGCCACCCAACGGCGGAGGACCTCCTCACCGTTCGTCGCCGTGGTCACCCGGTCGACCCCGGGGACCGTCGCCACCGCGCGGCGAAGCGCCTCCCGGGCGAGCGGGGAATCGTCGCAGACGAGTACGGATGTCATGACCGTCGTCCTCCGCAGCTGATCCGCGTCACGTTGAGCCTCCTGGCTGGTACGAATCTCTCCGACACGGCCGAATGACGAAGGACTCCGGTCGCTCGCGGTCTCCCGCGTTCGTTCCCGGCGCCCAGCGTCCGCTAACCGCCTCCGCACTTCCAACGACCGTCACTCGAATGAGTTACGGCTTTCAGGGCCATCTCCACCACTGTACGTGGCCGACCCGTTACCGATCAGCCGCATCGCGGTGCACACGCCGCACTTTCGTGCTGCTCACGCGCTTGCCGCGCACCACCGGCGCCGTCGAACGAGCCTCCGCGCGCCCGGAGCCACCCGATCGGCAGACCGACACACGCCAAACCTCATGCCCTCATTTGTCCGTTTTTATAGCTTCTGTGGGGTCATTGACTGTTGTGCACCGCTGTGAGTGACTTGTCCCAGTGGTTGCCGTAAGTCATATTTCCAGGTGTCCATATCGGTACCGGGCAGGAACGCCGGCCGGACCGGGACCCTCGCCAGCACTCCATGAAGGGAACAAGTGCCATGGCCGACTTCTCCCGCCTCCCCGGCCCGAACGCGGACCTCTGGGACTGGCAGCTCTCCGCCGCCTGCCGCGGCGTGGACAGCTCGCTCTTCTTCCACCCGGAGGGCGAGCGCGGGGCGGCCCGCAGCTCGCGCGAGGCCAGCGCCAAGGAGGTCTGCATGCGCTGCCCGGTACGGGCCCAGTGCGCGGCGCACGCGATGGCGGTCCGCGAGCCCTACGGCGTCTGGGGCGGCCTGACCGAGGACGAACGCGAGGAGCTGATGGGGCGTTCGCGCAACCGGCTGGTCGAGGTGCCGCTCACCATGCCCGCCACCATCCGGCGCTGACGGCGCGTCACCCCTTCGGCGCCACCGCAGAAACGTTTCTTCGCCACCCAGTACCCCATGGCACCCCCGCCGTCAGCGCGCGGCGGCCGCCCCGGCGAGCTGGTCCAGCATGAGCGCGACGGCCGGCACCTCGGCCAGGTCCGGCAGCGTCAGCGCGACCACCTGACGCACCGCCGGGGCCCCCGAGGCGGCCCGCACCGGCACCGCCGCGACGCCCTCGTGCCGGACCGCCTCCAGGGCCAGCCCCGGCAGCACCGCCACCCCCAGCCCGGCCGCCACCAGACCGACCACCGCCGGGTAGTCGTCGGTGGCGAAGTCGATCAGCGGCTCGAAGCCCGCACCCGCGCAGAGCTCCACCAGATGCCCCCGGCACTGCGGGCAGCCCGCGATCCACTGCTCCCCCGCGAGCTCCGCCAGCTCCACCGGCCTGCTCTCGTCCCGGCCCGCCAGCGGGTGCCCGGCCGGGAGCAGGCCCACCAGCGGGTCGTCCAGCAGCGGCCGCACCACCAGGTCGGACCAGTCGCTGGCCGCCTGGCTGGCCGCCGCCTCCAAGGTCGCCTCGGCCCGCGCCTGACGGGCCGTCACGTGCGGCGCCGGCACCGTGGTCACCCCCTGCGAGTCCGGGTACCGGAACGCCAGCGCCACCTCGCACTCGCCCCCGCGCAGCATCGCCAGCGATTCCGGCGGCTCCGCCTCCACCAGCGACACGCGCACCCCCGGACGGGCGCCCCGCAGACGGGCGACGGCCGGCGGCACCAGGGTGGAACTCGCCGTCGGGAACGACACCAACCGCACCCGCCCGGCCCGCAGCCCGGCGATCGCGGCCACCTCCTCCTCGGCGGCGGACAGCCCCGAGAGGATCCCGTTGGCGTGCTTCAGCAGCACCTGCCCGGCCTCGCTGAGCTGCATCCCCTTGCCGGCGCGCACCACCAGTGGCGTGGCCACCGACTTCTCCAGCGCCTTCATCTGCTGGCTGACGGCAGGCTGGGTGCATCCCAGCTCCCGGGCCGCGGCGGAGAACGAACCGGTTCGGGCGACGGCGCGCAGGACGCGCAGGTGGCGGGCCTCGATCATGACTCCGTTATAAGCGATCCTTTGGGCAAACGCCCAACCACCCAGCTCCGGGTCGCCCTCGGACCGCCCTCAGGCCGGCCGGAGGGCGGTCAGGGGCGCGAGGAACTGCGCGCTGCGGAAGAACGAGACCCGTGTGCCGGGTACGGAGACTCACTGGCAAGTGGCTGTCCGTACCCGGCACACCGGTCAGCGTCTTCCGACTCGCGCAGTTCCCCGCGCCCCTGGTGTGACCAATTTCCACGGGCGCCCCGGAGGGCGGCGGCCAACGCCGGAGGCCCGGCTCCCCCGCGTGGGGGAACCGGGCCTCCGGTCGGGCTGACGGTGCGTCAGTGGGAGTGGCCGTGGCCGCCGTGAGCGGCCGGCTCCTCGTCGGCCGGCTTCTCCACCACGAGGGTCTCGGTGGTGAGGAGCAGCGACGCGATCGAGGCGGCGTTCTCCAGGGCGGAGCGGGTGACCTTGACCGGGTCGATGACGCCGGCCTTCAGCAGGTCGCCGTACTCACCGGTGGCCGCGTTGAAGCCGTGGCCCGGCTCCAGCTCGGCGACCTTGTGGGTGATGACGTAGCCCTCGAGGCCGGCGTTCTGGGCGATCCAGCGCAGCGGCTCGGCGAGCGCCTTGCGGACGACCGCGACACCGGTCGCCTCGTCGCCGGTCAGGCCGAGGCCGCCGTCGAGCACCTTCTGGGCGTGCACGAGGGAAGCGCCGCCACCGGCGACGATGCCCTCCTCGACCGCCGCGCGGGTCGCCGAGATGGCGTCCTCGAGACGGTGCTTGCGCTCCTTGAGCTCGACCTCGGTGGCAGCGCCGACCTTGATCACGCAGACGCCGCCGGCCAGCTTGGCCAGGCGCTCCTGCAGCTTCTCGCGGTCCCAGTCCGAGTCGGTGTTGGCGATCTCGGCCTTGATCTGGGCGACGCGGCCCGCGACGGCGTCGGCGTCGCCGGCCCCGTCGACGACCGTGGTCTCGTCCTTGGTGATGGTGACGCGGCGGGCGGTGCCGAGCACCTCGACGCCGGCCTGGTCGAGCTTGAGGCCGACCTCCTCGGAGATGACGGTGGCACCGGTCAGGGTGGCCAGGTCACCGAGGATCGCCTTGCGGCGGTCGCCGAAGCCGGGAGCCTTCACCGCGACGGCGTTGAAGGTGCCGCGGATCTTGTTGACCACCAGGGTGGAGAGCGCCTCGCCGTCCACGTCCTCGGCGATGATCAGCAGCGGCTTGGAGGCGCCGCCCTGAAGGATCTTCTCCAGCAGCGGGAGCAGCTCCTGGATGGAGGAGATCTTGCCCTGGTTGATCAGGATGTACGGGTCCTCGAGGACCGCCTCCTGACGCTCCGCGTCGGTGACGAAGTACGGCGACAGGTAGCCCTTGTCGAACTGCATGCCCTCGGTGAAGTCCAGCTCCACGCCGAAGGTGTTCGACTCCTCGACGGTGATGACACCGTCCTTGCCGACCTTGTCGATCGCCTCGGCGATCAGGTCGCCGACCTGCTGGTCCTGGGCGGACAGGGACGCGACGGCGGCCACGTCCTCCTTGCCCTCGATCTCGCGGGCGACGGAGAGCAGGTGCGCCGAGACGGCGGCGACGGCCTTGTCGATGCCCTTCTTCAGGGCGGCCGGACCGGCGCCGGCGGCGACGTTCCGGAGACCCTCGTTGACCAGGGCCTGGGCGAGCACGGTGGCGGTGGTGGTGCCGTCACCGGCGACGTCGTTGGTCTTGGTGGCCACCTCCTTGACCAGCTGGGCGCCGAGGTTCTCGTACGGGTCGTCCAGCTCGACCTCACGGGCGATGGTGACACCGTCGTTGGTGATGGTCGGCGCGCCGAACTTCTTGTCGATGACGACGTTGCGGCCCTTGGGGCCGATGGTCACCTTCACCGTGTCGGCCAGCTTGTTGACACCGCGCTCGAGCGAGCGGCGGGCGTCCTCGTCGAACTGCAGGATCTTCGCCATGGTTCCGTTTCCTCTGGGGATCTACTGACTACGGGAGCCAACAACCGCGCCCCGGCCGCCGTCTGACGACGAGTGACCGGGGCGGGCTGGAACGACTTACTTCTCGATGATGGCGAGAACGTCGCGGGCCGAGAGGACGAGGTACTCCTCGCCCTGGTACTTCACCTCGGTGCCGCCGTACTTCGAGTACAGGACGATGTCGCCGACCGCGACATCGAGGGGAAGGCGCTGGCCATCCTCGAAGCGACCCGGGCCGACGGCCAGGACGACGCCCTCCTGGGGCTTCTCCTTGGCGGTGTCCGGGATAACCAGGCCGGAGGCCGTGGTGGTCTCGGCGTCGAGCGGCTGGACCACAATGCGGTCCTCGAGCGGCTTGATGGCAACCTTGCTGCTGGCGGTCACGTCCGAGCTCCCCTTCGGAGATTACGGGGTTGTTCTTCAGGTAGGTGGCGATGTGCACGCGTCCGCCGTCGCGGGGGTCGGACACGAGTCCATCGCGTTAGCACTCACCCGGTGGGGAGTGCCAGGAACGACCATAGGCCGCTGTTAGCACTCAGTCAACCAGAGTGCCAACGCCGCGCGTGGCGCTACGGAGGCCCGAAGGGCCGACCGGGGCGCGGGGAACTGCGCGAATCGGAAGGCCCCGACCCGTCTTCCGGGTACGGACAACCACTTACAAGTGCAGGCCCGCCCCCGGCACACGGGTCATCGCCTCCCGCCCCGCGCAGTTCCCCGCGCCCCCGGGGTGACCACCTTCCCCCAGCGCCGCAGGCGTGCCCACCCCGTCGGACCCGCGAGAATGGCCTCCGTGGAGATCGACGCGTTCAAGGCCCTGTTGACCGATCAGGGCCAGGCCCTGCTGGCCGAGTTGCGGGAGTTCAAGCCCGGCGAGGAGCTGGCGCTGGCCACCCGGCTGCGGAAGGAGCACCCCGCCGAACTGGTGACCGCCGCGTTGGCGCAGGCGCACCTGCGCCAACGCGCCCGCGCGAAGTTCGGCCCCGACGCCGACGCCATGTACTTCACCCCCGACGGAGTCGAACAAGCCACCCGCCGCAGCGTCGCCGAGTGGCGGGCGTCCCGCTTCGCGGCCCTCGGCGTCCGCCGCCTCGCGGACCTCTGCTGCGGGATCGGCGGCGACGCGATCGCGCTCGCCCGGGCCGGGGTGCACGTCCTGGCCGTCGACCGCGACCCGCTGACCTGCGCCGTCGCCACCGCCAACGCCGCCGCCCTGAACCTCACCGATCTCATCGAGGTCCGTGAGGCGGACGTCACCGAGGTCGACGTCACCGGCTACGACGCGGTCTTCACCGACCCGGCGCGCCGGACCGCCCGGGGCCGGGTGTTCGATCCGGAGGCGTACTCGCCGCCGCTCTCCTGGGCGGTCGAGGCCGCCCGCCGCACCCCGTTCGGGGCGCTCAAGGTGGCCCCGGGCATCCCGCACGAGCTGGTGCCGGAGGGCGCCGAGGCGGAGTGGGTGTCGGACCACGGCGAGGTCAAGGAGGCCGTCCTCTGGTTCGGCACCGAGGCAACGGCCCCGCACCGGGCCACCCTGCTCCCCGGCCCGCACACCCTGACGGGCGGTCACCTCCCCGACCCGGCGCCCGGCCCGGTCGGCCGGTACCTCTACGAGCCGGACGGCGCGGTGATCCGGGCCCACCAGGTGGCCGAGGTCGCCGAACAGGTCGAGGGCCGGCTGATCGACCCCAAGATCGCCTACCTCACCTCGGACCGCCTGGTGGCCACCCCGTACGCCCACGCCTACGAGCTCAGCGACGTGCTGCCCTACAACGTGAAGAAGCTCAAGGCCCTGCTGAAGGAGCGTCAGGTCGGCACCGTGGTCATCAAGAAGCGCGGCCTCTCCGTCACCCCCGAGGAGCTCCGCAAGCAGCTCAAGCCCAGCGGCCCGAACGAGGTCACCGTGATCCTGGCCCGGACCGACGACGGCCCGCTCATGATGCTCGGTCAGCCCGCCGGAGCCGCGATGTAGTCCTCCAGCCGGGCCACCGCGAAGCCCTGCTCCTGGATCCGGCGCAGCATCTCGGCGAACATCTCGGTCATCGTCTCGCCCTTGAGGTCCTTCGGGCCCCGGAAGTGCGCGAGCACGATGTCGCCGGGCTTCAGCTTCTTGTCGGCGGCCTGGTACTGCATGTCGTGGATCTGCATCGACTCGCGCCAGAGCACGATCGCGCGCGGCCCGCACTGCTGCACCGAGGTGTTGAGCTGCGGGGTGTGCGCGCCGTCCCCGTACGGCGGGCGGAACAGCAGCGGGGCCTTGCCGTACTGCTGGGTCAGCGCGGCCTGCGCGTCGCAGACCTCGGACTTCTGCTTCTCCGCCGAGACCTTGCTCAGCTGGGCGTGGTCCGTGGTGTGGTTGTGGATCTGGTTGCCGAGCGCCTGGAGCGGCTTGAAGTAGCCGTAGTCGTCCTTGACGATGTCCCGGGTCAGGAACATCGAGACCGGGACCTTGAGGTCCTTGATCATCTCGACGAACTTCGGGTCCTTCTCGGCACCGTCGTCGATCGTCACGAAGACGACCTTGTCCTTGGTCGGCACCTCGGAGAAGACCGGCACCGGGCCGCTCGCGGTCAGCTTCACCGGCTTGTCGGCCGGGGCCGGCGGGGCGGCGGGCAACGGCTTGATCCCCCACTTGGCCCAGGCGTCGGAGGAGGCCACCGGGCTGCCGCCCGCGGCCGGCTGACCCTCCTTCACCTGCGGCGCGGAGCTGCTCGGAGCCGGCGGCGCGGGAGTGGGTGACGTCGTCGTCCCGCTGCCGCAACCGGCCACCAGCAGCAGCGCCGACACCGCCACCCCGTACGTCCTCTTCACCGTGCTCCCCGTCGTCGTGCGCTCTCAGCGAACTCCCAGGAACACTACCGGGGTCAGCGCAGCGCTTCGTGCGCCGCCGCGTGCAGATCGGTGTGCGGCACGGAGACCTCGGTCACGGGCAGCGAGGAGTCCGCCGAGAGGCCGAGCGAGGAGGGGGCCCGGTTGCGCCAGACCATCTCGGCGCCGAGCGCGGCGACCATCGCGCCGTTGTCGGTGCACAGGCCCGGGCGCGGCACCCGGAGCACGATGCCGGCCTTGTCGCAGCGCTGCTGGGCCATCTCGCGCAGCCGCGAGTTGGCCGCCACGCCGCCGCCGATCATCAGGTGGTCGACGCCCTGGGCCTTGCAGGCCTTGACCGCCTTGCGGGTCAGCACGTCGGTGACCGCCTCCTGGAAGGACGCGGCCACGTCGGCCACCGGCACCTCCTCGCCGGCCCGGCGCTTGGCCTCCACCCAGCGGGCCACCGCGGTCTTCAGGCCGGAGAACGAGAAGTCGAACTCCGGGTCCTTCGGGCCGCTCAGTCCGCGCGGGAACCTGATCGCCTTCGGGTCGCCCTCGCGGGCCATCCGGTCCACCACCGGCCCGCCGGGGAAGCCCAGGCCGAGCACCCGGGCCACCTTGTCGAAGGCCTCTCCGGCCGCGTCGTCGATGGTCGCGCCCAGCGGGCGGACGTCGGTGGTGATGTCCTCGCTGAGCAGCAGCGAGGAGTGCCCGCCGGAGACCAGCAGCGCCATGGTGGGCTGCGGCAGCCGGCCGTGCTCCAGCTGGTCCACGCAGATGTGCGAGGCCAGGTGGTTCACCCCGTACAGCGGCTTGTCCAGCGCCCAGGCGAAGGCCTTCGCGGCCGAGACGCCGACCAGCAGCGCACCGGCCAGGCCGGGCCCGGCGGTGACGGCGATGCCGTCCAGGTCGGAGCCCTTGATCCCGGCGGTGTCCAGCGCGCGCTGGATGGTCGGGACCATCGCCTCCAGGTGCGCCCGGCTGGCGATCTCCGGCACCACGCCGCCGAAGCGGGCGTGGTCGTTGACGCTGGAGGCGACCGCGTCGGCCAGCAGGGTGGTGCCCCGGACGATGCCGACGCCGGTCTCGTCGCAGGAGGTCTCGATGCCGAGGACCAACGGTTCGTCAGCCATGCTGCCGCTCTTTCGGGTTGTCGAGGCGCATCACGAGCGCGTCCACGTTGGCGGGTTGGTAGTAGCCGCGCCGGATGCCGACCGGCTCGAAGCCGTACCGCTCGTACAGCCGCTGGGCGCCGAGGTTGTCCACCCGCACCTCCAGCAGCAGTTCGGTGCAGCCCCGGCGGGCCGACTCGTCGATCAGGTCGGTGAGCAGCCGGGCACCCAGCCCCATGCCCTGGTGGCCCGGGGCCACCGCGATGGTCTGCACGTCGCCCTCGACGCCGATCGCCATCAGCCCGGCGTAGCCGACCAACGCGCCGTCCAGCTCCGCCACCGTGTAGTGCCGGGTGCCCTCCGGGCCGGTGTCGGCCAGCTCGGACCAGAACATGCCGCGCGACCAGGCGTCCTCCGGGAAGAGCTCCTGCTCCAGCGCGATCACCGGCTCGATGTCCCACCAGCGCATCGGCCGCAGCCGCACGCTCATGCCGGGAGCACCGCCTTGTAGCCTGCCGGCACCTGGGCGTCCGGACGGCGCAGGTACAGCGGGACGTTCGGCAGCAGCTCGCGGCCGGCCGCCAGCTCCCGCACCGCGAAGTCGGCGAGCGCGCCGGCCGAGACGTGCTCCGGCGCGACGGCGTCCGGGAAGGTGTCGGGGTAGAGCAGCGCACCGGCGCCGAACGACACCTGGTGCGGCGTCAGATCGGCCGGGCGGCCGACCTCCGGGCCCTCCGTGCGGCGCTTCCCGCCGTCGTACGAGGCCCAGTAGACCTCCTTGCGGCGGGCGTCGGTGGCCACCGTGAAGGGGGCTCCGTCGTTCTCGGCCTGGTGCGCGAGCGCGTCGAGCGTGCAGACGCCGTACACCGGCAGGCCCAGCGCGTGCCCGAGCGTCGCGGCGGTCACCAGGCCGACCCGCAGTCCGGTGTACGGGCCGGGGCCGACGCCGACGGCGATCGCGGTGAGCGCGCTCTTGTCGACCCCCGCGTCCCGCAGCACCCGGTCGATCGACGGCAGCAGCAACTCCCCGTGCCGCCGGGCATCCACCTGGTGGGCCTCGGCGAGAACCCGCTCCCCGTCGTGGACGGCAGCGGTGACGGCAGGGGTCGCGGTGTCGAAGGCAAGCAGCAGCACGCCCCCAAGGTTAAGGGCTCCCGCGAGCACACGAACGCCCGGAGGGCGTTCAGGGGCGCAAGCTCGCCGCGTTGCCTGACCGTCGTGCTCCGCAGGAACTGGCACGATGGCCAGGTAGTCAGAAAACCTCGAGCCTGGCGGGAGCCGACGTGTCGCGTCCTGGAGTGGTGGTCACCGGTCTGACCGTGGCGGCGTTGGCGGCCGTCGGGCTGCTGGCGTTCCAGGCGAACGGGGCGGCCTCCCGGACGGTGCCGGTGGCGAAGCCGTCCGCTCCGGCGAGTTCGGCCGCGCCGAGCCCGTCCGCCTCACCGACCGTCACCGTCCCGCCGCTGCCGGCCAGTTCGGGCACCGGCCGCCGCGTCGTCTACTCGGCCGGCACCCACTGGGTCTGGCTGGTCGACCCCAAGAAGCCGACCCCCCTGCAGGCGGCCTTCGCCGTCACGCCGGGCACGGCCGAGCCGACGCCGGGCAGCTACACCGTCTACAGCCGGACGGCCGCCGGTACCGGCACCGACGGCGCCCAGATCGAGCACGTGGTGCGGTTCGCCCAGCAGAACGGCGTGGTGTTCGGCTTCAGCGCGGCCATGGACTCGGCGGCGGTGCCCGCGCCGCCGGCCGATCCGAAGACCAAGACCGGCGGCATCCGTTCGAGCCGGGCGGACAGCCAGAGCCTCTGGGACTTCGCCCCCAACGGGACGAAGGTCGTCGTCATCCCCTGACGGCCACTCAGGATCAGCGGTCAGCGGTCGACGGGCTGCGGCGGGGGCGGCGTCGAGACCGCCCTCGCGGCCGCGCACGCGGCGAGCAGCGCCCGCATCGGGCTGGGCGTCTGCGGAGTGGTGGGCGTGGTGCTCGTCATGATGTGTCTCCCTGGTTAGGCACACCTAACTGCCAAGGTCATCCCACCACACCGGCGCACCCGCCCACAACCGCTTGCCGACAGCCCGTCGGCAAACGACGCGCGGTCAGACCTCGGCCAGCACCGCCAGGTCCACCCCGGCCCAGCGTTCGCCGATCCCGGTCAGCCGGACCTGCCGCGGGTCGGAGTCGTCCACCGCGTCCGCGCCGATCGCCCGTTCGATCCGGACCTCCAGGCGGTCGTCCGTCAACTGCTCGACCTTGCCCTCACCCCACTCGACCACCACGACCGACTCGGGCAGCGAGACGTCCAGGTCGAGGTCCTCCATCTCGTCCAGACCGCCGCCCAGCCGGTAGGCGTCCACGTGCACCAGGGCCGGGCCGCCGGCCAGCGGCGGGTGCACCCGGGCGATCACGAAGGTCGGCGAGGTGACCGCACCGCGCACGCCGAGGCCCTCGCCCAGGCCGCGGGTGAGGGTGGTCTTGCCCGCGCCGAGCTCGCCCGAGAGCATCACCAGGTCGCCGGGGCGCAGCAGTCCGGCCAGCGCCTTGCCGAGGCGGTTCATCCGCTCCGGCGTGTCCACCGTGATCACCGAGGTCACTCCTTCTCTCCGACGGCGGCCAGCAGGTCCGCCAGCTGACGGTTCACCAGGTCGGGCCGCTCCAGCATCACCAGGTGCCCGGCGTCCGGCACCAGGACCAGTTCGCAGCCGGGCAGTTCGGCCGCGATGGCCTCGCTGTACTCGGCCGGCGTCAGCAGGTCCTTCGTCCCGGCCAGCACCAGCACCGGCAGGCCGGCCATCGCCCGCAGGGCGGCCACCTTGTCCATGCCGCTGAAGGCCGGGTAGAACTCGGCGACCACGTCGAAGTGGGTGGCCTCCAGCAGCTGCTCGGCGAAGCGGACCACGCCCAGGTCCACGTCCTTGGTGCCGAAGGAGTACCGCCGGTAGAACACCGCCGTGAGTTCGGAGCCGGCCCGCCGGGTGGCCTCCACCAGCGCGGCCTGACGGCCCAGCAGCTTCACCACGCCGGGCGCCATCCGCTTGACCAGCTTGGAGCCGAAGGCGGGCAGCCCGAGGGTCACCTCGTCCCAGCCGCTGGCCAGCGTGCCGACCAGGGCGACGCCCACCACCCGGGGGCCGAACAACTCCGGGTGCCGGTCGGCCAGTGCCATCACCGTCATGCCGCCCATCGAGTGCCCGACCAGCACCACCGGGCCCTCGGGCACGACGGCGTCCAGCACCGCCTTCAGGTCCTCGCCCAGCTGGTCGATGCTCGCCGGCTCGCCCTCCAGGTACGAGCGGGAGCGCTCGGAGCGACCGTGGCTGCGCTGGTCCCAGAAGACCAGCCGGGCGCGGTCACGCAGCGCGGCCCGCTGGAAGTGCCAGCTGTCCTGGCTCAGGCAGTAGCCGTGGCTGAACACCACGGTCAGCGGGGCGCTCTCGTCGCCGTCCACCTCGACGTGCAGCACGGTGCCGTCGGCCGCCGTCACCGGCACCGTCCGCCCGCGCAGCGAGCCGTACGGGGCCGCGGCGTCCAGCTCCTCGCGGGCCCGGCGCCGGGTGGCCCGGCCGACGGTGAGCCGCTCGACCGCGACGCCGGCGGCCGCCCCGGCGGCCAGCAGGCCGACCGAGATGCCGATCAGCCCCGCCGTCCGGCCCACCCCCTTCACCTCCGTCACGCCGACGCCCCCAGGTAGCGGCGCGGCACCCGGGCGCCGATCCGGGTGATGATCTCGTACGCGATGGTGCCGCAGGCCCGGCCCCAGTCCTCGGCGGTCGGCTCGCCGTGCTCGCCGTTGCCGAACACCAGCACCTCGTCGCCGGCCCGGGCGTGGTCGCCGCCGAGGTCGATCACGAACTGGTCCATCGCCACCCGGCCGGCCACCGAGTACCACTTGCCGTTGACCTGGACCGGGCCGGTGCCGCTGGCATGCCGGGGGATGCCGTCCGCGTAGCCGACCGGCACCAGGCCCAGGGTGGACGGGCCCGGAGTGGTGTAGTGGTGGCCGTAGCTGACGCCGTGTCCGCCCGGCACCTCCTTCACCAGGGCCAGCCGCGCGGTCAGCGCCATCACCGGCCGCAGCCCGAAGTCGGACGGCGAGCCCACCTCGGGCACCGGCGAGAGCCCGTACATCGCCAGGCCGGGCCGGACCAGGTCGTAGTGCGACTCGGGCAGCAGCAGGGTGGCCGGGGAGTTGGCCAGGTGCCGCACCTCGGGGCGCAGCCCGGCCCGCTCGGCGTGCGCCAGGGCCTGGGCGAAGGCGTCCTGCTGGAGCCGGATCGAAGGGTGGCCGGGCTCGTCTGCGGCGGCGAAGTGCGACCAGATCCCGACGACCTTCAGCATCCCCTCGGCCTCGGCCCGGCGGGCGGTGGCCACCAGGTCCGGCCAGTCGTGCGGCTGGCAGCCGTTGCGGCCCAGGCCGGTGTCGGCCTTGAGGTGCACCCGGGCCTGGAGGCCGGTCTCACGGACGGCGGCCAACAGCTCGTCCATCGCCCACAGGCCGCTCACCGAGATGTCGAGGTCGGCCCGGAGCGCCTCGGCCCACGGGCCGCCGGGGATCCACAGCCAGCACAGGATGCGGGCCTGAGCGGCGGAGATCCCCGCCGCCCGCAGCGCCAACGCCTCCTCCGGGGTGGCCGTGCCCAGCCACCGGGTGCCGGCCGCGACCGCCTCGCGGGCGCAGCGCACCGCACCGTGGCCGTAGGCGTCCGCCTTCACCACGGCCATCAGCTCGGGGCCGTCGGTCCGGGCGCGCAGGGCGTCGAGGTTCCCGCGCAGAGCGGCCAGGTCGATGGTCGCCTCGGCGCGGACCCCCTCGGTGAGCAGGGCCGTCCCGGTCGTGTTCGCAGTCGTCATCGCGTACCAGTCTCCCATCCCGCCCCGGCGCCCCCGCGCATACGCCTCTGCGACGCGGCGGGTGGAACGTTCGGTTCCGCGTGCAACTGACTCGTGGGCCCCGATCCGACTGTCGGCGCCTTCCGCCTCGCGCAGTTCCTCGCGCCCCCGGCGGCATGGCCTAGTCCCGCGAGGTCAAGTGCGCCGCGACTTCGGTGGCGGTGATCGGGGTGCCTTGCGCGGCGGCGCGCCTCCCTGCCAGTCCGTGTCGGTACGCCGCCACCGAGGCCGCATCGAAGGGGTCGAGCCCCGCAGCCAACAGCGACCCGAGGAGGCCGGCCAGGACATCACCGCTGCCGGCCGTGGCGAGCCAGGAGGTGCCGGTCGGATTGACTCTGGCTCGACCGTCCGGGGTGGCCACCACCGTCGTGGAGCCCTTGAGCAGCACCACCGCCCCGTACTTCTCCGCCAACCGCCGGGCGGTGCGCAGCCGGGTGGCCGCCAAGTCCGCCGCGGCGGGCGGCTCCCCACCCTCCGTCAGCAGCCGGGCCGCCTCCCCGGTGTGCGGGGTGAGCACCAGCGGCGGGCCGTCCTGCGGGCCGCGCCGGGCCAGCTCGGTGATCCCGTCCGCGTCCACCACCACCGGGACCGTGCCCGCCAGCGCCTGGTCGAGCCGCTCCCCCACCCCGGCGCCGCCGCCCGGCCCGACCACCCAGGCCTGCACCCGCCCGGCCGCCGCCAGCGTCCCCTCGCTCACCAGCGCCTCCGGGAAGCGCCGCACCACCTCGGCCGCCGCCGAGCCCACGTACCGCACCGCCCCGGCACCGCCGCGCAGCGCCCCCGCCACCGCCAGCACCGCCGCCCCCGGGTACTGCTCCGACCCGGCGGCCACCCCGACCACGCCCCGCCGGTACTTGTCGCTCTCCGCCCCGGGCACCGGCAGCAGCGCCGCCACGTCCGCGTCCTGAAGCGCCGTCACCCCCGCCTCCGGCAGCTCCAGCCCGATCTCCACCAGGTGCACCACCCCGGCGTACGAGGCCCCCGGATCGATCAGCAGGCCCGGCTTGTACGTGCCGAAGCAGACCGTCACGTCCGCCCGCAGCGCCGCGCCCTCCACCTCCCCGGTGTCCGCGTCCACCCCGCTCGGCACGTCCACCGCCACCAGCGTGCCGCGCCGCCCCGCGGCCGCCAGCCCGGCCGCCCCGGCGCGCAGCCCGCCCCGGCCGCCGATCCCGACGATCCCGTCCAGCACCAGGTCCGCCGTGCCGTACTCCCCCTGATCCGCCGTCACCACCCCGCCGGCCGCCCGCAGCGCCGCCAGCCCGCCGGCGTGCACCCGCTCCGGACTCAGCAGCAGCGCCCGCACCGAGGCCCCCCGCCGGGCCAGCAGCGCCCCCGCGTACAGCGCGTCCCCGCCGTTGTCCCCGCTCCCCGCGAGCACCAGCACCCGGGCTCCGTACACCCGCCCCAGCAACCGGGCGCAGACCGCCGCCAGCCCGTACGCGGCCCGCTGCATCAACGTCCCCTCCGGCAGACGGGCCATCAGCTCCGCCTCCGCCGACCGGACCTGACCGACCGTGTGGGCGCTGCGCATGTCCGACTCCCTGACTCTCGGCGATGACCACTCCGACGCTACGCCCCCGGGGCCCGGAGCTTGCGGCACACTTTCGAATGAGAACCGCTTCGATCCCCTCCGGGAGCCGGTTCGCGCACCTAGCCTTTCGCGCGACGCCACCCGACAGGAGGGAGAAGGGCCTTGGCCGCCATGCCTGCCATCGAGCACCTGTCACCCGAGGACGAGCTCCTGCAAGCCTTCCTCGACCTCGACACGCCACTCGGCTTCAAGGCTGAACTGATCGAAGGGGAGATCGTCGTGACCCCACCGCCGGACGGTTCGCACGAGGCAGCGATCTCCTCGCTGCTCCGTCAGTTCATCCGCGAGGCCCCTGTCGATCTGGACCTGGCGCCGACCAAGGGTCTGATCACCCCCCTCGGCCGCTTCATCCCTGACGGCACCGTCACCCCCGTCGGCCACTTCCACGGCGCCGAGCCCTGGGCCGACACCTCCGGTGTCCTGCTGGTCTTCGAGGTCACGTCCGGCAACGCCGCCAAGGACCGCGACGCCAAGCGCCGTGGCTACGCCGCCGCTGCCATCCCCTGCTACCTGTTGATCGACCGCGGCCGCTCCGAGGCCGTCCTGTTCGGCGACCCGGTGAACGGCGACTACGCCAGCCGCCTCCAGGTCCCCTTCGGAAAGCCGCTCGATCTGCCCGCCCCGTTCTCCTTCGCCCTGGACACCACCCCGCTGGGCTGAGAGCCCGGCGGGGTGGTGACACCCGGTCAGCCCTATTCGACCGTGACGGACTTGGCGAGGTTGCGGGGCTGGTCGACCTCGTGGCCCTTGGCGGTGGCGAGTTCGCAGGCGAAGACCTGGAGCGGGACGGTGGCCACCAGCGGCTGGAGCAGTACCGACGTCGCCGGGATCCGGATCAGGTGGTCGGCGTACGGGACGACGGCCTCGTCGCCCTCCTCCGCGATCACGATGGTGCGGGCACCGCGGGCCCGGATCTCCTGGATGTTGGAGACGATCTTGTCGTGCAGCACCGACCGCCCACGCGGCGACGGCGCCACGACCACCACCGGCAGCCCCTCCTCGATCAGCGCGATCGGGCCGTGCTTCAGCTCCCCGGCCGCGAAGCCCTCTGCGTGCATGTACGCCAGCTCCTTGAGCTTCAACGCCCCCTCCAGCGCCACCGGGTAGCCCACGTGCCGCCCCAGGAAGAGCACCGAGCGGGCGTCCACCAGCGAACGGGCCAGCTCGCGCACCGGCTCCATGGTCCGCAGCACCTGCTCCACCTGCCTGGGCGCGTCCCGCAGCTCCTCGATCACCGCGAGGATCTCGTCCCCCCACTTGGTGCCGCGCACCTGCCCCAGGTAGAGCGCCACCAGGTAGCAGGCGACCAGCTGGGTGAGGAACGCCTTGGTCGAGGCGACCGCCACCTCCGGCCCGGCGTGGGTGTAAAGCACCGCGTCGGACTCGCGCGGGATCGTGGAGCCGTTGGTGTTGCAGATCGCCAGCACCTTCGCGCCCTGCTCCCGCGCGTGCCGCAGCGCCATCAAGGTGTCCATCGTCTCCCCCGACTGGGAGATCGCGATCACCAGCGTCCGCTCGTCCAGGATCGGATCCCGGTACCGGAACTCGCTGGCGACCTCCACCTCGCACGGCACCCGCGTCCAGTGCTCGATCGCGTACTTGGCGATCGCCCCCGCGTGGTAGGCCGTCCCGCAGGCGACGATCACCACCTTCTCCACCGACCGCAAGTCCGCGTCGGCCAACCGCAGCTCATCCAGCGTCAGCTGCCCGTCCGCCCCGATCCGACCCAGCAGGGTGTCCGCGACCGCCTTCGGCTGCTCGGCGATCTCCTTCAGCATGAAGTAGTCGTAGCCCCCCTTCTCCGCCGCCGACGCGTCCCAGTCCACGTGGTACTCCCGCACCACCGCCGGCGCACCGTCGAAGTCCGTCACCGACACACCGTCAGCCCGCAACTCCACCACCTGGTCCTGCCCCAGCTCCACCGCCTCCCGCGTGAACGCGATGAACGCCGCCACATCCGACGCCAAGAAGTTCTCCCCCACACCACGCCCCACCACCAACGGCGAATTACGCCGAGCCCCCACCACCACACCCGGCTGCTCCGCGTGCACCGCCACCAACGTAAAAGCACCCTCCAGACGACGGCACACCACCCGCATCGCCTCCGCCAGATCCCCCGCGAACACCTCCCCCAACAGATGCGCCACCACCTCCGTGTCCGTCTCCGACCGCAACACGTGCCCCCGCCCCGCCAACTCCTCCCGCAACACGGCGAAGTTCTCGATGATCCCGTTGTGCACCACCGCCACCAGCCCGTGGTCATCCAGATGCGGATGCGCGTTCACGTCCGTCGGACCACCATGCGTCGCCCACCGCGTATGACCGATCCCGGTGGTACCGGCCGGGAGCGGCTGCTCCGCCAGCGCCTTCTCCAGATTGGCCAGCTTTCCGGCCCGTTTCTCGGTGGCGAGGGCCCACCGTCCGTCAGGTCGCGGTGTCTGAAGCGCCACACCGGCCGAGTCGTAACCGCGGTACTCCAGTCGTCGTAGCCCTTCGACGACCACGTCCATGGCTCCCTGAGAGCCCACATAAGCCACAATTCCGCACATAAGGTCAGCATATGCGTGGCCCTCGTCACGGACCCGGCGCCGCTCGTGACCGACACCACAGCACCCGCCCGCCCCGGAACGGCCCACAATGGAGCACGTGCTGACCGAACTCTGTACGAGGGGCGCTCCCGCGACGCCCACCCCCTCCCCGTACGTGGATCTGGACCGGGCCGAGTGGAGCGCGCTACGCGAGCGCACTCCACTGCCGCTGACCGCCGAGGAGGTCGAGGAGCTCCGCGGTCTGGGCACGGCGCTCGACCTGGACGAGGTGCGGGACGTCTACCTGCCGCTGTCCCGGCTGCTCAACCTCTACATCCACGCCACCCACGAGCTGCGCAGCACCGTCGGGACCTTCCTGGACACCCCGGACACCGAGCGCACCCGCACCCCGTTCGTGATCGGCGTGGCCGGCTCGGTCGCGGTCGGGAAGTCCACCACCGCCCGCCTGCTCCAGGCCCTGCTGGCCCGCTGGCCCGAACACCCCCGGGTCGAGCTGGTCACCACGGACGGCTTCCTGCTCCCCAACGAGGAGCTCCGCCGCCGGGGCCTGATGGCCCGCAAGGGCTTCCCCGAGTCCTACGACCGCCGGGCGCTGATGCGCTTCGTGGCGGACGTGAAGGCCGGCAAGGACCTGGTCACCGCCCCGGTCTACTCGCACCTGGTCTACGACATCGTGCCGGACGAGCGCCTCACCGTGGAGCGCCCCGACATCCTGATCGTCGAGGGCCTCAACGTGCTCCAGCCGGCCCTGCCCGGCACCGACGGCCGCACCCGCCTCGCGGTGGCCGACTACTTCGACTTCTCCATCTACGTGGACGCCCGCACCGACGACATCGAGCGCTGGTACCTGTCCCGCTTCAAGAAGCTCCGGGACACCGCCTTCCAGGACCCGAACTCCTACTTCCGCCGCTTCACCGAGGTGCCGGAGGAGGAGGCGATGGAGTACGGCCGCCAGGTCTGGCGCACCATCAACAAGCCCAACCTGCTGGAGAACGTCCTCCCCACCCGCGGCCGGGCCACCCTGGTCCTCCAGAAGGGCGCCGACCACAAGGTCCGCCGCGCCCTGCTGCGCAAGCTCTGAAACGGACTCAGGCCCCCACCACCGGTGGGGGCCTGAGTCACGGTCGGAACGGGATCAGCCGAGGTACGTCCGGACGTCCGCCGCCAGCCGCTCCGCGACGGCCTTGGCCTGCACCTCGTCGGCCGCCTCCACCATCACCCGCACCAGCGGCTCGGTGCCGGAGGGCCGCAGCAGCACCCGCCCGGTGGCACCCAGCTCCGCTTCGGCGGCCGCGACGGCGGCGGTCAGCTCCACCGAGGTGGACACCCGGCTCCGGTCCACGCCCTTGACGTTGATCAGCACCTGCGGCAGCCGGGTCATCACGGCGGCCAGGTCGGCCAGCGGCTGCTTGGTGGCGGCCACCCGGGCACCGAGCATCAGGCCGGTGAGGGTGCCATCGCCGGTGGTGGCGTGGTCCAGCAGGATCACGTGACCGGACTGCTCACCACCCAGCGCGAAGCCGTGCTGCTTCATCGCCTCCAGCACGTAGCGGTCGCCGACGGCGGTCTGCACCAGCTCGATGCCCTCGCGCTCCATCGCCAGCTTGAAGCCCAGGTTGGACATCACGGTGGCCACCGCGGTGTTCCGGCGCAGGGTGCCGGCCTCCTTCATGGCCACCGCGAGGATGGCGATGATCTGGTCGCCGTCCACCTCGTTGCCGTCCGCGTCGGCGGCAAGGCAGCGGTCGGCGTCGCCGTCCAGGGCGATGCCCAGGTCGGCCCGGTGCTCCCGCATCGCGACGCGCAGCTTGTCCAGGTGGGTGGAGCCGACGCCGTCGTTGATGTTGAGCCCGTCGGGCTCGGCGCCCAGCGTGTAGACCACCTCGGCGCCGGCCCGGGCGAAGGCCTCGGGAGCGACCCGGGCGGCCGCGCCGTGGGCGCCGTCGATGACCACCTTCACGCCGTCCAGGCGGTTGGGCAGCACGGCGACCAGGTGGGCGACGTACCGGTCGAAGCCCTCGGTGTACTGGCGGACCCGGCCGACGGCCGCGCCGGTCGGGCGCTGCCAGTTCTCGTCCGTGCCGACCCCGTAGCGGTGGTAGTGCGCCTCGATGGCGTCCTCGATGGCGTCGTCCAGCTTGTGGCCGCCGCGGGCGAGGAACTTGATGCCGTTGTCGGGCATCGCGTTGTGGCTCGCCGACAGCATCACGCCGAAGTCGGCCCCGAGCGCACCCGTGAGGTACGCCACGGCGGGGGTCGGCAGCACGCCGACCCGCAGCACGTCCACGCCCGCGCTGGCCAGCCCGGCGATGACCGCCGCTTCCAGGAACTCCCCGGACGCCCTCGGGTCCCGGCCCACCACCGCGACCGGGCGGTGGCCGTCGAAGGCCCCCGCGTCACCGAGCACGTGCGCCGCAGCCACCGAGAGGCCGAGCGCCAGTTCGGCGGTCAGGCCCTCGTTGGCCACACCGCGCACACCGTCCGTACCGAAGAGTCGTCCCACGTTTTCCGTCCTCCGTCGCCGTTCCACCAGCAGTCTGACAGGCAGAAATCTCTCGCGTCCCGAGCCCTCCGCACAGGCGCTCGAACGCGGAAAGCACGACGCCCCGGAGCACACGGGGTGCTCCGGGGCGTACAACACACCCCAGGGGCGCGCACCATCGAAACGGTACGCCCCCCGAAGGGAATGTTTAGCGCTTGCTGTACTGCGGCGCCTTGCGGGCCTTCTTGAGACCGGCCTTCTTGCGCTCGACGGCACGCGCGTCACGCATCAGGAAACCGGCCTTCTTGAGCGCGGCGCGGTTGTTGTCCACGTCCGCCTCGTTCAGCGCACGGGCGACACCGAGGCGCAGCGCGTAGGCCTGACCCGAGACACCGCCACCCGAGATGCGGGCGACGACGTCGTAACGGCCGTCGAGCTCAAGGAGCTTGAAGGGCTCGTTCACGGTCTGCTGGTGCACCTTGTTGGGGAAGTAGTTCTCCAGGGTGCGACCGTTGATCTTCCACTTGCCGGTGCCCGGAACGATCCGGACGCGGGCAATGGCCTCCTTGCGACGGCCGAGGCCGGCGCCGGGGATGGCCTCGCCGAAGCGGCCGGCCAGGGACTCGGAGGTGTAGGTCTCCTCCGAGGTGTAGTCGCCCTCGACGACGGTGTCGTCGAACTCGACCTCAAGGGTGCTCTCGATGGCAGTCTCGGCCACGGTGTTCCTCAGCTTTTCAGTGATGGGGGCTTGGTGGCCGGAATTACTGCGCGACCTGGGTGATCTCGAACGGCACCGGCTGCTGGGCAGCGTGCGGGTGCTGGTCGCCCGAGTAGACCTTCAGCTTGGAGAGCATCTGACGGCCCAGGCTGTTCTTGGGGATCATGCCCTTGATGGCCTTCTCGACGGCCTTCTCCGGGTTGTTCGCCAGGAGGTCGTCGTAGCGGATCGAGCGGAGACCGCCCGGGAAGCCGCTGTGGCGGTACGCCATCTTCTGGGTCTTCTTGTTACCCGACAGGTGCACCTTGTCCGCGTTGATGATGATGACGAAGTCACCAGTGTCAACGTGCGGCGCGTAGATCGCCTTGTGCTTGCCCCGGAGGAGGTTGGCGGCCTGGGAGGCCAGGCGGCCGAGCACAACGTCTTGCGCGTCGATGACGTGCCACTGACGCTGGACGTCGCCGGGCTTGGGGCTGTACGTACGCACGGTCGTAGCCTCTGCTTTTCAGTGAGTGAGTCCTGACAGGAGCACCTGGGCGGGAGATCAGCCTGGCTCCACTTGGACGCAATTCAAGGGGAAGCCGCTGGTCATCGGCCTTGGTGTCTCCGGCGTACCGACCTCTCACGTGAGATGGAGCGAGCCAATACGCACAACAAGGGCCCAGCCTACCGGCCGGGTCCGTACGGGTCAAAAACGCCCGGCGGCCGAGCGGCTCAACGGTCGCGCCGGACCCGGGTCTCGTCCCAGACCGGCTCCTTGGATTCGTACACCCGGCCGTCCGAACCGAAGACCAGGAAGCGGTCGAAGGTCTTGGCGAACCAACGGTCGTGGGTCACGCACAGCACGGTGCCCTCGAAGGCCTCCAGGCCCTGCTGGAGCGCCTCGGCGCTCTCCAGGTCGAGGTTGTCCGTCGGCTCGTCCAGCAGCAGCGCGGTGACGCCGTCCAGCTCCAGCTTGAGGATCATCAGCCGGGCCTGCTGGCCGCCGGAGAGCGACTCGAACTTCTGCTCCTCCTGCCGGTCCAGCTCGTACCGGCGCAGCGCGCCCATCGCGGCCCCGCGGCTGAGCGCGTGCTCCTCCTCGATGATCGACCTGACGGTCCGTCCGAACAGCTCCGGATGGGCGTGGGTCTGCCGGAAGTGGCCGGGCACCACCCGGGCGCCGAGCCTGAACGAGCCGGAGTGCTTCACCGTCTCGTCGCCGGCCAGCAGGCGCAGGAAGTGCGACTTGCCGGAGCCGTTGGAGCCCAGCACGCCGACCCGCTCGCCGTAGAAGACCTCCAGGTCGAAGGGCTTCATCAGCCCGGAGAGCTCCAGCTGCTCGATGGTGAGCGAACGCACACCGGTGCGGCCGCCCTTGAGCCGCATGGTGATGTTCTGCTCGCGCGGCGGCTCCTCCGGCCGGCCGGCCGCCTCGAACTTCTTCAGCCGGGTCTGCGCGGCCGCGTACCGGGTGGCCAGCGCATGGCTGACGGAGGCGGCCTGACGGAGGTTCACCACCAGCTTCTTGAGCTTGGCGTGCTCCTCGTCCCAGCGCCGGCCCAGCTCCTCGAAGCGCTCGAAGCGCTCCTTGCGGGCCTCGTGGAAGGAGTCGAAACCACCGCCGTGCACCCAGACCGAGCTGCCGCCGCCACCGAAGCCGGTCTCGACGCTGATGATCTTGTCGGCGGAGCGGGAGAGCAGCTCGCGGTCGTGCGAGATGAACAGCACGGTCTTCGAAGTGGCCTTGATGGCCTCCTCCAGCCAGCGCTTGCCCGGCACGTCGAGGTAGTTGTCCGGCTCGTCGAGGAGCAGCACCTCCTCGGGGCCGCGCAGCAGCGCCTCCAGGACGAGCCGCTTCTGCTCACCGCCGGAGAGGGTGTTCAGCCCGCGGAACTGCGCGCGGTCGAACGGCATCCCCAGCGCGGCGGCGGTACAGAGGTCCCAGACCGTCTCGTAGTCGTAGCCGTCGGCGTCGGCCCAGTCCGAGAGCGCCTGCGCGTACGCCATCTGCGACTTCTCGTCGTCCTGCGCCATCATCGCCAGCTCGGCGGCGTCCACCGCCTTGGCCGCCGTGGCGATCCGCGGCGGCGCCACCGAGACCAGCAGGTCCCGCACCGAGGCGTCGGCCGGCAGCGCCCCGGGTGTCTCCCGCTGGTCCTCCCGGCCGGTCGTCCCGACGAACTGGCGCATCACGCCCAGCCCCCCGCTGACCGTCACCGTCCCGCCGTGCGGCTGGGTGTCCCCCGCGATCATGCGCAGCAGCGTGGTCTTACCGGCCCCGTTCGCGCCCACCAGCGCCACCGCGGAGCCCTCGCCGACCCGGAACGACGCGTCGTCGAACAGCACCCGCCCGTCCGGCAGGTAGTACTCCAGGTGCGAAATCTCGACGTGTCCCATGGCAGGGATTGTGCCGCCTTCCGCCCATACGGCCCAAACCGTTTTGGCCGGCCAGCACCGGTGGCCCCGAAGGGGCCATCGGGGGCGCGAGGAACCGCGCGAGTCCGGAAGGCGGCCCAGCGCTGGATCGGGGCACACGAGCCAGTTGCACGCGCTGCCGTTCCCCTACGCTCCGGGAAGCGTCCGCATGCGCCGCGCGAGCCGGTTCCGCTCCGCGAGCTGGTCGTCGGCCGGGTAACCGACCTCCTCCAGCGTCAGCCCGTACGGCCGGACCACGTTCACGGCCGAGTTCCGTACCCGGCCGGCCAGCACCTCCCCCGGGAACTCCACCGGCCGGTGCCCGTCGCCGACCAGCAGCATCGCCCCCACCAACGACCGCACCATGTTGTGGCAGAACGCGTCCGCCCGCACGGTGGCCACCGCCAGCGACCCCTCCTGCGAGGCGTAGGAGTCCACCGGCACCCGGTCCCAGCGCAGCTCCAGCAGCGTCCGGATCGTCGTGGCCCCCTCGCGCTTCTTGCAGTAGGCCGCGAAGTCGTGCTCCCCCAGCAGCAGCCGCGCCGCCTCGTTCATCTTCTCCACGTCCAACGGCCGGTCGTGCCACAGCACATGCCCCCGCAGCAGCGGGTCGACCCCGCCCGGGTGGTCGGCGACCCGGTACGCGTACCGCCGCCAGACCGCCGCGAACCGCGCGTCGAACCCGCTCGGCGCCTCCGAGACCCGGTAGATCCGGACGTCCGCCGGCAGCCGCCCGGCCAGCCGCCGCAGCAGCTTCTCGCCGTGCTCGGCCCACAGCTCCGCCGGCAGGTCCACGTGCGCGACCTGGCCCCGTGCGTGCACCCCGGCGTCCGTGCGGCCCGCCACCGTGAGCGGGAAGAGCTCCTGACTGCGCGTCACGATCTGCAGCGCGCTCTCGATCTCCTCCTGCACGGTGCGGCGCCCGCGCTGCCGCGCCCAGCCGGAGAACTCGGCGCCCTGGTAGGCCAGGTCGAGCCGGATCCGCACGTGCCCGTCCGCCGGGCCGTCCTTGACCGGGGGCTGCTCGGCACAGTCGTTCACCACGTAGTACTCCTAAAAAGGGAACGGGCCCGCCCCCCGGTGAAGGGAGCGGGCCCGGACGTCACCTGAGAAGGTGTCAGGCCTTGTCGGCCTCGACCTCGGTGGCCTCGGTCTCCTCGACCGCGGTCTCCTCGGCCTTGGCGTCGGCCTCCTTGACGGCGCGCTTGGTGGCGCCCTCGGCCTCGCCGACGGCGGTCTGCGCGACGGTGAGCGCCTCGACCAGCTCGATCACGGCCATCGGGGCGTTGTCGCCACGACGGGGACCGATCTTGGTGATACGGGTGTAACCACCCGGGCGGTTCTCGTAGCGCGGCGCGATCTCGGTGAAGAGGGTGTGCAGCACGGAGACGTCGGTGATCGTCTTGCGGACGATGCGACGGTTGTGGATGTCGCCGACCTTCGCCTTGGTGATGAGGCGCTCGGCCAGCGGGCGCATCCGACGGGCCTTGGCCTCGGTCGTGGTGATGCGGCCGTACTGGAACAGCTCGCGGCACAGGCCGGCGAGCAGCAGCGGCTCGTGGTGCGGGCCACCGCCGAGGCGGGCACCCTTCGTGGGACGGGGCATGGTTGCTCCTCAAATCTCCGAACCCGGCCGTATCAGGTACCGGGACGGGCGCACCGGCACTGTTGCCGGTACGGCTTTCCTTCATCGAACAGGAGCGGCCCCGAGGGGCCGCCCCGTCCAAACACGGGGTCTGGGGGTGGTCCCCCGGACAATGCTCAGTACTGCTCGGTCTCCGCGTAACCCGCGTCGTCCAGGTCGTCGGCGCCGAAGGCGTCGGCGGCGGCGGTCGGGTCGAACCCGGGCGGGCTGTCCTTGAGCGCCAGGCCCATGCCGGCCAGCTTCGCCTTGACCTCGTCGATCGACTTCGCACCGAAGTTGCGGATGTCGAGCAGGTCGGCCTCGGAGCGGGCGACGAGCTCACCCACGGTGTGGATGCCCTCGCGCTTGAGGCAGTTGTACGACCGAACGGTGAGCTCGAGCTCCTCGATCGGCAGGGCGAGATCGGCGGCCAGGGCGGCGTCCGTCGGGGACGGGCCCATGTCGATGCCCTCGGCGTCGATGTTCAGCTCGCGGGCGAGACCGAACAGCTCCACCAGGGTCTTGCCGGCCGAGGCCATGGCGTCACGGGGGCGCATGGCGGGCTTGGTCTCGACGTCGACGATGAGCTTGTCGAAGTCGGTCCGCTGCTCGACACGGGTGGCCTCGACCTTGTAGGTGACCTTCAGCACGGGGCTGTAGATCGAGTCGACCGGGATGCGGCCGATCTCCTGGCCGGAAGCCTTGTTCTGCACGGCGGAGACGTAGCCGCGACCGCGCTCGACGGTCAGCTCCATCTCCAGCTTGCCCTTGCCGTTGAGCGTGGCGAGGATCAGCTCGGGGTTGTGCACCTCGACACCGGCCGGGGGCGCGATGTCGGCGGCGGTGACCACACCCGGACCCTGCTTGCGCAGGTACATCACGACCGGCTCGTCGTGCTCCGAGGAGACGACCAGCTGCTTGATGTTGAGGATGAGGTCGGTGACGTCCTCCTTGACGCCCGGCACGGTGGTGAACTCGTGCAGGACACCGTCGACCCGGATGCTGGTGACAGCGGCACCGGGGATCGAGGAGAGGAGCGTGCGGCGGAGAGAGTTGCCGAGGGTGTAGCCGAAGCCCGGCTCGAGCGGCTCGATCACGAACCGCGAGCGGAACTCGTCGACGACCTCTTCGGTCAGCGAGGGACGCTGAGCGATCAGCATGTTTTCAGATCCTCCAGTTGGAACTCGGCACCCACTATTTGATGCCGAACAGAACCAGCGTACGGGGTCCGGCCGCACAGTGACATGCACCGAGCCAGACCCCGTACGAGGTTTAAATCATCAGACTGCCCGAAGGCGCCGGATCAAACGCGGCGACGCTTCGGCGGACGGCAGCCGTTGTGCGGGGTGGGGGTGACGTCCTGGATCGAACCGACCTCGATGCCCGCGGCGGACAGCGAACGGATCGCGGTCTCGCGGCCGGAGCCCGGACCCTTGACGAAGACGTCGACCTTGCGCATGCCGTGCTCCATCGCGCGACGGGCAGCGGCCTCGGCGGCCATCTGCGCGGCGAACGGGGTGGACTTGCGCGAGCCCTTGAAGCCGACGTGGCCGGCGGAGGCCCAGGAGATCACGTTGCCCTGCGGGTCGGTGATCGAAACGATGGTGTTGTTGAACGTGCTCTTGATGTGCGCGTGGCCGTGAGCGACGTTCTTCTTTTCCTTGCGGCGCAGCTTCTTCGCGCCGGCAGCCTGACGACCCTTGGGGGGCATAAGTCTGTTTCTCCTACTGAGGTGGTCGGTCCGCTAACCCGCGGGCCGGAGGGATGTCCGGTTAACGGGCGGACTACTTCTTGCCCGGCTTCTTCTTGCCGGCAATCGCGCGACGCGGGCCCTTGCGGGTACGCGCGTTGGTGTGGGTGCGCTGACCGCGGACCGGGAGGCCACGGCGGTGACGCAGACCCTCGTAGCAGCCGATCTCGACCTTGCGGCGGATGTCAGCGGCAACGGCGCGGCGGAGGTCACCCTCGACCTCGAAGTTCGCGTCGATGTACTGGCTCAGCTTGACCAGGTCGTCCTCGGTGATGTCGCGAACGCGGACATCCGGGTTGACGCCAGTCTCCGCGAGCGCGAGCTGCGCGCGGGTGCGGCCGATGCCGTAGACGTAGGTCAGTGCGATCTCAATCCGCTTCTCACGCGGGAGATCAACGCCTGCGAGGCGTGCCATTCATGGCTCCTGTGGTTCTTCAGAGGTCTGACGTGCTACCTACTCCGACACCTCTCGGTGTGGGAGCCCCGGCCTCTGCGCCGGAGGTGGCAGTCCGTCCCGCGAGGGACGGATCGGGCAGCCCGCGTATGACGTTGTTCGCGTCGCGCGAAGCTGTGTTCACGCAAAGACGTACGAGAAATGCGGGGTGAGGCTGATCAGCCCTGGCGCTGCTTGTGGCGCAGGTTGTCGCAGATCACCATGACCCGGCCGTGACGGCGGATCACCTTGCACTTGTCGCAGATCTTCTTGACGCTCGGCTTGACCTTCATGGTTCAGGTTCTCCGGGTCTAGATCTGACAGATGCTTGTTACTTGTACCGGTAGACGATCCGGCCTCGAGTCAGGTCATAAGGGCTGAGCTCCACGACAACCCGGTCGTCCGGGAGGATACGGATGTAGTGCATCCGCATCTTGCCGCTGATGTGCGCGAGGACCTTGTGACCGTTCTGCAGCTCCACCTTGAACATGGCGTTCGGCAGGGACTCGATCACGGTGCCCTCGATCTCAATGGCGCCTTGCTTCTTTGCCATGAACTACGAGATCCACCTTCCGGGGAACGGCTACCGTATGCGGCACGCTCGTGCGAACCTGGGTTCACCCCCGCCCTAGTGGGTAGAGGGCGTGCAGAAGCACGCTACGAGTGAGCCGACGGTCCATCGTACGCCACGGGCCCAGCCACGCCAAAACCGGCTCAGAGGCTGGTGAACACCAGCGGCTCCACCTGCGCGGTGCAGTGCGCGCAGCGGCGGGCGGCCTCGGGGATGTCGCTCAGGCACTCCGGGCACGGGCGCTTGGCCGCCTTCGGCTTCTTCGGCAGGTAGCGCGCGGTCGCCTTGGTGACCGGCAGCACCACGCAGAAGTACAGGACCGCGGCGGTCAGCAGGAACGCGATCAGCACGTTCAGGAACTGGCCGTACGGGAAAGTGACCTCCAGCACGGTGAAGCTGTACGACCGGAAGTCGCCGGCCGCACCGACCACCACGCCGACCAGCGGGGTGAGGAAGGCGGCGACGAAGCCCGTCACCACCGCGGTGAAGGCCGAGCCGATGACCACACCGACGGCCATGTCGATCACGTTGCCGCGCATCATGAAGTCGCGGAATCCCTTGAGCACTTGCTCGTCCCCTTTTCAGCGGTTGTCAGCTGCTAAAAATAGGACAAACGGCCTGCAGGACGAAACCTGCAGGCCGTGGCTGTGTCCGAGGGCTCAGGCCAGCGGGTCGGGAGCTGCCGCGACGCCCAGCTTCGCCAGCTCGGCCTTGCCGCCGTCGAAGGCGGTGAGCACCAGCGGGCCCTCCTCGGTGACGGCCACCGAGTGCTCCCAGTGCGAGGCCCAGGTGCCGTCGTTGGTGACGACCGTCCACTCGTCGTCCAGGATCGCGGTGTGCGGGGTGCCGAGCGAGACCATCGGCTCGATCGCCAGCACGGTGCCCGGAATCAGCTTGGGGCCCTTGCCGCGGCCGGCCACGTAGTTCAGCACGTGCGGCTCCATGTGCATCGCGGTGCCGATGCCGTGGCCGCCGTAGCCCTCGGTGATGCCCCACTTGCCCTTGGGCGGCAGCGGCTGGCGGCGGATGAAGCCCTCGATCGCCCGGGAGACGTCGACCAGGCGGTTGCCCTTCTTCATCTGGGCGATGCCGGCCCACATCGAGCCCTCGGTCACCTGCGAGAGCAGCACGTTCTGCGGGGCGGTCTCCCCCACCGCGACGGTGATCGCCGCGTCGCCGTGCCAGCCCTCCAGGATCGCGCCGCAGTCGATCGAGATCAGGTCGCCCTCCTGGAGGACCCGCTCGCCGGGGATGCCGTGCACGACCTCCTCGTTGACGGAGGCGCAGATCACGCCGGGGAACCACAGCCCGCCGTGGTGCGCGCGGAAGTTCGAGGTCGCACCGTGACCGGTGATCACCTTGTCCGCGATGTCGTTCAGCTCCTGGGTGGTGATCCCCGGGGCCACCGCCTCCCGGCAGGCCTTCAGCGCCTCGGCCACGACCAGCCCGGCCGCCCGCATCTTGGCGATCTGCTCGGGGGTCTTGATCTCCACCATCTGGGTTCCACGCCTTCCGTCCGTACTGCTGCTACTCACCTACGGTACGACGTGACGACGGCCGGGAAGCCCACGAAGGGCTTCCCGGCCGTCGTCACGAGACCGTCAGGCGTTCTTCTTCAGCGCGCCGACCGCGCGCTCGGTGACCTCGTCGACCTTGCCCAGCGCCGAGATGGTGACCAGCAGACCCTGCTGCTCGTAGTAGGCGATGATCGGCTCGGTCTCCGTGTGGTAGACCTCGAGCCGGGTCCGCACCTTCTCCTCGGTGTCGTCCGAGCGCTGGTACAGCTCGCCGCCGCACTCGTCGCAGACGTCCTCGGTCTTCGGCGGGTTGTAGACCACGTGGTACACGTGACCACCGTCGTTGCGGCAGAGCCGGCGGCCGGCGATCCGCTTGACGACCTCGTCCTCGGGGACCTCCAGGTCCAGCACGCCGTCGAGGGCGATGCCGAACTCGACCAGGATCTCGTCCAGGGCCTTGGCCTGGCCGAGGTTCCGGGGGAACCCGTCCAGCAGGAAGCCGTTGGCGGCGTCCTCCTGGAGCATGCGGTCCTTGGCCATCCCGATGGTGACCTCATCCGGTACCAGGCGACCCGCGTCCATGTACGCCTTGGCCTCGAGCCCCAACGGGGTGCCCTGGCTGATGTTGGCGCGGAACAGGTCTCCGGTGGAGATGTGGGGAATGGACAGGGTCTTGGCCAGGACGTGCGCCTGAGTACCCTTCCCGGCCCCGGGAGGTCCGACGAGGACGATACGCATCAGCGGAGGAACCCTTCGTAATTACGCTGCTGGAGCTGGCTCTCGATCTGCTTCACAGTTTCGAGTCCGACACCGACGACGATGAGCACACTGGTGCCACCGAACGGGAAGTTTTGGTTCGCGTTGAAGGCGACCAGGGCGATCATCGGGATCAACGCGATCAGGCCCAGGTAGAGCGACCCCGGCCACGTGATACGGGTCAGCACGTAGTTAAGGTACTCGGCCGTCGGTCGGCCGGCCCGGATGCCCGGGATGAACCCACCATACTTCTTCATGTTGTCGGCAACTTCTTCGGGGTTGAAGGAGATGGCGACGTAGAAGAACGCGAAGAACACGATCAGCACGAAGTAGGTGGCCATGTAGACCGGGTGGTCACCACGGACGAAGTTGGTGTTGATCCACGTCGCCCAGCCCGCCTGACTGTTGGTCAACTGGGCCACCAGCGCCGGGATGTACAGCAGCGAGGAGGCGAAGATGACCGGGATGACACCGGCCTGGTTGACCTTCAGCGGGATGTAGGTCGAGGTGCCGCCGAAGGCGCGGCGCCCGATCATCCGCTTGGCGTACTGGACCGGGATCCGGCGCTGGGCCTGCTCGACGAAGATGACGAGGACCACCACGACGACGCCGATCGCGATCACGCTGAAGAACTCGACCCAGCCGCCACCGATCTTGCCGGAGAGCTTGATCGCCCACATCGAGCCCGGGAAGCCGGAGGCGATGGAGGTGAAGATCAGGATGGACATGCCGTTGCCGATGCCGCGGTCGGTGATCAGCTCACCGAGCCACATGACCACGGTGGTGCCCGCGGTCATGGTGATCACCATGGAGGCGATGCGGAAGATCGACTGGTCCGGCACGACCTGGCCGGCCACGGTGCAGCCCGAGAACAGGGCGCCGCTGGAGGCCGTCGCGACGATGCCGGTGCCCTGGAGCACAGCGAGCGCGATGGTCAGGTAGCGGGTGTACTGGGTGATCTTCGTCTGGCCGGCCTGCCCCTCCTTCTTCAGCGCCTCGAGCCGCGGGATCACCACGGTGAGGAGCTGGAGGATGATGCTGGCCGTGATGTACGGCATGATCCCGAGCGCGAAGATCGTCAGCTGGAGCAGTGCGCCACCACTGAAGAGGTTCACCAGGCCGAACAAGCCGCTCTGCGACTGGTCCTTCAGGCACTGGTTGACCGCGACGAAGTTGACGCCCGGTACGGGAACGTGGGCGCCCAGCCGGAACAGCACCATGATGCCCAGCGTGAACAGCAGCTTCTTGCGCAGGTCGGGCGTCTGGAACGCCCGCGCGAACGCACTGAGCACGGTGCCTCCTGCGCCTCCCGCACGTCGTCGGCGGAAGGGTCGGTCCTGAATGGGTGTGTGGGGATTGCAGCCCCCGTGGGCCCCGGGTTTCTCCGGACGGCACAGGCAAGCCTGGGCGCAGCCTACAAGGGAACTCCACGGACTCTAACAGTGGTCGGCCACCCGAAAGAAGCGCGTACCACCCCTCCCCCACGCATGGGGGACGGGATGCCCGTTTTGACACACAAAAGTCAGCGGAAAATCGTCCCGGAAAGCACGGAACCCCGTCCCTCCCGAAGGAGGAACGGGGTTCCGTGGAACGGCAGCGGGCTCAGAGGAGCTCGGTGACCGAACCGCCGGCGGCGGTGATCTTCTCGGCGGCGGAGCCGGAGACGGCGTCGACCGTCACCTGCAGCGCAACCGCGATGTCGCCCTGGCCGAGGACCTTGACGAGCTCGTTCTTGCGAACGGCGCCCTTCGCGATCAGGTCGGCCACGGTGACCTCGCCACCCTGCGGGTAGAGCTCGGCCAGCTTCTCCAGGTTCACGACCTGGAACTGCTTGTGCGCCGGGTTCTTGAAGCCCTTGAGCTTCGGCAGACGCATGTGGAGGGGCATCTGCCCACCCTCGAAGCGCTGCGGAACCTGGTAGCGGGCCTTGGTGCCCTTGGTACCACGACCTGCAGTCTTACCCTTGGAACCCTCACCACGACCGACGCGGATCTTGTCGGTCTTGGCACCGGGGGCCGGGCGCAGGTTGTGGATCTTGATCGGCGAGTTGTCTGCCATTTCAGTCCACCTCCTCGACCGTGACGAGGTGACGAACGGTGTGGACCATGCCGCGGATCTCCGGGCGGTCCTCCTTCACCACGGTGTCGTTCAGCCGCTTCAGGCCGAGCGAACGCAGGGTGTCACGGTGGTTCTGCTTGCTACCGATGTACGACTTGGTCTGAGTGACCTTCAGGCGAGCCATCAGGCGCTCACCGCCGCAGCGGTACCCGCCGCGCGAGCACGCAGCAGGGCGGCCGGAGCCACGTCCTCCAGCGGCAGGCCACGACGAGCGGCGATCTCCTCGGGGCGCACGAGGCCCTTCAGAGCGGCCACCGTGGCGTGCACGATGTTGATCGCGTTGTCCGAGCCGAGCGACTTCGACAGGATGTCGTGAACGCCGGCGCACTCCAGGACGGCACGCACCGGGCCACCGGCGATAACGCCGGTACCGGGGGACGCCGGCTTCAGGAGCACGACGCCGGCGGCCTTCTCACCCTGGATCGGGTGCGGGATGGTGCCCTGGATACGGGGGACCTTGAAGAAGTTCTTCTTGGCCTCCTCAACACCCTTGGCGATGGCGGCCGGAACCTCCTTCGCCTTCCCGTAGCCGACACCTACGGTGCCGTCACCGTCGCCCACCACGACCAGCGCGGTGAAGCTGAAACGACGACCACCCTTGACAACCTTGGCGACACGGTTGATCGCAACGACGCGCTCGACGTAAGCAGTCTTCTCGACGGCGGGGGCGTTGCCCCGGTCGTCACGCTTACGGTCACGCCGCTCGCCACCGCCGGTGCCGCCGCCGGCGCCGCTTCCGCGGCGCTGGGGTCCAGCCATTGGTATTACCTCTCTCGTTTACGTCCGTCGACTAAGTCGACGAGCGGCTTAGAAGTCGAGCCCGGCCTCGCGGGCCGCGTCCGCCAGGGCGGCGATGCGGCCGGCGTACCGGTTGCCCGCGCGGTCGAAGACGACCGACTCGATGCCGGCGGCCTTGGCGCGCTCGGCGACCAGGCTCCCGACCTTCTTGGCCAGCTCGGTCTTGTCGCCCTCGTTGCCCTTGATGGACACGTCGAGGGTGGACGCCGACGCCAGGGTGTGACCCTTGGCGTCGTCGATGACCTGGGCGACCATGTGACGGTTCGAGCGCGTCACGACGAGGCGCGGACGCACCTCGGTGCCGACGACGCGCTTGCGAACGCGGATCGCGCGGCGCTTGCGGGCAGCGTTCTTGTAGCCGTTGCCCTTGCCGATCTTGACAGAGACGGTCATGGCTTACTTACCACTCTTTCCGACCTTGCGGCGGATGACCTCGCCCGCGTACTTGACGCCCTTGGCCTTGTACGGGTCGGGCTTCCGCAGCTTGCGGATCTTCGCGGCGACCTCGCCGACCTTCTGCTTGTCGGTGCCGTCCACGTGGAACTTGGTGGGCGACTCGACGACGAAGGAGATGCCCTCCGGCGCCTCGACCAGGATGGGGTGGCTGTAGCCCAGCTGGAACTCCATGTCGGAGCCCTTCGCCAGGACACGGTAACCAACACCGCTGATCTCGAGCGACTTGCGGTAGCCCGCGGTCACGCCGGTGATCATGTTCGCCACCAGCGTGCGGGAAAGGCCGTGCAGGGCCTTCGACTGACGCTCGTCGTTCGGGCGGGTGACGAGCAGCGTGCCGTCCTCGCCCTTGCCGATCTCGATCGGCTCGGCGACAACGTGGGTGAGGGAGCCCTTGGGGCCCTTCACCGAGACCGCCTGGCCATCGATGGTGACGTCCACGCCGGCGGGAACCGGGATGGGCAGCCGTCCAATGCGAGACATTGCTGTACCTCCGTTTCCCGAATTACCAGACGTAGGCGAGAACTTCTCCGCCTACGCCCTTCTTGGCGGCCTGCTTGTCCGTGAGGAGACCCGAGGACGTGGAGATGATCGCCACGCCCAGGCCGCCGAGGACCTTCGGCAGGTTGGTGGACTTTGCGTAAACGCGCAGACCCGGCTTGCTGATGCGCTTGATGCCGGCGATGGAGCGCTCACGGTTGGGGCCGAACTTGAGCTCGATGGTCAGCTTCTTGCTGACCTCGCCCTCAACCGGCTCCTCAACCTTGTAGGAGGAGATGTACCCCTCCTGCTGCAGGATCTCGGCGACGTGCGCCTTGAGCTTGCTGGCCGGCATCGCCACGGTGTCGTGGTACGCCGAGTTCGCGTTACGCAGACGCGTGAGCATGTCTGCGATGGGGTCGGTCATGGTCATGATGGCCTCAGGCCTCTCTCGCCGTGGTTTCTCCGCACCAGGTCCCCTTGCCGCACTCCGGAGAGTGCGGCAAGGGCACAGGCGCAGGGGACCTGCGACGTAGTAAGACTGGGTGCGAGCCCTCTCAGAGAGGGTCGCGGACAGCACACAACTGACCGCGACAGGGGGCCCGACCCCACTACCTTACGGGATCCCGTACGGCTCCCCCAAAACGGGGGTGCGTGGGGTCGGGCACACTGCTGATTCGCAGGGAACCTAGAGCCTGGGTTACCAGGAGCTCTTGGTCACGCCCGGCAGCTCGCCGCGGTGCGCCATCTCACGGAGGCACACACGGCAGAGGCCGAACTTGCGGTAGACAGAGTGCGGACGACCGCAACGCTGGCACCGGGTGTAGGCCCGCACGCCGAACTTCGGCTTACGCTCGGCCTTCGCGATGAGGGACTTCTTCGCCATTGGCTCACGCCTCCTTGAACGGGAAGCCCAGTGCGCGCAGGAGCGCACGGCCCTCGTCGTCGTTCTGAGCGGTGGTCACGACGGTGATGTCCATACCGCGCTGACGGTCGACCTTGTCCTGGTCGATCTCGTGGAACATGACCTGCTCGGTCAGACCGAAGGTGTAGTTGCCACGGCCGTCGAACTGCTTCGGCGAGAGGCCGCGGAAGTCACGGATACGCGGCAGGGCCAGCGACACCAGACGGTCCACGAACTCCCACATGCGGTCACCACGGAGGGTGACGTGGGTGCCGATCGGCTGGCCCTCACGCAGCTTGAACTGCGCGATGGACTTACGAGCCTTCGTCACCGCCGGCTTCTGGCCGGTGATGGCGGTGAGGTCGCGGATCGCGCCCTCGATCAGCTTGCTGTCACGGGCAGCCTCGCCGACACCCATGTTGACCACGACCTTGACCAGGCCGGGGATCAGCATGACGTTCTCGTACTTGAACTGCTCCTGCAGCTGGCCCTTCACCTCGGAGTTGTAACGCTCCTTGAGGCGGGGGGTCACCTTCTCAACAGTCGTCTCAGACATCAGATGTCCTCACCGGTTCGCTTGGCAACGCGGATCTTGTTGCCCTCGTCATCGAAGCGGTAGCCAACTCGGGTGACGACCTTCTTGCCGTCCTTCTCCACGACCAGCTGGACGTTGGAGACGTGCACCGGGGCCTCGACGGTGACGATGCCACCCTGAGTGCCCGGGCCCGGCTTGGTGTGCTTCTTGACCCGGTTCACACCCTCGACCAGGACCTTGTTGGTAGCGGGGATGGCCTGGATGACCTTGCCCTGCTTGCCCTTGTCCTTGCCGGTGATGACCTGAACCAGGTCACCCTTCTTGATCTTCATGCTGTTCGCCATGGGTTAGAGCACCTCCGGCGCCAGCGAGATGATCTTCATGAACTTCTTGTCGCGCAGCTCGCGGCCCACCGGGCCGAAGATGCGGGTACCGCGGGGGTCACCATCGGTGTTCTTCAGAACGACCGCGGCGTTCTCGTCGAAGCGGATGTACGAGCCATCCGGACGGCGACGCGACTTGACGGTACGGACGACGACGCACTTGACGACGTCACCCTTCTTCACCGAACCGCCGGGGATCGCGTCCTTGACGGTGGCGACGATGACGTCCCCGATACCGGCGTAGCGGCGACCGGAACCACCGAGAACACGGATGCAAAGGATTTCCTTGGCACCAGTGTTGTCGGCGACACGCAGTCGCGACTCCTGCTGGATCACAGCTTTCTCCTGATCGTCAACGAAGGTCGACGGGCCGGCCGCTGCTCACCCGGTCGTCTTGCGACACCGGGCACATACGGCCGTACCACATCGGCTTCGTTACTTGGCCTTCTCGAGGATCTCGACGACGCGCCAGCGCTTCGTCGCGGACAGCGGGCGGGTCTCCATGAGGAGGACCCGGTCGCCGATGCCGCAGGCGTTGGCCTCGTCGTGCGCCTTCAGCTTGTTCGTACGGCGGATGACCTTGCCGTACAGCGCGTGCTTGACGCGGTCCTCGACGGCGACGACGACGGTCTTGTCCATCTTGTCGCTGACGACGAGACCCTCACGGGTCTTGCGGAAGCTGCGCGTCTCGTTGGTGTTCTCAGTCATCAGGCGCTCTCCACCGTCTCGATGCCCAGCTCGCGCTCGCGCATCAGGGTGTAGATCCGCGCGATGTCCTTACGGACGAGCTTGAGCCGTCCGTGGTTGTCGAGCTGCCCGGTCGCCGCCTGGAAGCGGAGGTTGAACAGCTCCTCCTTGGCCTCGCGGAGCTTCGCAACGAGACCCTCGTTGTCCAGCTCGCGCAGCTCAGCAGCCTTGGTGCCGGCCGACATCAGCTCTCACCTGCCTCGCGCCGGACAATCCGGCACTTCATCGGGAGCTTGTGAGCAGCGCGGGTGAGCGCCTCACGAGCAATCTTCTCGTTCGGGTAGGACAACTCGAACATGATCCGACCCGGGTGAACGTTGGCGATCCACCACTCCGGAGAACCCTTACCGGAACCCATGCGGGTCTCGGCGGGCTTCTTGGTGAGCGGACGGTCCGGGTAGATGTTGATCCAGACCTTGCCGCCACGCTTGATGTGACGGGTGACGGCGATACGAGCGGACTCGATCTGCCGGTTCGTCACGTAGGCGGGGGTGACCGCCTGGATGCCGTACTCGCCGAACGCGAGCTCGGTGCCACCCTTCGCAGCGCCGCGGCGCTTCGGGTGGTGCTGCTTGCGGTGCTTGACCCGACGGGGGATCAGCATGTCGGTCAGGCCTCCGTTCCGGTGCTCTCGACGGCCGGCGCCTCGGCGGTCACCGCGGCCGGAGCCTCGGTGTTCGCGGGACGACGACCGCCACGGGCGCCACCGCGCTCGCCGCCACGGCCACCGCGCTCGCCGCCACGCGCGGGGCGGGCGTCGTTGCGGGCCGGACGGTTGCCCGAGCGGGCAGCAGCGTTCTCAGCGCGGACCTCGGCGATGTTCTTGACGTCGCCCTTGTAGATCCAGACCTTCACGCCGATGCGGCCGAAGGTCGTCTTGGCCTCGAAGAAGCCGTAGTCGACGTTCGCGCGAAGGGTGTGCAGCGGCACACGACCCTCGCGGTAGAACTCCGAACGGCTCATCTCGGCGCCGCCGAGACGACCGGAGCACTGGACCTTGATGCCCTTGGCGCCCGACTTCATGGTGCCCTGCATGCTCTTGCGCATGGCACGACGGAAGGAGACGCGCGAGGACAGCTGCTCCGCGACGCCCTGAGCCACGAGCTGGGCGTCCAGCTCGGGGTTCTTGACCTCGAGGATGTTCAGCTGGACCTGCTTGCCGGTCAGCTTCTCGAGGTCGCCGCGGATGCGGTCGGCCTCGGTGCCACGGCGACCGATGACGATGCCGGGGCGAGCGGTGTGGATGTCAACGCGGACGCGGTCGCGGGTGCGCTCGATCTCGACCTTGGAGATGCCGGCGCGCTCCATGCCCTTCGTCATCATGCGACGAATGGCGACGTCTTCCTTGACGTAGTCCTTGTACAGCTTGTCGGCGTACCAGCGGGACTTGAAGTCCGTGCTGATGCCGAGACGGAACCCGTGCGGGTTAACCTTCTGGCCCATTACCGGGTCCCTTCCTTGCTGCTGACGACCACGGTGATGTGGCTGGTCCGCTTGCGGATCCGGTAGGCACGGCCCTGGGCACGCGGACGGAACCGCTTCAGGGTCGGGCCCTCGTCAACGTACGCCTCGCTGATGACGAGGTCGTCCACGTTGGAGTGGTTGTAGTTGTGCGCGGCGTTGGCGATGGCGCTGTTGAGCACCTTGCCGACCGGCACGGTGGCAGCCTGCGGAGCGAAACGCAGGACCGCCTGGGCCTCCGTGGCACTCATGCCACGGATGAGGTCCACCACGCGGCGGGCCTTCATGGGCGTGACGCGGATGTACCGCGCCTGGGCCCTGGCTTCCATGGTTGTCCCCTTAATGGAGTAAGTCACTTGAGTCGTGCTGGCGCTGAAGCTCGCGGAGCGACTAGCGGCGCTTCGACTTGCGGTCGTCCTTCACGTGCCCCTTGAAGGTGCGCGTGGGGGCGAACTCGCCGAGCTTGTGGCCGACCATCGACTCGGTGACGAACACCGGGACGTGCTTGCGGCCGTCGTGCACCGCGATCGTGTGACCGAGCATGCTCGGGGCGATCACGGAGCGGCGGGACCAGGTCTTGATGACGTTCTGGGTGCCCGCCTCGTTCTGCACGTCCACCTTCTTGAGAAGGTGGCCGTCGATGAAGGGGCCCTTCTTGAGACTGCGCGGCATCTGACCTGCTCCTAGCGCTTCTTGTTGGTCTTGCGGCGGCGCACGATGAGCTTGTCCGACGCCTTGTTCGGGCGACGGGTACGGCCCTCGGGCTTACCCCACGGCGAGACCGGGTGGCGACCACCGGAGGTCTTACCCTCACCACCACCGTGCGGGTGGTCGATCGGGTTCATGGCCACACCACGCACGGTCGGGCGGACGCCCTTCCAGCGCATACGGCCGGCCTTGCCCCAGTTGATGTTCGACTGCTCGGCGTTGCCGACCTCGCCGACCGTCGCGCGGCAACGCGCGTCGACCAGGCGGATCTCACCGGAGGGCATGCGCAGGTGCGCCATCTTGCCCTCACGCGCCAGCAGCTGGATGCCGGAACCGGCGGAGCGGGCCATCTTGGCACCGCCACCGGGACGCAGCTCCACCGCGTGGATGGTGGTACCGACCGGGATGTTGCGCAGCGGCAGGTTGTTGCCCGGCTTGATGTCGGCCGCGGGGCCGTTCTCGACCCGGTCACCCTGGGCGATGCCGCGCGGGGCGATGATGTAGCGCTTCTCGCCGTCCGCGTAGTGCAGGAGCGCGATGCGCGCGGTGCGGTTGGGGTCGTACTCGATGTGAGCGACCTTGGCCGGCACGCCGTCCTTGTCGTGACGACGGAAGTCGATCACACGGTAGGCGCGCTTGTGACCGCCACCCTGGTGGCGAGCGGTGATACGACCGGCGTTGTTACGGCCGCCCTTGCTGTGCAGCGGGCGAACCAGCGACTTCTCCGGCGTGGACCGCGTGATCTCGACGAAGTCGGCCACGCTGGAGCCACGACGGCCCGGCGTAGTCGGCTTGTACTTGCGGATACCCATTTTCGTCCTCGTCCTTAACGACGATCCGAGTCCTCCGTCAGGAGGTCGGACCACCGAAGATGTCGATACGGTTGCCCTCAGCCAGCGTCACGATGGCGCGCTTGGTGTCCTTGCGCTTGCCAAAGCCCGTCTTGGAGCGCTTGCGCTTGCCCTGACGGTTGAGCGTGTTGACGGACTCGACCTTGACCGAGAAGACCGCCTCGACGGCCTGCTTGATCTGGGTCTTGTTGGCACCGGGCGACACGACGAACGTGTACTTGTTCTCGTCGAGGAGCGAGTAGCTCTTCTCCGAGATGACCGGCTTCACCAGGACGTCACGGGGGTCCGTGAACGTCTTGCTCGTGATCTCTGCAGCCATCAGGCGGCGCTCCCTTCGAGCTCGCCCTCAGCAGCCACAGCCTTGGCGGACGCGGCCGGACCGGCCACGAAACGCTCGAAGGCGGCCTGGGTGAAGACCACGTCGTCGGAGACGAGCACGTCGTAGGTGTTCAGCTGACCCGCGTCCAGGATGTGCACGTTCGGCAGGTTGCGAGCGGACTTGATGCCCAGCTCGTCCTCGCGCTCGACGACCAGGAGGACGTTCTTGCGCTCGGAGATCTTGCCGAACAGACCCTTGGCGGCCTTGGTCGACGGGGCCTCGACCGCGACCACGTCGGTGATGACGTGGATGCGGCTGTGACGGGCCCGGTCGGTGAGCGCGCTGCGCAGGGCGGCGGCGATCATCTTCTTCGGGGTCCGCTGCGAGTAGTCACGCGGCTGCGGGCCGTGGACAACGCCACCGCCGACGAACTGCGGAGCGCGGGTCGAGCCCTGACGGGCGCGGCCGGTGCCCTTCTGGCGGTACGGCTTGCGGCCACCGCCTCGCACCTCGCCACGGGACTTGACCTTGTGGGTGCCCTGACGGGCCGCAGCGAGCTGCGCCACGACGACCTGGTGCATCAGCGGGACGCTGACCTTGGCGTCGAAGATCTCAGCAGGCAGCTCGAGGCTGCCGGCCTTGTCGCCCGAGGGCGACAGGATGTCAATGGTGCTCATATCCTCACAGCCCCTTCGCCGCAGTGCGGACGAGGACGAGGCCGCCGTTCGGACCCGGGATTGCGCCCTTGATGAGGAGCAGCCCCTTCTCCGCGTCAACGGCATGGACGGTCAGGTTCTGGGTGGTCACGCGCTCGTGGCCCATCCGGCCGGCCATCTTCATGCCCTTGAACACGCGACCCGGGGTGGCGCAGCCACCGATCGAGCCGGGCGAACGGTGCTTGCGCTGCACGCCGTGACCGGCGCCGAGGCCCCGGAAGTTGTGACGCTTCATGACACCGGCGAAGCCCTTGCCCTTGGAGGTGCCGGTCACGTCGACCTTGACACCCGCCTCGAACAGCTCAGCGGTGATCTCCTGGCCGAGGGTGTACTCGGAAGCATCCGCGGTGCGGAGCTCGACCAGGAAGCGGCGCGGGGTGACACCGGCCTTGGCGAAGTGGCCCGCGAGGGGCTTGTTCACCTTGCGGGGGTCGATCTCGCCGAAGCCGATCTGCACGGCGTCGTAGCCGGCAGCGCTGTCAGCGGTGTGAACCTGGGTCACGACATTCGGCCCGGCCTTGACGACGGTCACCGGAACGATCCGGTTGTTCTCGTCCCAGACCTGGGTCATGCCGAGCTTCTCGCCCAGGATGCCCTTAATCTGCTTTGCCATCTTCGTCGTGCCTCTCAGAGCTTGATCTCGATGTCGACGCCGGCCGGAAGGTCGAGGCGCATCAGCGAGTCAACGGTCTTCGGGGTCGGGTCGAGGATGTCGATCAGACGCTTGTGAGTGCGCATCTCGAAGTGCTCGCGCGAGTCCTTGTACTTGTGCGGCGAGCGGATGACGCAGTAAACGTTCTTCTCAGTGGGCAGCGGCACCGGGCCCGCGACCTGCGCACCAGTGCGAATGACGGTCTCGACGATCTTCTTCGCCGAGGAGTCAATCACCTCGTGGTCGTAGGCCTTGAGCCGGATGCGGATCTTCTGTCCCGCCATGGCTACTCAGTAGTCCTTTGTGTCGTCTGTCGCTTCTACGGCCGGACCCTGCCGGGTGGCTTGGTCCGGTGGCGCCCCCGGGTGGTTGCTTCTCCGACCCCCGCGCTCGGGCGTGTCGCCCTCTCGCTTACAAGAAACCGGGAAGGTCACGCCTTCTCGGTCTCGGTACATCGGGATCGGCGAGGTCTTGCACCCGCCAGGCGCCGGGTCGAGGCCCTGCCCACGCTTCCCGGAAGATTCCCGTACGTCCGCCCCGCAGCTGCCGCGGTGTCGACTACACACCACTACGCCCACATAAAGCACATGGGAATATGAACGGCCATCACGGGAACGACGAGTACTTGGGACTCGCTTCCAGTCCTCCCGGCGGGAGGCGCGCAGCATCGGCAACTCAACCGAGCAACTAGGACATCCTGCCACATTCGGCAGGCTGGATGCCAATCGGAGCAGCGCGTGATCCGCGCCACGCGCCCCCACGGGCACCAACTCGGGCTCACGGCACGGCAGTTCGGCCCTCGGTGGCCAATCGCGCCCAGGCCGCGGGTGCGACGGGCAGGAGCAGGCCGGCGGAGGCCCTGGAGGCCGCGTACGGAGGCTCCGGCGCCGGCCGTGCGCTCCGGGGGCCCAGGAGCCCTCGGCGAACGGCAGAGGGCCTGCCCTCCGTCCTCTTGGACGGGGAGCAGGCCCTCTGATGACCGAAGGTCAGATCGACAATTACTTGTTGATCTTGGTGACCTGGCCGGCGCCGACGGTGCGACCACCCTCACGGATGGCGAACTTGAGGCCCTCCTCCATGGCGATCGGCTGGATCAGCACGACCGTCATGGCGGTGTTGTCGCCCGGCATGACCATCTCGGTGCCCTCGGGGAGGGTCACGACGCCGGTCACGTCCGTGGTACGGAAGTAGAACTGCGGGCGGTAGTTGTTGAAGAACGGGGTGTGACGGCCACCCTCGTCCTTCGACAGGATGTACGACTGGGCCTCGAACTCGGTGTGCGGGGTGACCGAACCGGGCTTGATGATGACCTGGCCGCGCTCGACGTCCTCGCGCTTGATGCCACGGAGGAGCAGACCGACGTTCTCGCCCGCCTGGCCCTCGTCGAGCAGCTTGCGGAACATCTCGATGCCGGTGACCGTGGTGGTGGTCTTGGTCTCCTTGATGCCGATGATGTCGACAGTCTCGTTGACCTTGAGGACACCACGCTCGATGCGGCCGGTGACGACGGTGCCACGACCGGTGATCGTGAAGACGTCCTCGATCGGCATCAGGAACGGCTGGTCCACGGCACGGGCCGGGGTCGGGATGGCCTCGTCCACGGCCTCCATCAGGCCGAGGAGCTTCTGGCCCCACTCGGCGTCGCCCTCGAGCGCCTTCAGCGCCGAGACGCGGACGACCGGCAGGTCGTCGCCCGGGAAGTCGTACTCGGAGAGCAGCTCGCGGACCTCGAGCTCGACGAGCTCCAGGATCTCCTCGTCGTCCACCATGTCGGCCTTGTTCAGGGCGACGACGATGTAGGGGACGCCGACCTGGCGGGCCAGGAGGACGTGCTCCTTGGTCTGCGGCATCGGGCCGTCGGTGGCGGCGACGACGAGGATCGCACCGTCCATCTGGGCCGCACCGGTGATCATGTTCTTGATGTAGTCAGCGTGACCCGGGCAGTCGACGTGGGCGTAGTGACGCGCCTCGGTCTGGTACTCGACGTGCGCGATCGAGATGGTGATACCGCGCTGCCGCTCCTCCGGCGCCTTGTCGATCTGGTCGAACGGCGTGAAGGGGTTGATCTCCGGGTACGCGTCGTGCAGCACCTTGGTGATGGCCGCGGTAAGGGTCGTCTTACCGTGGTCAATGTGACCAATGGTGCCGATGTTGACGTGGGGCTTCGTCCGCTCGAACTTCGCCTTCGCCACTGCAGTCCTCCTGAGGACAGTTCTGTACGCCGTGCTGACGTCAGTTGGTCTTTGATCGGGATTGGGTACGGGCTGCGCCCATGCCGTCCCGCGGGTGGGGGCCGGAGGGAACCTGGGGGAATCCGGGTGGATTCCCCCAGGTTCGCCTCCTAATAGCCTAAGGGGTTACGAACATCCCGATTGTCGGGACGTCACTCACCCTTGGCCTTGGCGATGATGTCGTCCGCCACGTTCCGCGGAACCTCGGCGTACGAGTCGAACTGCATCGAGTAGCTCGCGCGACCAGAGGTCTTGCTGCGCAGGTCACCGACGTAGCCGAACATCTCGGAGAGAGGCACCAGCGCCGAAACGACGCGGGCACCGTGACGCTCGTCCATGGACCGGATCTGGCCACGACGAGAGTTGATGTCGCCGATCACGTCGCCCATGTAGTCCTCGGGCGTGGTGACCTCGACGGCCATCATCGGCTCCAGCAGGGCCGGGCCGGCCTTGCGAGCACCCTCCTTGAACGCCATGGAACCGGCGATCTTGAAGGCGAGCTCGGAGGAGTCGACGTCGTGCGAGGCACCGTCGAGCAGGGTCACGCGGACACCCTGGAGCGGGTAGCCGGCGAGGACACCGAACTCCATGGCCTCCTGGCAGCCGGCGTCGACCGACGGGATGTACTCGCGCGGAACGCGGCCACCGGTGACCTTGTTCACGAACTCGTAGCCCTCGCCGGACTCGATCGGCTCGATCGCGATCTGGATCTTCGCGAACTGACCGGAGCCACCGGTCTGCTTCTTGTGCGTGTAGTCGATGCGCTCGACGGCCTTGCGGATCGTCTCGCGGTACGCGACCTGCGGCTTGCCGACGTTGGCCTCGACCTTGAACTCACGACGCATGCGGTCGACCAGCACCTCGAGGTGCAGCTCGCCCATGCCCGCGATGATGGTCTGGCCGGTCTCCTCGTCGGTGTTGACCTGGAAGGACGGGTCCTCCTCGGCCAGACGCTGGATGGCGACACCCAGCTTCTCCTGGTCGCCCTTGGACTTCGGCTCGATGGCCACGCGGATGACCGGGGCCGGGAAGTCCATGGACTCGAGGATGACCTGCTGCTTCTCGTCGCAGAGGGTCTCGCCGGTGGTGGTCTGCTTGAGACCCATCACGGCGATGATGTCGCCGGCGCCCACCGACTCGATCTCCTCACGCTTGTTCGCGTGCATGCGGTAGATCTTGCCGATGCGCTCCTTCTTGCCCTTGACGGAGTTCAGCACCGAGGTGCCGGACTCCAGGCGACCGGAGTACACGCGGACGAAGGTGAGCTTGCCCAGGTGCGGGTCCGACATGATCTTGAACGCCAGGGCGGCCAGCGGCTCATCGTCAGAGGCCTGACGGATGATCTTCTCGTCGCTGTTCGGCTTGGTGCCCTCGATGCCGTCGATGTCGAGCGGCGACGGGAGGTACTTGACGACCGCGTCGAGCAGGGGCTGGACGCCCTTGTTCTTGAACGCCGAGCCGCAGAAGATCGGAGTGAAGTCCGAGTTCAGCGTGCCCTTGCGGATCGCGGCGACCAGGATCTCCTCGGGGATGTCCTCGCCCTCGAGGGCGAGCTCCATCACCTCGTCGGAGACGTTGGAGACGGTGTCGATGAGCGCCTCGCGGTACTCAGCGGCCTTCTCCGCCAGGTCGGCCGGGATGTCGACGGTGTCGTACATCTCGCCCTTGGGGGCGTCCGCGGACCAGACCAGCGCCTTCATCTTCACCAGGTCGACGACGCCGGCGAAGTCGCCCTCGGCACCGATCGGCAGCTGCATGACCAGCGGGGTGGCGCCGAGGCGGTCCACGATGGTCTGCACGCAGAAGTAGAAGTCCGCGCCCGTGCGGTCCAGCTTGTTGATGAAGCAGATGCGCGGGACGCCGTAACGGTCGGCCTGACGCCACACCGTCTCGGACTGGGGCTCCACACCGGCAACGCCGTCGAACACCGTCACGCCACCGTCGAGCACGCGGAGCGAACGCTCCACCTCGACGGTGAAGTCGACGTGACCCGGGGTGTCGATGATGTTGATGGTGTGGTCGCTGTCATCGAGCGTCCAGTGACAGGTCGTCGCGGCCGACGTGATCGTGATGCCGCGCTCCTGCTCCTGCTCCATCCAGTCCATGGTGGCAGCGCCATCGTGGACCTCACCGATCTTGTACGACACACCGGTGTAGAACAGGATCCGCTCGGTGGTGGTGGTCTTGCCCGCGTCGATGTGGGCCATGATCCCGATGTTCCGGGTCTTGGCCAGGTCAAGGGAGGTTGCAGCCATGGTGGCTCGTTCTCTCTCTGTCTAGTGACGGGGTTGGGACTACCAGCGGTAGTGCGCGAAGGCCTTGTTGGACTCGGCCATCTTGTGGGTGTCCTCGCGACGCTTCACGGAAGCACCGAGGCCGTTGGAGGCATCGAGGATCTCGTTGAGCAGACGCTCGGTCATGGTCTTCTCACGACGGGCGCGGGAGTACCCGACCAGCCAGCGAAGGGCCAGGGTGTTGGCGCGGCCCGGGCGAACCTCGACCGGCACCTGGTAGGTGGCGCCACCGACGCGGCGGGACTTCACCTCAAGGGTGGGCTTGACGTTCTCGAGCGCACGCTTGAGGGCGACCACGGGGTCGGCACCGGTCTTCTCACGGACGCCCTCGAGGGCGCCGTAGACGATCCGCTCGGCAGTGGAACGCTTGCCGTGGAGCAGGATCTTGTTGACCAGCGAGGTCACGAGCGGCGAGCCGTAGACCGGGTCGATGATGACCGGGCGCTTCGGGGCAGGACCCTTACGAGGCATTCTTACTTCTCCTTCTTGGCGCCGTAGCGGCTACGAGCCTGCTTGCGGTTCTTGACACCCTGGGTGTCGAGCGAGCCGCGGATGATCTTGTAGCGGACACCAGGAAGGTCCTTCACACGGCCACCGCGAACCAGCACGATGGAGTGCTCCTGCAGGTTGTGGCCCTCGCCCGGAATGTAGGCGGTGACCTCGATCCCGCTGGTGAGGCGCACACGGGCCACCTTGCGAAGCGCGGAGTTCGGCTTCTTCGGGGTGGTGGTGTACACACGCGTGCAAACACCGCGGCGCTGAGGGGAACCCTTCAGCGCGGGCGTCTTGTTCTTCTCGACCTTGTCCTGCCGGCCCTTTCGGACCAGCTGCTGGATCGTAGGCACCGTTTCTCCGTTTTCTGTGTGCCAAGGCTGCGTAAAACTAACCTGTGATGTCCTCAACTCTCCGACCCACGCGGTCGGGTGTGTTGAGCCTCGTTCGAGGAACGGAATCCATGGATGTGCAGTGACGGCGCTCACGGAGCGGTGAACCGCTCCGGCACTGCGGCCGGTCTGCTGGCACGCACAAGGACCCGGGGACACCCCAGGCACAAGGTCAGAGCGTACCTAGCGCATCCGCGCCGGTCAAAACAAATGCAACGCCGCAGCTCCGCCCGTGACCGAGCCGGTCACGGGCGGTGGCCGGGGCCGCACGGGTCAGGCCTAGGGCCTGTCTCCTTGGTGGGGTCGATGGGCGGGCGTCGTTGGAGTGCGTGCCTCGGCGGCGCCGAGAAGGGGGCACCTCCCGGCCGGAGGCTGGGATGCCGAAGGCTGGGTGGGGGCACCTCCCGGCCGGAGGCTGGGATGCCGAAGGCTGGGTGGGGGCACCTCCCGGCCGGAGGCTGGGGGAGAGTCCATGCGGAGCATCGGCGACTGACGAGAGCCGGCGAGGCACGCACTCCAACGACGCCCGCCAGGCCCCACCAAGGAGACAGGCCCTAGCCGGCCATGCCGATCAGCGCCAGCACCCAGAGCGACACCGCCATCCAGCCGAACACCAGGCCGGCGGTGGCCATCGCGTCGCCCTCCTCGCGGCTGCGCCGGATCTGACCCTTCGCCAGATGGCCGGTCACCAGGGCCGGCACGGCCGTCATCCCGAGGCTCGGCAGGCACAACAGTCCGAGCACCAGGGAGGTCACGGCCAGCGGGTTGGTCCTCGCCCGGGCCGGCGGGAAGTACGGCGGCGGCACCGGGGTGACCGCGACCATCGGCACCACCATCGGGGTCGGGGCCGGGCCGACCGGCAGGTCCGAGACCAGGTAGGCGAGTTGACCGTAGGTCTTGGCCCGCTGCACCGCCTCGAAGCGCTGGCCGTACTCGTCGGCGGAGAGCCGGCCCTCCGCGTACGCGGCCTTGAGTACGTCGACCGCCCGCTCGCGGTCGGTGTGGCCGGCCCGCATCCCCAGCTGGGCGTCCTGCTGGCCCGGCTGCTGCTGCGGGTACTGCGGACCCCATGGCTGGACGTTCATCAGTCCTCCTCCTGTCCCCCAGTCAGCATGACGAACGACACCGGCCGGCAGTTGCGGCTTCACCCGGACGGACCATGATCACTTCCCGCCGTTCGAAGGGTGCCGCCGGCCGGGGTTCCTCTGAAAAGCTGACGGTAGACCCGTACCTAGGAGTGCGCTCATGACACCTGCCGTCAGCATCCACGACCTGTGGAAGCGCTTCGGCGACCACACCGCCGTGGCCGGCCTCACCCTGGACCTGCCCGCCGGTTCCTTCATCGGACTGGTCGGCCCCAACGGGGCCGGCAAGACCACCACCCTCTCGATGGCCACCGGCCTGCTCCGCCCCGACCAGGGCACCGTGCTGGTGCACGGCGCCGACGTCTGGGCCGATCCGGTCAGCGTGAAGGCCCGGATCGGCATCCTGCCCGAGGGCCTGCGCATGTTCGAACGGCTCAGCGGCCGCGAGCTCCTCCAGTACAACGGGCGGCTGCGGGGGCTGCCCGGTGCCGAGGTGGACCGCCGCGCCGAGGAACTGCTCACCGTGCTGGACCTGCTGCCCGCCGCCGACAAGCTGGTGGCCGACTACTCCACCGGCATGCGGAAGAAGATCGGGCTGGCCTCCGCGCTGCTGCACAACCCGGACGTGCTCTTCCTGGACGAGCCCTTCGAGGGAGTCGACCCGGTCTCCGCGCAGACCATCCGCGGGGTGCTCAAGCGGTACGCCGCCAGCGGCTCCACCGTGGTCTTCTCCAGCCACGTGATGGAGCTGGTGGAGCAACTCTGCGACTGGGTCGCGGTGGTGAACGCGGGTCAGGTCATCGCCCAGGGCCCGCTGGACGCCGTCCGCGGCGAGCGCTCGCTGCACTCCGCCTTCCTGGAGCTGATCGGCGTCCGCGAGGAGGCCGGCGAGGGCCTGGACTGGCTGGGCGAAGCCCGGTGAGCGCCACCGTCACCCCGGACGCGGTGGTCGTCCGCACCCTCGTCCGGCTCAAGCTCCGGCTGCTCGCCAACGGGCTGAAGCGCAGCCGCGGCCGGCGGGCGCTGTACGTCATCGGCTCGCTGCTCGGCCTGGCCGTCACCGCGCTGATCGCCACCGCCTTCTCCTTCCTGCGCGGGCACTCCGGCGCGGGGGACGCCGCCGTGATGCTCACCACCTCGATGGTGATCGGCTGGGGCGCGCTCCCCCTCTTCCTGTTCAGCAGCGACGAGGCGGCCGACCCGACCCGGCTGACCATGCTGCCGCTGCGGCCCGCGGCGATGCTGCGCGGCACCCTGCTGGGCGCGCTGATCGGGCCCGGCCCGGTGATCGCGCTGGTGATGCTGAGCGGTGCGGCGGTGGCCGGCTCGGCGGGCGCGGTCTCGGTGCCGTTCGCCGTGGTGGGGGTGCCGCTGACCGTGCTCACCCTGGTGACGCTCTCCCGGGCGGTGGCGGCGGGCAACGCCAAGCTGCTCTCCAGCCGCCGGGGCAAGGACTTCGCCATCTTCGGCGGCCTGCTGTTCGCCCTGCTGATCCAGGTCGGCAACCTGGTCTCGCAGTCGGTCCTCGGCAAGCCCGGCGAGAAGGGGCTGGACCTCTCCCCGCTGGAGCCGTTCGCCGCCGTGCTGCGCTGGATCCCCCCGGTCGCCGCGCTGGACGCGGGCCGCACCGCCGGCGAGTCGGTGCCGCTGGCGCTGCTCCAGCTGGCCTCCACCGCCGCGCTGCTGGTGCTGCTGCTGCGCTGGTGGCGGCGGAGCCTGGTGGACCTGATGGTCACCGCGGACTCCTCCACCCTGATCACCACCCGTCAGGTCGGCCGCTCCACCCGGGACTTCTTCCCGGCGGGCCGGGTCGGCGCGGTGATGCAGCGTCACCTGCGGTACGCCTGGCGCGAGCCGCGGGCCAAGGCGGCCGTCTTCACCAGCATCGGCATGACGCTGGTGATGTGCGTGCTCTCGCTGGTGCAGGGCTGGGCCACGGTGTACCTGGTCTCCTTCACCGGGCTGATGCTCGGGCTGCAGATGGTCAACCTGTTCGGCATGGACGGCTCGGCGTTCTGGATGGTCTCGGCCACCCTGGCCACCCCGGCCGACGCCCGGGACGAGCTGCGCGGCCGCGCGTACGGGGTGCTCTCGTACGCGGTGCCGGTGACGCTGGTGCTCTCGCTGGTGCTGGCGGTGGCCACCGGGAAGTGGTCCGAGTGGCTGCCGGCCCTCGGCCTGGCGTTCGCCGGGCTCGGGGCCGGGGTGGGGGCCGGGGCGCTGCTCAGCGTGCTGGCCCCGTTCGCGCTGCCCGCCGACTCCAACCCGATGCGCAACGCCGCGCCGGGGCAGGGCGGCCTGGTGATCCTGAACACCTTCGGCTCGATGCTCCTGGCCGCGCTGGTCGCCTCACCGGTCGCGCTGCTGCTGCTGGTGCTGCCCGAGTGGACGCTGCTGCCGGGCGGGCTGGTGTACGGCGGGCTCTTCGCCCTGCTCGGCACCCGGCTGGCCGCCGCCCGGCTGCTGGAGCGGCTGCCGGAGATCCTGGCGACGGCGATCGAGCGCTGAGCGGTACCTCTGGTGACGATGCCGGGGCGGCGCTGCCGCTCCGGCATCATTGCTGTGGTCCCCCCTTTTCCTTTCTTTGCGAGGCAGCTCCCCATGCCCCAGCAGTCCACCGCCGAAGCCCTGGTCGCGCAGGCCGTCGCCCAGGTGACGGGCGCCGAGCCGGGGCGGCTCGACCTCGCGCTCGACACCGGGGCCTCGCTGCTCGCCGCCGCCGACTGGTCCGAGGTCAGCCGGGCCCTGGTGGCCCAGGCCGAACGGACCGTCAGCCGCGCCTGGACGGTCGGCTGGCGCCCCGCCGACCTGGCCCGGGTCGTCCGCCGCGAGCTCGGCCCCGTCCACCAGCAGCTCGGGATCGACCTGATCGCCGCCGAGCAGCGCAGGCACCCGGCCGCCGCGCTGGACCGGCGCTGGCACGAGCAGCTGCGCGAACTCGCCACCGAGGTGTGGTGGGACGGCGACGGCGGCTACCTCGCGGAGTACGCCGCCAAGCACCGGCTGGACCGCTTCGCGCTGGCCACCGCGGCGCTGGAACTGATCAGGCTCTGGTCGCTGCTGCCCCCCGTGACGCCGGTCGGCCCCGCGCCGGGCGCCGCCGGGCCGGTGGAGCACCGGATGACCGGGCCGGTGCCCGGTGAGCCCAAGATGCTGTCCCGGATCCGGGCGCTGCTGGCCAAGGCCGAGTCCACCGAGTACCCGGAGGAGGCGGAGGCGCTCACCGCGAAGGCGCAGCAGCTGATCGCCCAGCACAGCATCGACGAGGCGCTGCTGACGGCCGGTCAGGCCTCGTCGAGCACCCCGGGCGCGGTGCGGATCGGGGTGGACAACCCGTACGAGAGCCCCAAGGCGATGCTGCTGGACGCGGTGGCGACGGCCAACCGGTGCCGGACGGTGTGGGCCAAGGAGTTCGGCTTCTGCACGGTGATCGGCTTCGACTCCGACCTGGACGCGGTGGAGCTGCTCTACACCTCGCTGCTGGTGCAGGCCACCGCCGCCATGCAGCGGGCCGGCAGCCGGCACCACAAGGAAGGCGCCGCCCGCACCAAGTCCTTCCGGCAGTCCTTCCTGATCGCCTACGCCGCGCGGATCCGCGAACGGCTCGCCACCGCCACGGCCGAGGCGGTCGCCGGGCACCGGGTCGGCGAGGACGGGACCGTGACGGAGCGGCCGGTGCAGGACGAGCGGCTGCTCCCCGCCCTGGCGGCCCGCGAGGAGGCGGTGGACCACACGGTCGACCGGATGTTCCCGCGGCTGACGTCGCAGCGGGTCCGGGTCTCCAACGCGGACGGCTGGTACGAGGGCCGCGCGGCGGCGGACCGCGCGGCCCTCGGCGGACGCTCGGGGTCGATCTCTCGGTAGTGGTCACACCAGGGGCGCGGGGAACTGCGCGCGGGGGAACGGCGGCACGTGCGACTGGCTCGACTGCCCCGATCTCACGCTGGTCCGCCTTCCGATTCGCGCAGTTCCCCGCGCCCCTGGTGTGACCACCTGCCCTCGCGGCCCCCGGCGAGGGTCAGCGCTTGGTGGAGTCGACGATGACCGGGGTGCCGTTGGTGCCGCAGGGGCTGGCGTAGACGGGGTTCTTCTCGGCGGCGGCCTTGAAGGCCTCGATGCACTGGCTGAGCAGGATCTTGTCGGTCAGCGAGTTGGCGAGCAGCTGGTTGGCGTTGGCCTGGGCCTCGGCCTCGATCTTCTTCTTCTCGGCCTCGGCCTTGGCGGTGGCGACGGAGGCCTGGGCCTGGGCGGTGGCCTGGTCCTGCTGGATCTTGGCCTCGATGGCCTTCTGCAGGGAGTCGCTGGGCTTGACGTTGCGCAGGTTGACGCCGTTGACGACGACGCCGCGCGGGGTGAGCCGCTCGACCACGAGCCGGTCGATCTCGGAGCTGATGGCCTCGCGCTTGGAGCTGTAGCCCTCGACGTTGGTGTAGCGGGCGAAGACGTTGCGGATGATCTCGCGGCTGTCGGAGTAGACCAGCCGCTGCTGCACGGCGCTCTCGCTGCCGGCCAGCTTGTAGAGGTCGACGGCGTGCTTGGGGTCGATGGACCACTTCAGCGTGACGTCGGCGTAGAGGACGCCGCCCTCGGAGGAGCGGACCTCGACGGTGGTGTCGCCGGTGAGGTTGAGGTCGACCGGGCGGGTGGAGAAGGTGGTGACGTCGGTGAGCGGGGACTTGAGGTGGAGGCCGGGCTGCCAGGCGGAGCCGACCTTGCCGAGGGTGGTGGGGACGCCGACCTCGGTCGGCTCGACCACGTGGACGAAGGTGGTCAGGCCGAGGCCCAGGCCGAGCAGCACCGAGGCCAGGCCGCCGAAGACCGAGGCCCGGCCGTCGAAGACCCCGCGCCGGCGGAGCACGAACAGCACCACGCCGACGACCAGCAGGATGACGGATATCAGCAGCATGGCCGCAGCCTAGGGACGTAGTGATCACCCTGACAGTGCGTCACCCAGTGTTCGCCGAAACGTGGCCCTGTGTTCAGTCCCAGAGGGCGCCGAAGGCCAGCAACTCCTCGCGGTACTCGATCCGTTGGACCCAGTCGGCCGGCCAGGCGGCCAGGCCGTGGCGGGCACCGGCGAAGGCGCCGGCCAGGCAGGCGATCGAGTCGGAGTCGCCTCCGGAGACGGCGCCGCGCCGGACCGCCGCGACCGGGTCGTCGGGGAAGAGCAGGAAGCAGAGCAGGCCGGTACCGAAGGCCTCCTCGGCGATCCAGCCCTCGCCGGTGACGGCGCACGGGTCGCCCTCCGGCTCGGGGTGGGCGAGCGCCGCGTCCAGCCGGTCGAGCTGGTGCAGGCACTCGTCCCAGCCGCGCCGGGCGAAGTGCTCCGGGAAGGGGTCCTGGGCGCGTTCGGCCAGGTCGCCGAGCCAGAGCGCGTCGTAGCCGCGCTCCCGGGCGGCCAGCGCGTACTCCCGCAGCAGGCCGGGGAGTTCGGCCGGGGCGGCGCCGTTCACCAGCAGGTGGACGGTGTGCGCGGTGAGGTCGCTGGCGGCCAGGGCGGTGGGGTGGCCGTGGGTGAGGCCGGACTGGAGCTGCGCGGCGCCGGAGCGCTGGCGGTCCGTCAGGCCGGGGACCAGGCCGACCGGGGCGACCCGCATGTTGGCGCCGCAGCCCTTGGAGCCGACGTCACTGGCCTGCTGCCAGGTGGTGTCGGGCTTCCGCAGGCGGTTGCAGGACTGCAGGCAGGTCCGGCCGGGGGCGCGGTTGTTGTCCGGGTCGTGGTACCAGTGCACGAACTCCTCGCGGACCCGGTTGGCCAGCCGCAGCGGGGCGAGCGGGCCGCGCTCCAGCGCGGCCCGCAGGCCGGCGGCCAGGGCCAGCGTCATCTGGGTGTCGTCGGTCACCAACGCCCGCCCGGGGAGCGGTAGTTCACGCCAGGGCGCGCCGCGCAGCAGGTCCTCGTACTCCTCGAACTCGGCGTCCTTGCCGATCGCGTCGCCGATCGCCAGGCCCACCATGGTGCCGCTCGCCCGCCGCATGTCCCCGCCCCCTAGATCTCGACCAGCAGCTCTTCCAGCCCCCGGATCACGTACCCGGGCCGCCAGCGCGGCTCGGTGACCAGCCGCAGGCCGGGCGCCCGTCGCAGCAGTGCCCCGTACGACTCGATCAGCTCCAGTCTGGCCAAGGGGGCGCCCAGACAGAAGTGGATTCCGGCGCCGAAGGTGATGTGCGCGTTGTCGGCGCGGCCGAGGTCGAGCCGGTCGGGGTCGGGGAAGCGCTCGGGGTCGCGGTTGGCGGAGCCGAACAGCAGGGCGATCTCGGCGCCGCGCGGGATCGTGACGGCGCCGAGCTCGATCTCGTCCAGGACCCAGCGCTCGAACATCTGGAGCGGGGTGTCCCAGCGCATCAACTCCTCGACGGCGGTGGGCAGCAGGGCCTCCGGCTCGGCGCGCAGCCGGGCCAGCTCGGCCTCGTTGCGGAACAGCGCCCACCAGCCGTTGCCGGTGGTGTTGACGGTGGCCTCGTGGCCGGCGTTGAGCAGCAGGACGCAGGTGGAGACCATCTCCTGCTCGGTCAGCGCGTCGCCGCCGTCGGCGGCCGCGACCAGGGCGCTGATCAGGTCCTCGCCGGGCTCGGCGCGGCGGGCCCGGATCAGGCCGCGCAGGTACTCGGAGAACTCGGTGCTCGCGGTGACCGCCCGGCGGGCGGTCTCGTCGGAGGGGTTGAGCTCGAACATCGCGGTGATGTCGGCCGACCACGGGCGCAGCAGCTGCCGGTCCTCGGCCGGGAAGCCGAGCATCTCGGCGATCACAGCGACCGGCAGCGGCTCGGCCACCGTCGCGATCAGGTCCCCGCCGCCGTCCCGGAGCAGCCCGTCGACCAGTTCGCCGGCCAGCTTCTCCACGGTGGGCCGCAGCCCGGCCACCATCCGCGGGGTGAAGGCCTTGGAGACCAGCCGCCGGATCCGGGTGTGGTCGGTGCCCTCCAGGTCGAGCAGACCGTGCTCGTTGAGGGTGTGGAACGCCTCGTGCGCCGGATCCGGCTCCGGGCGGCCGAACTCGGCGTGGCTGAACCGGTGGGTGTAGGTGCGGCCGAGCCGGCGGTCCCGCAGCAGCGCGTTGACGTCGGCGTACCGGGAGACCAGCCACTGCCCGCTGGGCTCGTGGAAGACCACCGGCGCCTCGGCGCGCAGCCGCGCGTACGCCTCGTAGGGGTGCGCGACGAACTCCGGTGACCACGGGTCGTACGCGGCGGTGACGTCCTGCTCGGCCATGCTGGTGCCCTCCCTGACTGTGCGGGGAGGGCCCATCGTACGCAGACCGCCGGACGGGCCGTCAGGCGGCCAGCAGGCGTTCGACCAGGGCGGGCAGGGCGGTGGAGATCGGCTCGCGGATCACCTCGTGGGCCAGCTCGTCGTACGGGGTGGGCTCGCCGTTCACCACGATCAGCCGGGCCCCGTTCATCACCGCCACCTCGGCCAGCCCGGCGGCCGGGTGGACCTGGAGGCTGGTGCCGATCGCGACGAACACCTCGCAGGCGATCGAGACGGTCTCGGCCTGGTCCAGCACCTTGGTGTCCAGGCTCTCGCCGAACATCACGGTGCAGGGCCGCAGGATGCCGCCGCAGACCAGGCAGGCCGGGTCCGGCTCGCCGGCCTCGACCCGGGCCAGCGCCCCGGTCATCGGGCCGCGGTCGCCGCAGGAGGCGCAGCGCACGTCCCGGGCGGTGCCGTGCAGTTCGAGCACCTTGCGCGGGGTCTGCCCGGCGGCCTGGTGCAGGCCGTCGACGTTCTGGGTGAGCACCCGCATCGGCACTCCGGCGCGCTCCAGCCCGACCAGGGCGCGGTGGCCCGCGTTCGGCTCGGCGTTCAGCGCCCCGGCGTCGCGGCGCATCAGCCAGGCCCGGCGGCGGATCTCGGTGTCGGCGAGGTAGGGGCCGATGGTGACCAACTGCTGGGCGCTCGGGTCGCGCTGCCAGAGGCCCTGGGGGCCCCGGTAGTCGGGGATGCCGGAGTCGGTGGAGATCCCTGCTCCGGTGAGGACGGCGGTGAGCGGGCGCTTGATGGTCATGCGCGTGACGTTACGGCCCGTCAGACCCCGGCCGCGAGCGGGTTTCCAGCGGCTACGGTGAGACGGTGAACAGTGCAGCGGCCCTGGTGAAGTGGTTGACCCGGCGCACCCCGGAGGAGCTGACGCTCCTGCTGGAGCGGCGCGGCCTGCCGCACGGAGGCACCGGCTCCGCCGATCCGCGGCAGCTGGCCGGGCTGCTGCTCACCGCCCCCTCGGTACGGCTGGCCCTGACCGGGCTGGACCGGGCGCAGCTCCAGGTGCTGGCCGCCGTGGCCGTCCTCGCCGAGCGCCGGTACGGGCCGGTCGCCGACGCCGCCGGGCCGGTGCTGACCGGCTTCGCGGGCCGCCGCCCGGGCGGGTGGGCCGCGACGGAGGACCTGGAACCGTCCGACCGGGCCGTGGAGCGGGCCGAACTCGCCGCCGCGCTGGGTCAGTTCGGCGAACGGGCACTGCCGTTGCTCGACGGCCTGGCCGAGCGTGCGCTGCTGCTGCCGCACGGGAAGCTGCTGGTCGTGCCGGCCGTGCTGCACCGGCCGTCCGGCGGCCTGCTCGGGTACGGGCGCCCGGCCGAGGTGCTGTACTCCGAGGCCTACCTGGCGGCCGAAGTCCGTTCGGTGGAGGACACGTTGGGGCTCGGCCCGGCGCGCAGCCGGGAGGAGGCGCAGCGGGACGTCGTGGCACTGCTGCGGGATCCGGCCGCCGTACGGGAGCTGGTCGCCGGGGCGCCGCCGGAGACGGCCCGGCTGCTGGCCTCGCTGGCCGCACCGGCGCTCGGCTCACCTCGGCTGAGCAGCGGGCACTTCCGCTCGAAGGACCCCGGCCCGTTCACCAGGTACCACTTCCCGCCGGTCGGTTCCGGCGATCCGGCGGTGGCCTGGGCGGCGGCGCGGGGCCTGCTGGCGCCGGCGGGGCCGGGCCTCGTCGAGCTGCCGTACGAGGTGGGGCTGGCGCTGCGCGACCCGTCGCAGCCGCTGCCCTTCGACCCGGACCCGCCGGCCGTGGCCCCGGGGGCGGGCGCGGAGGCGGCACTGGCGGGGGCGGCGCTGACGGGTACGGCGCTGGCGGGTGCGGCGCTGACGGAGGCTCAGGCCGCCGCGACCGCCACCGCCTCCCGGGTGGAGGTCCTGCTGCGGGCGGTCGCCGCCCGGCCGCTGACGCTCCGCAAGGCGGGCGGCATCGCCGTCCGGGACACCGCCCGGCTGGCGAAGGAGACCGGCGCCGGGGAGGTACGGACCCGCCTGTGGCTGGACCTCGCCGCCAACGCCGGGCTGCTCGCCCCGCACCTGGAGCAGCCCGCCGCGCCGGTCCGACGAGGACGGCGGCCCGCACCCGCACCGGCGGCGCAGCTGCTGCCGACCGCGCGGTACGACGCCTGGCTGGCCGCCTCCCCCGCCGACCGGCTGCTGCCGCTGATCGCGGCCTGGACGGTCACGCCGGAGGTCTTCGGCCGCGAGCACGGCGGCCCGGAGGTCGCCCTGACGACGCCTCAGGACCGGACGGCCGTACCGCTCCGCCGCAGCCTGCTCGCCGCACTGGCCGCCGCCGCAGGGGACCGCTCGGGGGACCAAGGCGACAGCCCCGGGGGCGCGGGGAACTGCGCGCAGCGGGAGGAGACGACCGGTGTGCCGGGCGCGGAGACCCACTTGCAAGTGAACGTCCGTACCCGGCACACGGGTCCGCCTGTTCCGCCGCGCGCGGTTCCCCGCGCCCCCGGTATCGCCGATCTCGTGGAGGCGGCCGCCTGGTTCGCCCCGCTGGAGGTCGAACTCTCCACCGCCACGACGGACTCCGCCCGGGCCACG
>NZ_JBVJLD010000032.1:44846-103602 GCF_055584905.1 Kitasatospora sp. NPDC088742 | reverse complement strand
GCCCGGAGAACAGGAACGCCAGGCCACCGGACCCGGCCGTCCCCCGCACCACACCCGGACCGTCCAGCGAACGCAGTGCCTCGGCGCCACCGCCGAGCACCACCGCCCGCTCCTCCAGCGCGGCGCGCGCGGTCACCAGGGACTGTGCCACCGCCGACGGGTCTGCGGCGTCCGCGAGTTCGGCCACCTGGGCGGCCTGGGCCGCCAGTGCCTCCGGCGAGCGGGCGGAGAGGACGAAGGGCAGGACCGGCGGGGTGGTGCCGCGCTCGGGCGCCACCTGCTCCTCCGGGGCCTGCTCGATGATGACGTGGGCGTTGGTCCCGGAGACCCCGAAGGCCGAGACACCGACCCGCCGCGGGCGGTCCAGTGCCGGCCACGGCTGGTCCTCCGTCAGCACCCGCACCGTCCCCGCCGACCAGTCGACGTGCGGGGAGGGCTCGTCCACGTGCAGGGTGCGCGGCAGTACGCCGTGGCGGATCGCCAGCACCGACTTGATCACGCCCGCGACGCCCGCCGCGGCCTGGCTGTGGCCGATGTTGGACTTCACCGAGCCGAGCCAGAGCGGGCGTTCGGCGTCGCGCTCCTGGCCGTAGGTGGCGATCAGGGCCTGCGCCTCGATCGGGTCGCCGAGGGTGGTGCCGGTGCCGTGCGCCTCGACGGCGTCGACCTCGTGCGCGGCGAGCCCGGCCTGCGCCAGTGCCTGCCGGATGACGCGTTGCTGGGACGGGCCGCTCGGCGCGGTCAGGCCGTTGGAGGCGCCGTCCTGGTTGACGGCGCTGCCGCGCAGCACCGCGAGCACCTGGTGCCCGTTGCGGCGCGCGTCGGAGAGGCGCTCGACCAGCAGCAGGCCGACGCCCTCCGCCCAGCCGGTGCCGTCGGCGGCCGCGGCGAAGGCCTTGCAGCGGCCGTCGGGCGACATGGCCCGCTGCCGGGAGAACTCCACGAAGGTGGTCGGGGTGGACATCAGCAGCACCCCGCCCGCCACCGCGAGGTCGGACTCACCGGCCCGCAGCGACTGGGCGGCCAGGTGCAGCGCGACCAGCGAGGAGGAGCAGGCGGTGTCGACCGTGACGGCCGGGCCCTCGAAACCGAAGCTGTAGGAGATCCGGCCCGAGGCCACCGAGCCGGCGTTGCCGATCCCGAGGTAGGCCTCCAGCTCGTCCGGCACCTGCTGGCCGGCGCCCGCGTAGTCGCGGCCGGAGATGCCGGCGAAGACGCCGGTCCGGCTGCCGCGCAGCGCGGTCGGGTCGATGCCCGCCCGCTCGAAGGCCTCCCAGGTGGTCTCCAGCAGCAGCCGCTGCTGGGGGTCGATCGCGGGTGCCTCGCGCGGGGAGATCCCGAAGAACTCGGCGTCGAACTCGCCGATGCCGACCAGGAATCCGCCGTGCTTGGCGTACGAGGTGCCGGGCCGGTCCGGGTCGGGGCTGTAGAGCGACTCCAGGTCCCAGCCCCGGTCGGCCGGGAACTCGGTGAGGGCGTCCACCCCCTCGCTGACGAGCCGCCAGAGGTCCTCGGGCGAGGCGACCCCGCCGGGGTAGCGGCAGGCCATGCCGACGATCGCGATCGGGTCCTCGTCCAGGTCCGCGAGCCGGACGGCGGGCGCGGCGGTGAGCTCCTCGGTGCCCCAGAGCTCGGTGGCCAGCCAGTCGGCCAGGGCGGCCGGGGTCGGGTGGTCGAAGACCACCGTGGCGGGGAGGCGGCGGCCGGTGGCCGCGCCGAGGCGGTTGCGGAACTCGACGGCGGTGAGCGAGTCGAAGCCCTGCAGGCGGAAGGCCTTGGCCGGGTCGATCGCCTCCGCAGAACCGTGCCGCTGCACGGCGGCGGCCTCGGCCCGCACCAGGGCGAGCAGGCTCCGGCGGCGCTCGGCGGCGGGCAGCGCGGCCAGACGGGCCGTCAGGTCGCCCTCGACGGCGGGCGTGGCGGCCGTCGCGGGCTCGGCGGCGCGGCGGATCAGCTCGGTGGCGATCGGGTGGCGGCGGCCGTGGAACAGCACCGGCCAGTCGGCGTCCACCACCGCCAGGGTGGTGTCGCCATGGTCCAGCGCCTGGCCGAGCAGCTCGACGGCCCGGGCGGGCGGCAGCGAGACCAGGCCGTGGCGCAGCAGCTGCTCCTCGGCCCCGTCGGCGGCGATGCCGTCCCCGGCCCAGTGGCCCCAGGCGATCGAGGTCGCGGGCAGCCCAGCGGCCCGGCGCCGCTCGGCGAGGGCGTCCAGGTAGGCGTTGCCGGGGGCGTAGTTGCCCTGCCCCGGGATGCCGCAGAGGCCGGCGACCGAGGAGAACAGCACGAAGGCCGAGAGGTCCAGCCCGGCGGTGAGCTCGTCGAGCAGCTGGGCGGCGCCCGCCTTGGCGCGGAGCGCGAGCTCCAGCTGAGGCACCGTCAGGGAGGGGATCAGCCCGTCGTGGAGGGCCGCGGCGGTGTGCACGACGGCGGTCAGCGGACGCTCGGCGGGGATCCGCGCCAGCACGGCCGTGAGCGCCTCGCGGTCGGCCACGTCGGCGGCTGCGAAGCTCACCTCCGTTCCCAGCGCGGTGAGTTCGGCGGCGAGCTCGGCCGCGCCGGGGGCCTCGGCGCCCCGGCGGCTGACCAGCAGCAGGTGCTCGGCGCCGCGTCCGGCCAGCCAGCGGGCCACGTGGCCGCCGAGGGCGCCGGTGCCGCCGGTGATCAGGGTGGTGCCGCTCGGCTGCCAGGGGCGCTCGGCCGCCCCGGCCGGGGCGGCGGTGACCAGGCGGCGGGCGAAGACGCCGGCGGGGCGCAGCGCGAGCTCGACCTCGCGCTCGGCGGAGGTGTCGGCCAGCAGGGCGGCGAGCTGCTGCCAGGTGCGGGCGTCCGGCTCGGCCGGCAGGTCGGCCAACCCGCCGTGCAGGCCGGGCAGTTCGGCGGCCAGGATGGCGCCGAAGCCCCAGACCAGGGCCTGCTGGGGGTCGGTCACCGGGTCGGCCTGCCCGGTGGAGACGGCGCCCCGGGTGAGGTACCAGAGCGGGGTCTGGGCACCGGCGTCCTCCAGGGCCTGGGCGAGGGTGACCTCGGCGGCGTAGGCCAACGGGACGGCGGGGTGCTCGGGGTGGTGCTCGCGGTGCGCTCCCTCGTGCAGCTGGAGCAGCGAGACGGCCCCGGCGAGCGGGCCGGCGGCGGCCAGGGTCCCGGCCAGCGCGGCCCGGTCGGTTCCTCCCTGCACCACCACGGGCACGGCGCCGTGCGCGGCGAGCGTCTCGGTGAGGGCGGCGACCCACGGGTGGCCGCTCCGCTCCTCCGGGGTGACGACCAGCCAGCTACCGGTCAGCCTCCCGGCCGTGGCCGGGGTGACGGGGCGCCAGGTGATCCGGTGCCGCCAGCCGTCGGCGGCGGTGGCGGAGCGGCGCCGGTCCCACCAGGAGGCGAGGGCGGGCAGCACCGGGACGAGCCGCTCGCCGTCCAGGCCGATGGCCTCGCCGAGCCGCCCGGCGTCACCCTCGGCGACCAGATCCCAGAAGGCCTCGTCGGGGGCGCCGGCGGTGCCGGTGAGCTGCTCGGGCGAGCGGCTGGCGTCCAGCCAGTACCGCTGGCGCTGGAACGGGTAGGTGGGCAGGTCGGCGGGGTGCGGGCGGGTGCCGGCGAAGGCGGCCGTCCAGTCCACCGGGACGCCCCGGACGTGGAGTTCGGCCACCGAGGCCAGCCAGCGCTCCCGGCCGCCGTGGTCGCGGCGCAGCGATCCGGCGACCACCGGAGCGGCCACCCCGGCCGCGTCGAGGGTGTCCTCGATCGCGCCGGTGAGCACCGGGTGCGGGCTGACCTCGACGAAGACGGTGTGCCCGTCCTCGGCCAGCCGGCGGGTGGCCTGCTCGAAGCGGACGGTGGAGCGCAGGTTGCGGTACCAGTACTCGGCGTCCAGGGCGGCGGTGTCCTGCCAGTCCCCGGTGACGGTGGAGAGCAGCGGCACCTCACCGGTGCGCGGGGCGACCGGGGCGAGCAGCTCCAGCAGCTCGGTGCGCAGCGCCTCGGTCTGCACCGAGTGGGAGGCGTAGTCGATGTTCACCGGCCGGGTGCGGACGCCCTCGGCCCGGTAGGCGGCGGCCAGTTCGGCCAGCGCGTCCAGGTCGCCGGAGACCACGGTGGAGAGCGGGCCGTTCACCACGCCGATGGAGAGGCGGCCGGGCCAGGCGGTGATCCGGGCCTCCACCTCGGCGAGCGGCCGGGCCACCGAGAGCATGCCGCCCTTGCCGGAGAGGGTGGCCAGCGCCTGGGCGCGGCGGGCCACGATCCGGGCCGCGTCGGCCAGGCCGAGGCCGCCGGCCACGTAGGCGGCGGCCACCTCGCCCTGGCTGTGGCCGACCACCGCGTCGGGGCGCACCCCGTAGGACTTCCAGAGCTCGGCCAGGGCCACCATGACGGCCCAGAGGGTGGGTTGGACCACGTCGACCCGGTCCGGGTCGGGGCCGCCGGGCAAGCCGCGCACCACGTCCAGCAGCGACCAGTCGGTGTGCGGGGCGAGTGCCTCGGCGGCCCGGGTCAGCGCGGCGGCGAAGACCGGTTCGGTGTCCAGGAGTCCGGCGGCCATGCCGCTCCACTGGGAGCCCTGGCCGGGGAAGACGAAGACCACCTTGCCGGGGGTGGCGGCCCGGCCGCGCACCACCTGAGGGGCGGTCAGGTCGGCGAGGGCCGCCGGGCCGCCGATGGCGACGGCGCGCTCCTCCAGGTGGGCCCGGCCGGTGGCCAGGGTGTGGGCCAGGTCCAGCGGCGCGACCTGGTCGAGGGTGAGCGCGAGGCGGGCGGCGTGCGCCTCCAGCGCCTCGGGGGTGCGGGCGGAGAGCAGGTAGGGCAGCGTCGCGGGGGCCTCGTCGGCGGCCTGTTCAGGGGCCTCCTCGGGGGCCTGCTCGACGATCACGTGGGCGTTGGTGCCGGAGACGCCGAAGGCGGAGACCGCGGCGCGGCGCGGGCGGTCCAGGGCGGGCCAGTCCTGACGCTCGGTCAGCAGCCGGACGGTGCCCTCGGACCAGTCCACGTGCGGGGAGGGCTGGTCCACGTGCAGGGTGCGCGGCAGCACGCCGTGCCGGATCGCCAGCACCGACTTGATCACGCCCGCCACCCCGGCGGCGGCCTGGGTGTGGCCGATGTTGGACTTCAACGAGCCGAGCCAGAGCGGGCGTTCGGCGTCGTGCGCCTGCCCGTAGGTGGAGATCAGGGCCTGCGCCTCGATCGGATCGCCCAGGCGGGTGCCGGTGCCGTGGGCCTCGACCAGGTCGACGTCGGCGGCGGTGATCCCGGCGGAGGCCAGGGCCTGGCGGATGACGCGCTGCTGGGAGGTGCCGCTCGGGGCGGTGAGCTGGCTGCTGCGGCCGTCCTGGTTGACGGCGGAGCCGCTGAGCACGGCCAGCACCCGGTGGCCGTTGCGGCGGGCGTCGGAGAGCTTCTCCAGCACCAGCAGCCCGGCGCCCTCGCCCCAGCCGGTGCCGTCGGCGGCGGCCGCGAAGGCCTTGCAGCGGCCGTCGGGGGCCAGGCCGCGCTGGCGGCTGAACTCGATGAACAGGCCGGGCGCGGAGAGCACGGTGGCGCCGCCGGCCAGGGCCAGCTCGCACTCGCCGGAGCGCAGCGCGCTCGCGGCCAGGTGCAGCGCGACCAGGGAGGAGGAGCAGGCGGTGTCGACGGTGACCGCCGGGCCCTCCAGGCCGAGGGTGTAGGCGATCCGGCCGGAGGCGACCGAGGTGGTGGTACCGGTGAGCACGTAGCCGTCGGTCTGCTCGGCGGGCAGGTGGTGCATGGAGGGGCCGTACTCCTGCGCGATGACGCCCGCGAAGACTCCGGTCCGGCTGCCGCGCAGCGTGTCCGGGTCGATGGCGGCGTGCTCCAGCGCCTCCCAGGCGGTCTCCAGCAGCAGGCGCTGCTGCGGCTCGGCGGCGAGCGCCTCGCGCGGCGAGACGCCGAAGAACGCCGCGTCGAACTCGCCCGCCCGGTACAGGAATCCGCCCTCCCGGGCGTAGCTGCGGCCGGGCCGGTCCGGGTCCGGGTCGTACAGGTGGTCCAGGTCCCAGCCGCGGTCGGTGGGGAACGGGCCGACCACGTCGCGCTCCTCGGCCACCAACTGCCAGAGGGCGTCCGGGGTGTCGGCGCCGCCGGGGAAGCGGCAGGCCATGCCGACGATGGCGATCGGCTCCTCGGGGCCGGCGTCGGCCGCGGCCGCACGGGCCTCGGCGTCCTTCAGCCGCTGACGGGTCTGGTGCAGCTCGGTGGCCACCTTGTTGAGGTAGTCGCGGAGCTTCTGCTCGTTGCTGCTCATCTCTGCGTGCGCCTCTCAGGAAATTCCGAGCTCGTTGTCGATGAAGTCGAAGATGTCGTCGTTGCTGACTTCGCTGATCCGGTCCGCGATCCCGTCGTCCGCCGCTGCGGACGGGGCTCCGCCGAGGGTGGCCAGCAGGGCGGCCAGGCGGGCGGCCGCGTCGGCCCTGCTTTCCTCACCGAGGGCTCCCAGGGAGCGCTCCAGGCGGCCGAACTCCGCCTCCAGGTCCAGCGGTTCGGGTTCGGCGGCCTGCTCGGCGGGGGCCAGGCGCTCCCGCAGGTGGGCGGCCAGGGAGACCGGGGTCGGGTGGTCGAAGACGGCCGTGGTGGGCAGGCGCAGCCCGGTGGCGGCGTTGATCCGGTTCCGCAGCTCGATCACGCCGAGCGAGTCGAAGCCGATGTCCATGAAGCCGCCGACCCGCCCGACCGCCTCCGGACCCGGGTGGCCCAGTACGGCGGCCGCGGTGGAGCGGACCAGAGCGAGCAGGATCCTCTCCTGCTCGGCGGCCACCTTGCCCGCCAACTGTCCTGCCAACGCCGCCGGTTCGCCACCGCCGCCGGCCGGGCGGGGCCGGTGCCGGACCAGGCCGCGCAGGACGGGTGACAGCCGGCCGGCGGGCACCGCGGCGGTGTCCAGCCGGGCCGCCGTGAGGGCGGCGTACGGGGTGCCGAGGCCGCCGAGGGCGGCGTCGAAGAGGGCCAGGCCCTGATCGTCCGTCATCGGCGCCAGGCCGGTCGCGGCCAGCCGCTCGATCTCCGCCGCGCCGAGGCCGGCCGCCATGCCGCCTGCCTCGGCCCAGACGCCCCAGGCCAGCGAGACCGCGGGCAGGCCGCGCACCCGCCGATGCTGGGCCAGCGCGTCCAACTGCGCGTTGGCAGCGGCGTAGTTGGCCTGGCCGGGGTTGCCGAGCAGGCCGACGGCGGAGGAGAACAGCACGAAGGCGGCCAGGTCCAGGTGTGCGGTGGCGCGGTGCAGGTGCCAGGCGCCCTCCGCCTTGGGCCGGGCCACGGCGCGCAGCCGCTCGGGGGTGAGCGAGGTGAGCACCGTGTCGTCCAGCACCCCGGCGGTGTGCACCACGGCGGTCAGCGGGCGCTCCGCCGGGACGGCGGCGACCAGGGCCGCGACGGCCACCGGGTCGCCGATGTCGGCGGCCGTCGCGGTGGCGGTGGCCCCGAGCCGGGCCAGTTCGGCCAGCAGCTCGGGCGCGCCGGGGGCGTTGACGCCCTGACGGCTCGCCAGCAGCAGGTGCCGGACGCCGTGGTGGGTGACCAGCCGCCGGGCCACCAGGGCGCCGAGCGCCCCGGTGCCGCCGGTGACCAGCACCGTGCCCTCCTCGGCGAGTGGCCGGGGCAGGGTGAGCGCCAGCTTGCCGGTGTGCTTGGCCTGGCTCAGGCGGCGCAGCGCCTGCGGCGCCTGCCGGACGTCCTGGGCCGTTACCGGGAGCGGGGTCAACTCGCCGGCGGCGAACAGCTCTTCCAGCTCGGCGAAGATCTCCGCGATCCGGTCCGGGTGGACGTCGAACAGGTCGAAGGCCAGGTACGCGGCCCCGCCGTGCGCGGCGGCCACGGTGGCCGGGTCACGCTGGTCGGTCTTGCCCATCTCGACGAACCGCCCGCCCGGGGCGAGCAGCCGCAGCGAGGCGTCGGTGTACTCCCCGGCGAGGGCGTTGAGCACCACGTCCACGCCGCGCCCCTCGGTCGCGGAGCGGAAGGCCGCCTCGAAGTCGAGGGTGCGACTGGAGGCGATCCGGTCCTCCGCCAGGCCGAGTCCGCGCAGCACGTCCCACTTGGCCGGGCTCGCCGTGCCGTGGACCACCGACCCGCCCTGACGGGCGAGTTGGACCGCCGCCTGGCCGACGCCGCCGGTGGCGGCGTGCACCAGCACGCTCTCGCCGGGCCGCAGCCCGGCCAGGCCGTAGAGGCCGTGGTGCGCGGTCAGGAAGGCGACCGGGACGGTGGCCGCCTCGGCGTCGGTCCACCGCTGCGGCACCTTGACCAGCAGGCGGTGGTCGGTGACGGCCACCGGGCCGAGGGTGCCCTGCACCAGACCGGTCACCCGGTCGCCGACGGCCAGCCTGGTCACGCCCGGGCCGGTCTCCAGGACGGTGCCGGCCGCCTCGGCGCCGATCCGCGCGCCGCCCGGGTACATCCCGAGGGTGATCAGCACGTCCCGGAAGTTCAACCCGGCGGCGCGGACGGCGAGGCGCACCTCGCCCTCGGACAGCGGGCGTTCGGCCTCCGGGGCGGACAGCAGGGCGAGGCTCTCCAGGCTGCCGGGGTTCGCGGTGTCCAGCCGCCACGCGCCGTCCGGCACGGCCAGGGTGTCGGCGGGGCGCACCTTGGCGAGGCGGGGCACCAGGATCTCCCCGGCGCGCAGGGCGAGTTGGGGCTCCTCGGTGGCGAGTGCACCGGCGATCGCCGCCGCCGAGGCCGGGGTGCCGTCCAGGTCCAGCAGGACGAGGCGGCCGGGCTGCTCGGTCTGCGCGGTGCGGACCAGGCCCCAGACGGCCGCGGCCTCCGGGTGCGGCACGTCCTCGCCCGGGTGGGTGGCCACGGCCCGCTCGGTGGCCAGGGCGAGCGTGCCGCCCTCCCCCGCGAGCCAGGCCTGGATCAGGTCGAGCGCCTGCCCGGCGTCCTCCACCGGAGCGAGCGCGTGCTGCCCCGGCGCCGCCTCGGCAACGGAACCGAGCACCGGCCACCCGGGCGTCAGCCGCCCACCGCCCAGCGCGGCCCACGGCTGACCGCCCGTCGGAGGAGCCTCTCCCTCAGCGGGAGGGAGCGGCTGCCAGTCGAGGCGGTACAGCGAGTCCGTCACCGCCGTCGTGGCGGCGGCCCGCAGGGTGAGGGCGCCGACGGTGGCGACCGGCAGGCCTACCCGGTCCGTGACCGCGAGGGCCACGGTGTCCGGGCCGGTCGGGGTGATCCGGGCGCGCAGGGCCGTGGGGCCCGGGTGGTGGACCGTCACCTCGCGCCAGGCGAACGGCAGGAGGGTGCGCTCGGCGTCCTGGACGACGGCGTGCAGCACCGCGTCCAGCAGGGCCGGGTGCAGCGCGTACTCCGCACCGTCGGCCGCCGGGGCGATCTCGGCGTACAGCTCCTCGCCGTGCCGCCAGGCGGCCGTCAGCCCCTGGAAGGCCGGCCCGTAGCGGTAGCCCCGCTCGGCCAGCCGTTCGTACAGGCCGTCGAGGTCCACCGGCTGCGCGCCGTGCGGCGGCCATTCGGAGGTCTCGAAGGCCGACGTCGCAGTCGCAGTCGCAGTCGCAGCGAGGGTCCCGGCGGCGTGCCGGGTCCACTCCTCGTCACCCTGCTCCCCCTGGGAGCGGATCTGCACCGCCCGCCGCCCCTCGCCGTCCTCCGCTCCGACCAGCACCTGGAGCCGCACCCCACCCCGCTCGGGCAGGGTCAACGGCGCCTCAAGGTCCAGCGACTCCACCCCACCCGCCCCGGCCCGCAGGGCCGCCTGCGCGGCCAGCTCCAGGAAGGCCGTGCCGGGCAGCAGCACCGCGCCGCCGACGGCGTGCCCGGCCAGCCACGGGTGGGTCCGCAGCGAGACCCGACCGGCCAGCAACCAGCCCTCCCCGTCCGGGAGTTCCGTCACGCCGGAGAGCAGCGGGTGCCCGGTGGCGGCCAGGCCGCCCGCCCCGGCGTCCGCCGTCCCGGCCGCCGCCTGGTCCAGCCAGTACCGCCGCCGCTCGAAGGGATAGGTCGGCAGCTCGACCCGGGCCGTCGGGCCGGGGAGGGCCGCCCGCCAGTCCACCTCGACGCCGTGGACGTGCAGCCGGGCCAGCGCCTCGGTCAGCGTCTCCCGCTCGGGCCGCCCGGCCCGCAGCAGCGCCGTCAGGACGCGCGGGGTCTCCCCCAGCCCGTCCAGGCTCTCCTCCGCCAGCGCGGTGAGCACCGGCCCGGGGCCGAGCTCCAGGTAGGCGGTGACGCCGAGTCCGTCCAGGGCCAGGACCCCGTCGTGGAAGCGGACCGCCTCGCGGATGTGCCGCACCCAGTACTCGGGATCGGTCAACTCCCCCGCCTTCACCGGGGATCCGGTCAGGTTGGAGATCACGGACAGCCGGGGCTCGGCGTAGCTCAGCCCCTCCGCCACCGCCCGGAAGCCGGCCAGCACGGCGTCCATCTGCGGGGAGTGGAAGGCCCGGCCGACCGTGAGCAGCTTGGTCCGCCGCCCCTGCGCCTTCCAGCGCTCCGCGAGCCGCCGCACCTCGTCCCCGTCTCCGGAGACCACCACCGAGCGGGGCCCGTTGACGGCCGCGACCGACACCCCGTCACCGAGCTCGGGCAGCACCTCCGCCTCGGTGGCCTGCACGGCGGCCATCGCGCCGCCCGCCGGGAGGGCCTCCATCAGCCGTCCGCGCGCGGCGACCAGCTTGACCGCGTCCGCGAGCGGGAACACCCCGGCGAGGTGAGCGGCGCTCAACTCGCCCACGGAGTGGCCGATCAGGTGGTCCGGCCGCAGCCCGCGCGCCTCGGCGAGGCGGTGCAGCGCGACGTGCAGGGTGAAGAGCGCGGGCTGGGTGTAGGCGGTGGTGTCCAGCAGTTCGGCCTCCGCGCTGCCGGGCTCGGCGAACAGCACCCGCCGCAGCGGCACCTCCAGCTCGGTGTCGAAGAGCGCCGCGATCTCGTCCACGGCGGCCGCGAACTCCGGCTCCCGCTCGTACAGTTCGTGCCCGGCCCCGGCCCGCTGGCTGCCCTGGCCGGAGTACAGGAAGGCCGTCCTGGCTCCCCGCACGGCCGTGCCGCGCAGCACCTCGGGGGTCTCCCGGCCCTCGGCCAGCGCCCGCAGGCCATCCGCCCGGTCGCCGAGCACGGCGGCCCGGTGCTCGAAGTGGGTCCGGCCGGTGGCCAGCGCCCTCGCCAGGCCGGACTTGTCTGCCACGGCAGCGAGTTGACCGGCCTGCGCCCGCAGAGCCGGCGCGCTGCGCGCCGAGAGCAGCAGTGGCGCGTTCGCCTCCTCGGCTGCGTCTTCCGTCACTTCCTGGGCCGGCGGCGCCTCCAGGATCAGGTGGGCGTTGGTGCCGCTGATGCCGAAGGAGGAGACGGCGGCACGGCGCGGGCGGCCGGTCTCCGGCCAGGCGGTGGTGCCGGTCGGCACCCGCACCGAGCCGGCGCTCCAGTCCACGTGCGGGGTGGGCGCGTCCAGGTGCAGGGTGCCGGGCAGCTCGCCGTGCTCGAAGGCCTGCACCAGCTTGATGACGCCGGTGACCCCGGCGGCGGCCTGGGTGTGGCCGATGTTGGACTTCAACGAGCCGAGCAGCAGGGGCTGTTCGCGCTCCCGCCCGTAGGTGGCGATCAGCGCCTGGGCCTCGATCGGATCGCCGAGCGCGGTCCCGGTGCCGTGCGCCTCCACCGCGTCCACCTCGTGCGCGGCGAGCCCGGCCTGCGCCAGTGCCTGCCGGATCACCCGCTCCTGGGCCGGGCCGTTGGGCGCGGTCAGGCCGTTGGAGGCCCCGTCCTGGTTGACGGCGCTGCCGCGCAGCACCGCCAGCACCCGGTGCCCGTTGCGCCCGGCGTCGGAGAGCCGCTCCAGCAGCACCAGCCCGACGCCCTCGGCCCAGGCGGTACCGTCGGCGCCCCGCGCGAACGGCTTGCAGCGGCCGTCGGCGGCCAGGCCGCGCTGACGGCTGAACTCGGTGAACATCCCCGGGGCGGACATCACCGTCACACCGCCGGCCAGCGCCAGGTCGCTCTCGCCGGAGCGCAGCGACTGGGCGGCCAGGTGGATCGCCACCAGGGAGGAGGAGCAGGCGGTGTCCACGGTGATGGCCGGGCCCTCCAGTCCCAGCGCGTACGCCAGCCGCCCGCTGGCGACCGAACCGAGCGTGCCGGTCAGCGCGTGGCCCTCGTAGCCGCTGGGGGTCTCGTGCAGGCGCGGCCCGTACTCCTGCTGCATCGCGCCGACGAAGACGCCGGTGCGGGTGCCGCGCAGGGTGGCCGGGACGATCCCGGCCCGCTCGGTCAACTCCCAGGCGGACTCCAGCAGCAGGCGCTGCTGCGGGTCCATCGCGGCGGACTCGCGCGGGGCCAGGCCGAAGAAGGCGCCGTCGAAGGTGTCGGCGTCGTGCAGGAAACCGCCCTGCCGGGTGTACGTGGTGCCCGGGCGCTCGCCCTCCGGGTCGTAGAGCGCCTCCAGGTCCCAGCCCCGGTTCTCCGGGAACGGGCCGATGGCGTCCCGGCCCTCGCGCAGCAGCTCCCAGAGCCGCTCGGGGCTGTCCGCGCCGCCGGGCCAGCGCCCGCTGAGCGCGACCACGACCACCGGGTCGTCATCCCCGCTGCCGCGTACCGGAGCTGACGCTCCATCGGGTTCGTCCGCCCCAGCCAGGTAGGCGGCCACTGCGGCGGGGGTCGGCCGGTCGTAGGTGAGGGTGGCGGGCAGGCTCCGGCCGGTGGCCCCGGCCAGCCGGTCGCGGAACTCCACGGCGGCGACGGAGTCGAAGCCGAGCTCCTTGAAGGTGTGCGCCGGGTCGACCGCCTCCGGGCCGCTCTGACCGAGCACCAGCGCGGCGGCCGAGCGGACGGCGGCCAGCGCCTGCGCCTCGTCCAGCCCGTCCGGGGCTCCCGGCGTGGCCTCGGTGACGGTCCGTTCGGGCAGCGGCGCGGTGGTGCCGTCCAGCCAGAGGTGCCGGCGCTGGAAGGCGTAGGTGGGCAGTGCCACGTGGCTACCGCCGCCCGGACCGTACAGCGCGGTCCAGTCCACCGTGCCGCCCCGGACGTGGAGTTCGGCCAGCGAGGTGCGGAACTGCTCGAGCCCGCCGTGGTCGCGGCGCAGCGTGCCGGTGACGGCGGCGCCGGTGCCCTCGGTGGTCTGGCCGAGGCCGAGGGTGAGCACCGGGTGGGCGCTGCTCTCCACGAAGCTGCGGTGGCCGTCGGCGAGGGCGGCCCGGACCGCCTGCTCCAGCCGCACGGTGGAGCGCAGGTTGCGGTACCAGTAGGCGGCGGTCAGCTCGGTGGTGTCCAACAGGCCGCCGGTGACGGTGGAGTAGAAGGCGGTGTCGGTGGCGCGCGGGCGGATCGCCGCCAGCAGCTGCGGCAGGCTCTCGCTCAGCGGCTCGACCTGCGGGGAGTGCGAGGCGTAGTCCACCGGCACCAGCCGGGCCCGGACCTCCCGCTCCCGGTAGCGCTCGACCAGCTCCGTCACCGCCGCGCGGTCGCCCGAAACCACCGTCGAGGCCGGTCCGTTGACGGCGGCGACGCTGATCCTCTCGCCCCACTTGGCCAGTTCGGCGGCCACCTCGGCGGCCGGCAGCGGCACCGCCGCCATCGCGCCCTGCCCACTGCTGCCCAGCCCGGCGATGGCCTGCGAGCGCAGGGCGACCACGGCGGCGGCGTCCTCCAGTGAGAGCGCACCGGCGACGTACGCGGCGGCGATCTCCCCCTGCGAGTGGCCGATCACCGCGTCCGGGCGCACCCCTGAGGCCCGCCAGAGGGCGGCCAGCGCGACGTTGACGGCGAACAGCGCGGGCTGCACCACGTCGACCCGCTCCAGGTCGGCCGCGCCCGGCTCCCCGCGCAGCACCTCCGTCAGCTTCCAGTCCACGTACGGGGCAAGCGCCCGCTCCACGGCCTCGATCTCGGCGGCGAACGCCGGTGCGGTGTCCAGCAGTTCGCGGGCCATGCCGTCCCACTGCGAGCCCTGCCCGGGGAAGACCAGCACGGTGCCGCCGCCCCGGTGGGCCCGGCCCTGGACCAGGCCCGCGGCCTGCTCGCCGGTCTCCAACGCCGCCAGCGCGTCGAGCAGTTCGGCCCGGTCGGCACCGCTGACCACGGCGCGGTGCTCGAAGTGGCTCCGGGTGGTGGCCAGCGCGCGCCCGACCTCGGCCGGGTGCGGGGCGTCCGCCTGCTGCACGAACTCCCGCAGGCGGGCGGCCTGCTGACGCAGCGCCGGGGCCGAACGGGCGGAGAGCGGCCAGAAGCCCACCTCGTCACCACTCCCGCTCACCGGCCGCTCGGCCCGCAGGGGCGCGGCGCCGAGCACGACGTGCGCGTTGGTGCCCCCGACGCCGAAGGAGCTGACGCCGGCCAGCGGCGCGTCCTCGGGCCAGGCACGGGCCTCGGCGGCGACCGCGAGGCCGAGCCGCTCGAAGGGGATGTCCGGGTTGGGCGTCTCGAAGTTGAGGCTGGCGGGCACCGTGCGGTGGTGCACCGCGAGCACGGTCTTGAGCAGGCCGACGATCCCGGCCGCGCCCTCCAGATGGCCGACGTTGGTCTTGGCCGAGCCGACCAGCAGCGGGGCCCGCACCGGCCGGCCGGCGCCGAGCGCCTCACCGAGCCCGGCCGCCTCGACCGGGTCACCGACCCTGGTCCCGGTGCCGTGCAGCTCGACGTACCCGATGCGCCCGGGAGCAACTCCCGCGCGCCGCACCGCCTTTCGGACCACCTCGGCCTGGGCTGCGGCGCTCGGCACGGTCAGTCCCTCGGTGGCGCCGTCACTGTTCACCGCGCTGCCGTGCAGCACCGCGTAGACCCGGTCGCCGTCCGAGAGCGCCCGCACCAGGGGCTTGAGCACCAGCAGTACACCGCCCTCACCGCGCGCGTAGCCGTTGGCCCGGGCGTCGAAGGTGAAGCAGCGGTCGTCCGGGGAGAGGGCGCCGAAGCGCTCGACGGTGAGGGTGGAGTCCGGCGCCAGGTTGAGGTTCACCCCGGCCGCGAGGGCGTACTCCGACTCGCCGGTCCGCAGGCTCTCCACCGCCAGGTGGACCGCCACCAGGGAGGAGGACTGCGCGGTGTCCACGGTCAGGCTCGGGCCGCGCAGGTCGAGCGCGTAGGAGACCCGGTTGGCGATCACGCCCTTGTTGAGGCCGGTGAGGGTGTGCCTGGAGATGCTCCCGGTCCGGGCCGCCAGGGCCGCGTAGTCGGCGCCGATCGCGCCGACGAACACCCCGGTCCGCGAACCGCCGAGCGCGGCGGGCACCACACCGGCGTCCTCCAGTGCCTCCCAGGCGAGTTCGAGCACCAGGCGCTGCTGCGGGTCGGCGGCGGCCGCCTCGGCGGGCGAGATCCCGAAGAACTCCGGGTCGAAGCCGCCGACCTCGTCCAGGTACCCGCCCGCCCGGGGCCGCTCCCCCTCCGCGAACCGCCCCGGCGGGTACACCCCGACGGCACTGCCCCCCGCCGCCAGCAGACGCCAGAACTCCGCCGGGCTCGCCGCCCCCGGCAACCGGCAGGCGGCACCCACCACGGCCACCGCGTCCGGCGAGGCGGTGTCGGGCACTGCGCCATCCGGCGCGGAAGGGTCGAACGGGTCCAGGCGAGGCATGGTCGGTCACTCCTGTGGGGAGGCTGTTTCCTTGCCCCACACCCTTCCGCGCACCTCTCCCCACCGGGCCCCTAGGCAACCCCTGTCGTACCCCTAGTACGGCTGGAGCCGCCGAGCCCTCGCCACCGCCGCACCGTTCCGGCCACTCTGGCCACAGCCGCACCAATTCCTGCTCCTTGCAAGCCAATTGATCGGCATTCCGCATCCCCACCCCACTCTCCGGCGGTACCCTGGCCCACCCGCGAGAGGCGCGGGCGGCAGGGGGGAAACATGGCGGCCGATCGGTCGATCCAGGAGAAGTACTCGATCAGCCTGGGCTGCCGCGTGAGCGTGCAGCCAGGACTCACGTCCACCAGGATCGACTGGAGCATCGCGTCCCTCTCGGGCGAGGACCCGAACCGGCCCCGGCAGGGCAGCGCCGTCGCGGACTTCACCTGCCCGCGCTGCCGGCGGGCGTTCCGCGTCACCGTCGAGAACAGTGGCAGGGCGCGCCTGAAGCGGTGGATCTACGTCGCGGTGGGAGCCGTGCTGCTGCTCTCGCTGCTCTACGTCGTCCCGCAGATCGTCTCGCTGGGCGGGCAGACCGTCGACGAGAACGACCCGCACGCCACGGACGGGCTCGGGCGGCTGTTCCTCTATGCCGTCGTCGCGTTCATCGCCGGGCTGACCTACCTCCGGTACGGCTGGTCCTACGTCGGCATCAAGCGCTTCCGCCGGGTGGGGACGGACGGCAAGAACTCGATCCTGGCCAAGGGCCACCGGCTGTTCTGACGCCCGCTCAGGACACCGCCGGCCGCCCCGCCGGACCACAGCGGTGCGGCCGGGGCGAGTGGATCGCCCCGGCCACGAACTCCCGTACCGCTGACGGCTACCGGGCCCGGTACCGGCTCAGCTGCCGCCGAGGACCGGGGCGACGCCCTTCGCGGTCAGGTCCGTGACGCTCCACAGGGAGCCGGGCAGCAGGGCGTCGTCGATCAGGTGCGCGCTGCCGGCCCCCTTGCCGAAGAGGTCGTAGGCCCGCAGCGCCCGGTGGGCACGGGTGTCCCGCCCGGCGGCGGCCAGCATGCTCGCCGCGGCGGCGGGGCTGCCTCAGACCAACTCCATCACGCCCCGGTAGCTCATGGTCCGCTCCAGGCTGTCGGGGTCCTGTGATTCGTAGGCGTAGACGACCGCCCGGTCCAGTGCCTGCGCGGCGTCCTCGTACCGGCCGGCCGGCAGATGACACCAGCCCAGGTAGGCGGCGGCCATGGCGGCCACCCCGATCGCCGCGCCGCGCAGGGCGTACGGTGCGTCGTTGGCCGACCGGACGGCCAACTCGGTCCGCGCGCTCACCATCGGCGTGACCCCGGCCGAGGAGGACGCGTCCTCCAGCTTCCGCAGCCGGAGCAGCCCCGACTCCGACTCGGCGATCGCCGCCCGGTCGACCAGCTGCGGCCTGCGGGCCATGAAGTCGGCGCGGTCGGGATCCGCCGGGATCAGGCCGGCCGGCGCACCACCCGCCGACAGCGCCTCGTCGAGCAGCCCGGCCAGCGCTGGGTCGGGCGTCCGGTCGCCCGACTCCAGCCGGCTGATCGTCGGCTGGGACACGAACACCCTTGCCGCCAGCTCCGGTTGGGAGATGCCCGCGCGCCGACGCAGCAGCCGTAGGATCCGCCCGAAAGAAGTCATGCCCGCCCCCAGTTAATCGTGCACACGCCAAACCGGCGCCGGAACCTACCCCTGGTGACCGTCCGTCAATCGGGGGGCGGGATCAGGGGCCGGACGGAGTGCTGTCCGGTTCCGTCAGGCGGGCCGGGCCTTGGCCTCGGCCGGCTCCGCCGGGCCGGGGACGGCCGGGACCACCCGGGCCAGATCGGCGCGGCGGCGGACGCCGAGCTTGCGGTAGACCCGGGTCAGGTGCTGCTCCACGGTGCTGACGGTGACGTAGAGCTTGCGGGCCACCTCCCGGTTGGACAGCCCCCGGGCGGCCAGTTCGGCCACCCGGCGCTCGGCCTCCGAGAGGCCGTCCAGCGGCGCGGCGTCCTGCACCACCGACAGGGTCGGCGTGGCGCGCAGCCGCCGGTCGGTCTCCCGGGCCCGTCCCGGATCGCCGTCCGTTCCGTGCGCCTCGCTCAACTCGGCCAGCGCTCCGGCGAGTTCGTGCTCCGCCCCGGCCTCCTCCAACAGGCCGACGGCCCGCTCCAGCAGCGGGGTGCGCTCCGCCCGCTCCCCGGACGCCGCGCGGACGAGCAGCGCGAGACCGCGGATCCGGGCGTGCCCGGCAGAACCGAGACGGGCCAGCTGTTGGTCCGCCAGGTGGGCCGCGGCGCCCGGGCGGCCGAGCGCCAGCTGCGCCCGGGCCGCGCCGATCCGCCACGGTGCGAGGGCCGGCAGGTGGTCCAGCCCCCAACGGGCCATCAGCTCGCCGCAGCCCCGGTACTCCGCCAGTGCCTCCTCCGCCCGGCCGGTCGCCAGCAGGTGCCCGGCCCGGGCGTGCCGGTGGTGCAGCCCCGCCGGGGTCAGCTCCATCCCCTCGGGCGCGGCCAGCCCCAGGTAGTGCGCGGCGTCCTCGGGCCGGCCCAGGGCGGTACGGGCGGCGGCCAGGGTGGACAGCGGCAGCCCCACCGCCACGCCCCAGGCCTCTGGACGGACTTGGGCGAAGGCCGCCCGCGCCTGCTCGTCCGCCGTACGCAGGTCACCCAGCCGCAGCGCGGTCTCGGCCCGCAGCGCCGAGAAGAGCGCCTGCCAGGTCGGGTTCCCCCGCGCACCGGGGCGCTCGGCGACCGGGCCGCACCAGCGCGCCGCGCGGTCGGCCCGGTCGGTGTAGAGGAGAACGGTCAGCGCGGAGGTCAGCGAGTCCATCGGCACGCCGCCCAGCCCACCGGCGCGCAGCACCGCCTCCGCCCGCAGCACCGCCTCGGCGGGCTCGACCGTACCGGCGAGCAGCGCCTCCAACAGCCGCAGCCCGTCCGCCCGGTAGGCCGTCCGGTCCGGACCCGGGCCCGAGCCGTCCCGCTCGCCCGGGTACCAGTACGCCAGCCAGGAACGCAGCCGGGCCGCGCCCTGCGGGTCGGCGCCGTCCCGTTCGAAGCGGGCCAGTGCCTCCTGGCCCTCCGTCAGGCGGCCGTGCCAGTAGAGGTAGCGGATCGAGCGCAGCTCGTGCCGGACGGTGGAGGCGCGGTCGGTGACGGTGCCGGGGAGGGACGGCACGCACTCGATCCGGTCCCCGCCGGCCGGGGGCTCCGGGAGGTCCGGGGCGGGGGCGTCCGCGAGGTCGTGGGCGGCCTGCGGGAAGGCGACCGGGGCAGAGGTCTGCGGGGCAGTGGGGGTGACCGCAACCGGCGGGCGGAGGGTGGTCGGCTCGCCCTCCGGGACGGCTACCGCCCAGGGACTGCGCAGATGCCCCTCGGCCGCGCGGAACTGCTCGGCCACCGCCCCCTCCGCCGCCCCGCGCCGCCGCAGCAGCTCACCGGCCCGCCGGTGCAGGGCGGCCAGTTCGGTCGGTCGGACGGCGGCCAGCAGGTCGCCCGCGGCCGTCGGGTGGCGGAAGCCGTCGCCCCGGAACAGCCCGGCGGCGTTCAGCAGGTAGAGCGCCCGGGTGACGGAGTCCGGGACCAGGAGCAGCAGTTCGGCCAGCAGCTCCGGCCCGGCGCCGGAGCCGAGCACCGCCACGCCACGGGCGCAGCGCAGCGCCAGCGGGTCGATCCGGTGCAGGCAGTGCATCAGCCCGCGCCGGTACCCCTCCCCGACCACCAGCCGGCCCACCGGGGTCGGCCCCACGGCCGCGCCGCCGCGCTCCTGATCGTCCATCAGGGCGTGCACCAGCAGCGGGTTCCCGCCGGTGAGCGCGTGCGCCTCGGCCGCCAGCCGGTCGGCGGCGCCGCTGCCCAGCCGTTCGCGGAACAGCTCCGCGACCACCTCGACGGGCAGCTGCTCCAGCCGGACCTGCCGGTGGTGCGGCTGGCGGGCCAGCTCGACCTCGAAGAAGGGGTTGGGCGGGGTCATCGTCTCGCGCGAGCCGAGCACGGTGAGCACGGGCACGTTCCTGGTCCGGCGGACCAGGTAGAGCAGGAACTCCAGCGACTGCGGGTCGGCGTCCTGCCGGTCATCCACCGCCACCAGGACCGGGCCCCGGCCGGCCAGTCCCCGGACCAGGCCGAACAGGCCCTCCAGGGTCCGCTGGGTGAGCTGGCCGGGCCCGCCGTCGGCGGCCGCCGGGCCGGAGCTCTCGGCCACGCCCTGGGCCAGCAGCCGCTCGGCGGCCTCGGCCTCGGCCTGGTCCAGGTCGGCGCTCTGGAAGAGCTGGCGGGCCAGGCCGAGCGGGAACTCCCGCTCCAGCGGCGAGCCGGTGCCCAGCAGCACCTGGACGCCCTGACGGGTCGCCAGGTCGGTGAAGCAGTAGAGCAGTTCGGTGCGGCCGCTGCCGACCGAACCGTGCAGCGCCGTCACCCCGCCGGCCCCGGCCGCGCAGCGCTCCAGGCCCTCGACGAGGCGGCCGAACTCGTTCTCGCGCCCGGTCGTCGGCCGGGCTCTGGTCGGATCCAGCGGGGCAGGCGGAAGGGAGAGGTGCGTGGGCATCGGGTACTCCTGGAGCAGGCGGCGCGCCGGGCGGGCAGGCGGATTGCCCTCCACGCGCGCGGGGTTCGCGGAATTCAGGGAAAGCTCGGGGAAAGCGTTTTCCGTCGGTCCGCCGCACGTGTCTGCTACAGCGCGGGGCCGACCGCCCTCAGCGACAGAGCGAGCTGGCGCGGCGGTGCAGGTCCACGTCGAGCCTGGCCACCAGACGCAGGCGCGCGGCACCACGGCCGGCCGTCACCTGCTCCACTGCCATCTCCGCTTCCGTTCCCCCGGTCCACCACGCGCGAGGCGTGCGGTGTGACGCCGTGTCACCGGAGATCCCCGGGACACCTGCTCCGGCGGCTCTCCCGGCCCGGTCGCGTTCGGCCCACGGCCCACGCATCGGCACCTGACGGAGTCCACCTGCGATCGAGTCTATGAACCGCCTAGTGACGGAGTCAATCGGCGTCCACGCCCGGGCACCACGGCCCTCCGCTCCTCCGTGGCCGCACCATCCCGGTCGGCTGAGCTGCGCAACTGCCCAAGGGCCCGGTGGACTGACGGTTCGTCACTCCACCGGGCCCCCGCTCAGTCCCGCGCCAGCAGCAGTTCCGCGACGTCCGGGTCCGGATGGTCCCGCCAGTGGGCCAGCTCCTCCTGCCACCAGTCCGGCTGCCGACCACGGTCGGTGATCCACCTCGCCAGCCGGGCCGCGAGCAGGACGCCCTCCGCCGTCCCCCGCGCCCGCAGCCGGTCGAGCACCGCCCGCAGCGCGTGTTCGGGTAGCTCGTCACCCCAGTTGAGCCCGAGGTTCTCCGGCAGCGCCGTCCAGCGCAGCGGGTGGCCTTCGAGCAGCTCCAGGGCCCGGCCCCACCGCTCCGGGGCCGGATCGCCCCCGGCCAGCGCACGCCCGGCCAGCACCACGGCGGTCCGCGCCGCCGCCCCGCCGAGCCCGGCCGCCGCCAACCGGTCCACCAGGACCTCCAGCAGGGCGGGCGCGGAAACCTCCGGCCCGTACTCGCCGCCGGCGAGCACCGCCAACCGGGCCCGCGCCTGCTGCGCAAGCGCCGCGCCCGGCAGGGTCGCCAGGGTCGCCAGACGGTCCACCGCCTCGGTCCAGCGCGCGGTGAAGTCCGGGCCGTCCTCCTCGGCGATCAGCCGTACCGCCGCCCGCCAGATCCGTCCCGGCCGGCCGAAGGCCGACAACTCCCGTGCCACCGCCGCGACTCCGGGCCCGTCGGCCCGCGCCCACCCCCGCAGCGCGGTGAACGCGCCGTCGGCCACGTCCGGATCCGGGTGCGCGGTCGCCGCGCTCAGGAATTCCTCCCAGGCGGGCCGCAGTACGGTGTCCCGCTCCCGGCTCCGACCACCGGCCCCGGACACCGCCAACCAGACGGCGGGTTCGCCCAGGGCGTCCAGCAGTCGCTCCGCCACCTCGGGACGGTCCAGGAACCCCGTGAGCAGGGCAGCCAGCCGGGCCCGGACGTCCCGGTGCAGGCCGGGGGCGTCCCAGTCCGCCAGTGCCGTCCGCAGCACCACCGGGTCCGACAGGTCCCCCAGCGCGGCGACCAGTTCCTTCCCGGCCCCGACGCCGACCCCGGCACCGACCCCGCCCCCGGTGTCCGTCAGCCGCCCGGCCAGCAGGCGCTCCGCCTCCTGCTCGGTACTCCGCGCCAGCAGCTGACGGACCGCCAGTGCGGCGGACCGCCCGCGCACCCCACCCCCTCCCAGTTGCGGCACCACCAGTGGCAGCGCCTCCCCGGCGGGCAGCACCCGTGCGACCTGTCGCAGTGCGGCGGCCGCCACCGGCTGCGGACCACGTTCGACCGCCTCCCGCAGCAGCCCCGGCTCGGTCACCACCCCCGCCGCGGCCACCCGCACGTCGAGTTCGGCCTCCTCGTCAAAGACGGCCGGGCCGACCAGCGCGGTGTGCGCCGCCCGGGCCTGCGGGCCGGCCCCGGGCGGCAGCGGCGGAGCCCAGGCCGACCCCTGCTCCCGGGCCCTGGCGAAGACGTCCGCCAGCAGGTCGGTCCGCCTCCTGGACAGCACCTGCCAAACGGCCTCGATGCGGACGAATTCCAGCTCCACACCGACCAGTTCGACACAGCGGCCATCCCTTGCACCACCGGAGGAGCGCAGCCACAGCGCGGCCGCCAACTCCCGCGGCCCGTCCCGCTCCGCGCTCCCCTCCCCGCCCAGCAGGTACGCCTCCAAGCGGGCGTCCACCCCCGGCAGCGGGGGCAGCAGCGCGGCCAGCCGCAGCCAACGGGCGGGCCGTCGCATGGCCGCCGTGGCGTGCAGGCCCTCCCACACCCGCTCCGCCACCGGGAGTGGCACCCCGAGGCCCGACCCACCTTCCCCGAGGTCAGGAGAGCGGGCGTGCGCCGCCAACTGGGCAAGCAGGGCGATGAGTTCGGTCACGCGCGGGAGGTCCCGGTCGGCCACCGCTCGCCGGAGGGTCCGCCGGAGCCAGCCGGCCATCGGCCCCAGGCAGTACGCCGTCGTGTCCCGGGCCTGGGCCACCGTCAGGGTGGCGTCCCGCAGCAGCTCCGTCGGCACGGCGGCGAGCAGGGCGGCGGGCGCGGCGGCCATCTTCCCGAGCACCGCCTGCCGCACCTCGGGCTGGTCGTGCCAGGCCCGTTCCCCGAGGCGGGCGATCCGGGCGAACTCGTCCGGATCGCCCTGCGCGGTCGCGCAGTCCAGCAACGCCCGCCACCCTTCGGCCCGTTCAAGGTGGCGCGGCGCGGCCGTCGCCTCGGTCAGCCGGTCCTCGGCCTCCGCGAGCGGCAGCAGCCGGAGCACGCCGAGCGTCCTCGACCGGCGGCGGCCAGGGTGGGCCGCCAGATACGAACGGGCCAGTTCGGCCCGCTGCTCCGGCCCGAGAGCCAGCAGCAGGCCGGTGGCCGGGAAGTCTCCGGCCTTGGACTCCCCGATCACCGCCGCCGCCACCTCGGCCCGGAGCCCCGGCTCCAGCAGCGCGAGCAGCGGCTCGACGAACAGACCCTGGCGTGCGCCGGACCAACGCGGCGGATGGCAGGTGCGGGCGAGCAGCACCAGCTGCTCCTCCGACAGCCGCCGGACCGCCCTCGCCACGTGTGGCGGCAACTCATCTTGAGGCAACGGGAGTTCATCGATCCCTCGCAGGCGGACGGCCTCCACGACCCGGTCGGGCCGCGCCAGCAGCTCGACCACCGCCTCGCCGGTGAGCAACTGGGGTGCCGTGGCCAGCAGCTGGAATCCGGCCTCCACGTCCCGCCTGGTCGCGGAGGTGACCAGCTGCCGGTTCACACCGCGCCAAGGGCTCGGCCCCGAACCTCGGCCGTACCGCTTCTTCCCCTGCTCCTGCTCCTCCTCGGCCAGGAAGCGGACCAGCTCCACCGGAGCGGTCCTGGCCAGGGCGGCCAGCACCCCGTCACCGAGCGTCAGCCGGGACAGCCAGGGGTGGACGGTCTCCGGGGAGCAGGCCGCCAACAGGTGGGCCGCCTCCCGCCGTCCGTACCGCTCGTGCACCTCCGGCAGCAGCCGGTCGGCCAGCTCCCGCCTCCTGGTCCGGCGCAACTGCCGGTAGAGGTCGAGCCGGTGGGCCTGCGGCGCACTCCTGACCACCCCCACCAGGGCCTCGTCGGGCACAGGCAACCGTCCCGCTGCGGCCAGGGCTCGTGAACGGAGAACGGGGTCGTGGAGCGCCGCCACCACCCGGTCCAGGTCGCGGCGGACGGTCGCCAGGAAGAGCGCCGTGTGCCGGTCCTCGCCGCTCCCCGCGTCCAGGGCGGCGTGCAGTTCGTGGTACTCGTCGGGGGTCAACCGCCGGGCCAGGCGCGCGATGGCGCTCTGCCGGGCGGACCGGGGCAGATCCTGATGACTCGGGATGCCCGGGTGGTTCCTCTGTGCTGCCATCGCGCTCACCGGCTGGTGAGGCGCGCGGCCTTTCGCTTCGTCGTCATGGCCGGGGATGCTGCCACCCCACCGACCTCACGCGCAACTCCCTTCCCGATCCGGCCTTGTCGCGCAACCATCGACGCTCCGTCCACGTCCTTACTCCTGACTGACCAGGAACGAACCGAGGAGGCACCCGATGAAGCGCCTGGTCGTGATCCCCCTGGTGGCCGTCCTGCTGGGCGGCGGCGTGGCCTCGGCCGCACCCGCCTGGCCCGGCACGCCCACCGCCTCCGCCCCGGTGACCTGCCCCACGGGCTGGGGCAGCCTGCCGAAGTCCGCCACCTCCACCAACTCCCAGCCCCTCACCGACGTCCGGGCCGGCGCCCACCCCTGCTTCGACCGCCTGGTCCTCGACGTCCCGGGCACCTCCACCGCCCACCCCGTCGGCTACCACGTCCAGTACGTCGACACCCTCTACCAGGACGGCTCCGGCCGGCCGATCCCCGTCCGCGGCGGAGCGATCCTCGAGATCTACGCCGACGCCCCCTCCTACTCCCCCACCACCGGCACCCCCACCTACCCCGGCCACGCCGGCCAGCCCCTCCCCGGCATCGACCTCACCGGCCACCGCACCTTCGTGGAGGCCAAGTTCGCCTCCAGCTTCGAGGGCCGCACCCAGCTCGGCCTCGGCGTCCGGGCCCGACTCCCCTTCCACGTCTTCCAGTTGGACAACCGCCTCGTCATCGACGTGGCCCACACCTGGACCGCCACTCCCTGACCCCCGCACCGACCGGCACGGCCTCTAATCCGAGTGACGCTCCCCGTCGGCCTGCTCGGGCTCATGACGTTCGCGCTCGATGAGCTCGGTGATTCCCTCGACGCTTCCGTCGCTGCGCGACCGGCGTGAGCGGACACGGCGAATCACCCCGCGGGTGGCCGACTTGAGCGCGCTCGCGATGACGTCGGAGGCCACCCCGCCGGCGATCGAAAGGGCGATGGTGACGATTTCCGAGACGCCGAAGCCGTGTCCCTCCTCGACGGACAGCACTCTGACGTCGATCCCGTGGTCCGTGAACCTGTGCTCCTCGACGTCGATCAACGCTGATCCCGGAAGTCCGGAGTCGTGGGGATCGATCTCCACGTCGAGCTCGATGACGGTCATTCATGTCTCCAGGGCTAGGAAGGGGGGAACATCTGAATGGCGTGCGAGGTCGGACGGTTCGCTTCCTCGGACGTCAGGGTGCTCTCCCAGCGGGAGGCACTCTCTCGGACGGCCTTCGCACTCGAAGCTTCCAGTTGACGCCTGATGGACCGTATGACGTACAGTCCGGCACCTCCCAGTACGGTGTCGATGCTCGAGGGTCCGGCCACGCGGACGAAGGGGTGGAGCAGGGTCTGGCGTGGTGGTCCGGTGGTCGGGAACGTTCCTTCCTCGCCTGACAGGCGCCATGCCAGGAGCTTTTCCACAGCGCGGATCTCGAACAGCCAGCGGATCGCCATCCAGACGTCGCCGACGGTGATGTTGGCCGTCGGGTTCCTGAAGAGGGTGTCGTAGGCGAAGCGATCGGCCTCGGCCTCGAGCTCCGGGCCCGATCTGCCCTCTTCGTGCAGGAGGAGATGGGCAAACTCGTGGGCGATCATGAAGGTCATCTGGATCCGTGCCGCATTGACGGCTCCCCCGCCGGCCAGTTCGGAAGACACCCGCATCATCGGGATCTGGTCCCATCGGACATTGCGGTAGAGCGGCAGGAGGAACGGGATGAGGCTGTCGTAGGAAGGTCGTGGGAGTGCGGCGTTGCTGCCGGTCGTGCCCACCAGGTCCTGCCGCAGGCTCACGGAGTTCCAGAGGAAGAGATCGATGTTGTGCCACAGCTGTCGAGTGACCAGGGACAACTTGATCTGGCGCGTCGAATGGTGCGCCCGAACGTACAGACGGGGGTCGAACGTGACGACGACCTCGATGTCATCGACGTGGGGGAAGGAGGGACGAAGGTGATCGCGGACCTGTGTGACCGTTTCCTCCGCCCAGGTGGGCAGCGGCAGCGGATTCCCCTGCTTGGTCCACCAGTACAGACGCAGCGCACGATCGAGGACGGCCCGCCTCCACGCGCGGTGCCCCTCCATGGCGCCTTCGTCCGGAGCCGATCCGAGGATCGCCACCGATCGGAGGACGAAGTAGATCAGCAACTGGCGCTCGCGGTCCTCTTCCCAGGGTGAGAGGTCAGGGATGCTTCCCGGTGGGAAGGGGTCTTCTGACGAGTCGTCCAACAGGTAGTTGAGGTAGGAGTCACCGTCGAAACTGATCCCGCCGAACTCCTCAGGCATCGGTTGCTCCAAGATTGTCGAGGTGGACGAACAGGGCCAGTTCGTAGTCGGCGGCCATGTGTCCCGCCATGGTGGCGTGCGCGCTGATGCCCCCGGAGAGCAGTCGCTCCCCGATGCCCTCGGCCGCAGCCGTGAGAACCGCGGCGTACGAGTCACTCGGGCCGGTCGTGGCCATGAGGGTTCTGAGGCCGTCGAGCGTCCATGCGAAGCGCACGTCCTCGTGGCAGCTCACGGGCTCGCCCGATCGAGTGAGCAGGCCGTCGAAGGTGGTCGTGTCGGCAGGGATCAGGCGGGCGCAGCGACGAAAGATCACTGCAGCCAGCAGGTAGTCGGACACCGCCCCTTGGCCGACCGCTCGACGGTAGGCCGTGAGCCCCAGGTCGAGGAGCGTCCAGCCGGCCAGCCGGCCTGGCGCCAGGCGCGACTCCACCAGCGCGATGTGGCTGAGCAGTGTGTGCGCGTAACCGCCGACACTTATCCATTCACCCACGCAGTTGACGAGGTTCTGGAGTCGGTGGTCGGACTCCAGCGGGTCGTTGGAGGCAGCCAGAGCACGTGCCAGGGCCGACATCGTGTCGTCCAGTGAGTCGAGTTCGCCCGTGAGACGGTACCGAGCGAGGTGGGCGAAACCGAGGTTCGACAGGTACGGCATGATGGACGGCGAGTCGAAATCCGCCTCGGTCACGGCCCTGGCCAGGAGGCCGACCGCCTCGCTGAGATCGTCCGGCGAGCGATCTCGCTCTCCCCGCAGGCGAAGTGCACGACCCAGCAAGTAGCAGGCACCGGCGATCTCCCGCCGAGGGCCGGTGAGGGCGGACACGGCGCATCGAAGTGACCGGATCGCCTCGCCCATGGATTCCGGATCCAGCGTCAGCTCGTGGTGGTTGAGGAGGGCTCGGCCAATGACGGCGAACCATCCTCCTTGCTCGGTACTGCCGTTCGTCGCCGAATGCGCGAGGAATCGCGCGATGCCCGAGACCGTCGACCAGTCCTCCGCCGAATGCGGAGGGTCAGTGGCCTCGGTGAGCGAGGCACGGACCTCGTGGGCGGCAAGTCGTGCCCGCTGGACGTCCGTCCGGGTGCGTGCCTCCGGAGAGCGGGCCAACGCCTGGTCCAGGCGGGCGATGCTTCTCGACAGGGATTCCGTACTGCCGAGCACCAGAGACCAGTTGACCTCCACGGCTACGAGTTCCAAGAGCGGCAGGGCCGGATCCGGAACGGTCGGGTCCCGCAGAACGACCTCCCACTGCGTGACCGACTCTGCGAATGCCCGCGCGTCCCCGCCGGCCAGTGCGTGCTCGGCCAAGGCCCGGGCGGATCGAGCGTGCGCGGCTGAACGACCCCAGATCCCGCCGTCCTCAATGGCCGCGCCCTGTAAGTCCGTCACCGCACCAGTATGGGTCCTGAACCGGCCTGACAGGTCTCAACGGCGTGGAGTTCCGGGCGAGTTCAGTGATCGTGCCCAGGGGGCGGGCGGGCCGCTTGTTCCCGGCCATTCCCTCAAGGCTGCCGGCCCACGCCCGACTCCGGCAGGTCAGCCCGGGCACAGGTCGCTCGTGCGGTGAACGACGTCACGGCCAGGAGCGGTCAGGCCACCGACCATCGGTCCGACAGGCTTCAGGCGCGCAGTCCGTCGAGGGCGATGCCCAGGAGGCGTTGCGCCCGTCCGTCCGGGGCGGTGGTCCAGTCGACCCGCCACAGGAAGCCGACCAGCAGCAGGACGTCCGCCGCGTCCACGTCGCGCCGCACCACCCCGGCCTCCCGGCAGGCGGCCAGCAGCCGCTCGATCGCGTCGACCACCGGCTGGTAGTGCTCCGCCGACAGCTCGTTCCGGGTGGCCGCGTCCAGCGCACCGGCCATCCCGTGCTTGACCCGGCCGAACTCCGCCAGCCGGTCGAACCACAACCGCAGCGCCGGCCAAGCCTCCTGACGGTCCAACAGTTCATCTGCCGCTGCGACGAGTTCGGCGACATCCCGCCGGTAGACCTCGAGCACCAGCGCCTCGCGCGTCGCGAAGTGCCGGTAGAGCGTGCCCTGTCCGACACCCGCCTCCCCGGCGATCGACTTCAGCGTGACCTCACCCCCGGACCGCGACAGCGCATCCCGCGCCACCGCCAGGATGCGCGCCCGGTTCTGCTCCGCGTCGGCACGTCGTGCCGCCGGTGAATCCTCGGCCATTCCCAATCCTCCAAACCTCACCCCCAGCATAACCGGACACGTGTCCGCTACGCTTGCCAGCAGTTCCGGACACGTGTCCGGTTCGACTCCCAGGGGGTACATCCATGTCCGGAACCGACGGCATCCGCGGCAAGGTCGTCGCCATCACCGGCGCGAGCAGCGGCATCGGCGAGGCCACCGCGCTCCTGCTGGCGGAGCGCGGCGCCCGCCTCGTGCTCGGCGCCCGCCGAACCGACCGCCTGCGCGGCCTCGCCGCCCGCATCACCGAACTCGGCGGCGAGGCCGTCTGGGCGACCACCGACGTCACCCGCCGCACCGACCTCGCGGCGCTGGTGACGCTGGCCCGGGAACGCTACGGCCGCCTGGACGTCCTGGTCGCCAACGCCGGGATCGGCCCGGTCTCGCCGCTCGACGACCTGCGGGTCGAGGACTGGGAGGCGATGGTCGACGTCAACTTCAAGGGCGTCCTGTACGGGATCGCCGCCGCCCTGCCGGTCTTCCGTGCCCAGGACGGCGGCCAGTTCGTCCACGTCGTCTCCACCGCCGGCCTGAAGGTCGTACCGAACCAGGCCGTCTACGCCGCGACCAAGAACGCGGTGCGCACCCTCTCCGAGGGCCTGCGCCAGGAGGCCGGGGCGAGCGTCCGGGTCACCGTGGTCTCACCGGGCTTCGTCCGGACGGACTTCGTCGACTCCGTTCCCGACGACCGCGTCCGCGCCGAACTCCTCTCCGCCCGCGAGGAGTTCGCGATCCCGCCGGAGGCGGTGGGCGAGGCCGTCGCCTTCGCGATCGCCCAGCCCACCGCGGTGGACGTCAACGACATCGTCGTCCGTCCCACCGCCCAACGCTGAGCGGGTAGCCCGCCGCCCTCAGACAGTCGGGTAGGCGATCGAGCCCAGCGGCGGGCAGGGCAGCAGGGCGTGCGAGACGCCCGGCCGCTCGACGAAGGCGCGGAGCTCGCCCGCCTGGAGGCGGTGCGACTCCAGGCCGTCGGCGTACCAGGCGTCGCGCCTGGCCCGGCCGTAGTCCCAGGAGTCGTCGATCAGGCTGAGGCTGACGTTGCCGGAGGCGCGCTGGAGGTCCGCCCGGACGGCGGCCGCCTGGAGCGCGGTCCGGGTCGCGGCCAGGTCGATGCGGGTCATCAGGACGCCGACGGTGTCCGGTTCGCGGGTCGGCATCGGGGCCTGCGGGAGGAGCGAGACCCCGTTGTCCAGGCGGCCGATGTTGTCGACGCTCGCGTCCTGGGCCTGCTTCGTCATGATCTGCACCTCCCGGTGCAGCCAGAGGAGCTCGTCGAGGTCGGCCTGGGAGATCCGCATCCGCGCGTACAGGGCGTGGAACCGCGGATCGCGGTACAGCGGGGCCACCACCGGCATGTGGAACAGCACGCAGTCGTTGAAGCCGCCGTCCACCGCCGCATCCAGGTGGAGCAGGGCCACCTCGAACTGCCCCTGGGCGATGGCCAGTCCGGCGAGGCTCCCCCGTCCGGCGGCGGCCAGCCAGGCCCCCTCGGGGCCCAGCGCGGTCGCCCGCTGGACGACCTCGTGCAGGCCCCTGGTGCCGGCCGCGGCGGCGCCCCTGGTCAGCATGTCCACCAGCACCTCGTGCAGGCGGTTCATCACGGTGTCGACGGTGTCGGCCACGGGGTCACCTCGGTCTCGGCGGAAGAGCGGTCACGGAAGGCCGCTCTCACGGCGCTCCGGTAGAGATGACGGCCCGTCAGAACGATCAGTTCCACCGCCCGCCCCCGCCGTACCATTGCCGTCCCACACACCGTCCCGCCCGGCCTCCGTCGGCCCAGCCAGGTACGGCCGGATGGGCTGAGCACGGTTTCTGAGTAGCCGTACTCATGGCCGGGCACCCGTTCCGGCCTCACAATCTCCGTCATGACGACCGGTTCACTGCCCTGCCCGGGCTGCGGCGCACCACTGGCCACCACCCCCGGGGCCGCCCGCTGCCCCTCCTGCCGGCTGCCACTGCTCGGGCAGGACGCCGCCGCGCTCTGGCAGGTGACGGTCGCCCTCAACGCGCTCGACGCCCAACGGCACGGGCTGATCGTGCGACGGGACCAGCTCCTCGCCACCCTCCGCGCGCGGCAGGACCTCCCCGACCCGCCGCCCCGACCGTTCCAGCCGGCCCGGCCGCCCGCCGGCCCCAACTGGGCAGCCCCGGCCGCTCCCTGGGGCCGGCCGCCCGCCCCCGCCAAGGAGGTCTCCGGGCCGTCGGCGCAGACGGTACTGCTGGTGCTCGGCGGGCTGATGGTGGCGATCGCGGCGCTGGTCTTCACCGTCGTCAGCTGGGGCAGCCTCGGCATCGGCGGCCGCGCCGCGGTGCTCGCCGCCGTCACCCTCTGCGCGCTACTCGCCCCGCTGCCGCTGCGCCGACGGGGCCTCACCGCCACCGCCGAGACCTTCGCCGTGCTCGGCGTGGTCCTGGTACTCCTCGACTGGCTCGCCGCCCGCGCCGTCGGCCTCGCGGCCCTCGACCAGGTCCCCGCCGCCTCCTACTGGGCGGCGACCACGGCCCTGACCGCCCTCGGCGCGGCCGCCTACGGCACCGCGACCACCCTCCGCGGCCCCCGCGCCGCCGCCCTGGTGCTCGCCCAACTGCCGCTCTCGCTCGCGGCCCTGGCCATCGGCACCGACATCGGCGGCTACGCGACCGCCTTCCTGCTCACCGCCCTGCTCGACCTCCTCCTGGCCACCCGGATCCCGCCCCGCACCACCAATTCTTCCGCTCCGGGCCCCACCCACGCACTGGTCGCCTGCGGCGTCGGCTTCACCCTGCTCGGCACCCTCACCTCCGCCACCCAGCTCCTCACCGCGACCGGCCTGACGGAGGCTCAGCTCGCCTGGCCCTCCCTCATCCTCCTCACGGCCCTCGGACTCGCCGTCTCCACCGGCCGCCCGGCCTCCCTGCTCCCCCGCGCGGTCGGCCACGAACTGCGCTGCGCCGCAGCCGTCCTGGCCGGTGCGGCCCCGCTCGCCGGGATCGGCGTCGGCCTGCGCTTCCTCCTCCCCACCCCCTGGGTCCCGGCCGGCTACGCCGTCCCCGGCGCCCTGCTGCTGCTCGCCACCCTCGTCCCCCTGACCGCCTCCACCCCCACCCCTCCTCCCACCGCCCCGGCCGCGCCCGAAGGCAGTGCCACCGTCAAGACGCCGACCGCCCCACCCACACCCCTCGGCCTGTTCATCGCCGGCGCCGGCGCCGTCCTCCTCGCCCAACTCGCCGCCCTGCCGGCCCTCGCGCTCGCCTACTTCGGCCCGCTGGAGCGCTGGGCCCTCGCCTGGGACTGGCCCGGCGCCGACTTCACCCAGCTCCGCACCACCACCTGGTCGCTCCCCCTCGCCCCGGCCGCCCTGCTCGGACTGCTGACCGCCCTGCTGGCCGCCACCGCCGCCCGCTGCGCCCGTACCGGCCGCCCGGCGCCCGCCCGCGTCCTGCTCCGCACCGCCCTCGCCACCGGCTCCGTACTCGCCTGCCTGCTCCCTGCCCTCCTCGAACTCCCCCTCACCACCGGCACGTTCTGGGCCCTGCTGCTCACCGCCGCCGCGACCGCCGCCCTTGCCCTCCGACGGCCCACCGACCCCGCGCCGTACCTGCTCGCGCTGCTCCCGGCGGCCACCGCCGCCGTGGTCTGGGGCGGGGCCGACCGGACCGCGACGCTCGTCGTCTGGTCCGTCCTGACGGTCGGCGCGGCGCTCCTCGCCGGCCGGCTCCCGCAGCGCTGGGCACCGCCCTTCGGCGCCTTCGCCGTGGTCGCCATGACCGTCACCGCCCTCGCCGCCGGGCAGACCGGCGGCCTGGCCCCGTACCAACTCGCCTTCCTCCTCCTCACCGTGACCACCCTCGCCATCGCGGCGGCCGCCGTCCTGGCCCGCCGCCCCCACGAGGGCGACCGTCCCTCGCTCGCCCTGGCCGTCGAGGGGACGGGATACGCCACCGCGCTCCCGGCGTTCGCGCTGACGGCCGGTCACCCGGGCGCGCTCAGCCTGGCGCTGGCCGTCGGCGGCGTGCTGGCGTTCGCCGTGGCGCTGCGGCCGGACCGCCGCCAGGCCGCACTGGTCGGCACCGGACTGCTGGTGCTCTCCTCCTGGGTGCGCCTCGCCCTGGCCGGGGTCACCGTCCCCGAGCCGTACACCCTGAGCGTGGCGGCCGCCGCGCTGACCATCGGTCACCTGCGGCGCCGCCGCAGCCCGGAGCTCTCCTCCACCACCGCCTACGGTGCCGGGCTCGGCCTCGCGCTGCTGCCCAGCATGGTCGCGGTCTGGGCCGAACCGACCTGGCCACGCCCGCTGCTGCTCGGCTCGGCGGCCCTCGCCCTCACCGTCCTCGGCGCCCGGCAGCGGCTCCGCGCCCCGCTGCTGTTCGGCGCGGCCACCCTCACCGCCGTCGCGGTGCACGAGCTCACCCCGCTGGTCACCCAGCTCATCGGCGCGCTCCCCCGCTGGGTCCCACTCGCGGCGGGTGGCCTGCTCCTGCTGGTCCTCGGCGCCACCTACGAGCGGCGCCTGCGCGACGCCCGCCGGGTCCGCGACGGCCTGCGCCGCCTCCACTGACCCGCCCCGGCCCGACCACCCCACGCATGAGTTGACGGACCGCTTCCACCCAAGTGACGGCATGTCAGGCGGTTGACGCGGACCGGGTCGGATGTGGTTAGGGTGACCCATGACCGTCTCCGCAACGATGATCACGATCGACTGCTCCTCCCCACACGAACTGGCCCGGTGGTGGGCCGGTGCGCTCGGCGCCGAGATCACCCAGGACTTCGGCGAGTTCGTGATGGTCGGTGCGGAGCCGTTGACGCTCGGGTTCCAGCAGGTGTCCGAACCCAAGCTCGGCAAGAACCGGGTCCACCTGGACTTCAAGGCCGACGACCTGGCGGCCGAGGTCCGGCGGTTGGTGGACCTGGGCGCGACGGTCGTCGGCGAGCAGCAGGTGCCCGGCCTGTCCTGGACCGTTCTCCAGGACCCGGCCGGCAACGAGTTCTGTGTGAGCCACGGCCACTGACCCACCCGCACGCGAGGACGACCACGAGTCCTCACCGACCACCCTGGAGCCCCCGATGGAATCGAAGATCGTCGACCGCCCGGACCTCAACCGCTACGAGGTCATAGTCGACGGCGACCGGCTCGCCGGCTTCGCCGAGTACCGCCTCGGGGAGGGCGAGATCGCCTTCACCCACACCGAGGTCAACCCCGCCTTCGAGGGCCACGGCCTGGCGAGCACGCTCGCCCGCTTCGCGCTGGACGACGCCCGCGAGCGCGGCCTCGCGGTGCTCCCGTACTGCCCGTACATCAAGGGCTGGATCGTCAAGCACCCCGAGTACGTGGACCTCGTCCCGGCCAACAGCCGCGACTACTTCGAGCTCTGACCCTCTCTCCTCCGCCCGTCCGGGGAGCCCGGAACCCGGCCGGGGTGCCGCGTACCTGATCGCGCGTCACCCCGGTCGTCCCGCTCCGCGCCGCCCCCCGTTCACCTTCCGCCGCCGGACTCCACGGCGGAGGTACGACATGCGGCAGAACCGGAAACCGGAGACCCTCACGCCACCGCTCCACGCGCCGGCGACCCCCTGGCACGTACTGCTCGGCGGACGACCCGGAGGCGGCCCCTCGCGACCGACGGAGGATCACGTCGTCGTGCTGCCGGACGGTGGTGGTGCTGGACGGCGTCTCCACCGTGACCGACGAGGCACCGCCCCTCCCCGTGCTGCCGGCCGCCGCGACAGCCGCCGTCGCTCTTCGGTGTCGGTGGCAGCGCCACCGTGGCCACCGAGTTCCAGCAGCGGCTGTACCGGATCGGCATGTCGGCCTGGTCGTGGAGCGACACCCATGTGGCACTCACGGGCGCTGCGGTGCTCGGCAGCGGCGATGTGGCGATGTGGCGATGTGGCGATCGTCCTCTCGCACAGCGGCGGCACCCGTGAGCCCCGGGCGAACCCATGGTCGTCACGGGGGGCCTGCTCGGACCGGACTGCACCTTGCTGGACCGCTTCACCGCCTGCGCACGCGCCTGGGGGGGGTGATCACCCACCCGGTCACGACGGCCTGCAAGACGCGATCGCCCTGGCCCGGCCAGCAACTGCCTGAGCCGTTGAACCTGTGGGAACGGACATCGAGCCGACCGTAACGTCCCGGCCGATCCCACCGGCAGCAACGGCTCCAGCCGCTCCCACTGATCCGGTTCGAACCGCAGCGTGATGTCGCCGCCCCTGTCCATGTGGTGACCTCTTCCAGCCCCACCCACAACGAAGTACCGGACCGCACGCCCTCGGCGGACCGGCGACCGGTCGACCGGCCCCATCACGTCCCGCCCGACCGGGCCCCGCCGCTGCTGGAAGTCCGTCCAACCCGAAGGCTCGGCCATGAGAAAAGGCCCGGTCCCGGTGCACTGTGCACCGGGACCGGGCCTCTTGTAGTAGCGGGGACAGGATTTGAACCTGCGACCTCTGGGTTATGAGCCCAGCGAGCTACCGAGCTGCTCCACCCCGCGTCGGTGAACGCAACAGTACGGCACCGGCCGCGATACCGGAAATCCGATATCCCCTGGTGGCACGCTCCGGCGGATCTCCCTGGGGAGCAGCCGGGCGGAATGAGCTGTCACGTTCCGGCAGGGCCCTCCTCGGCGGCGCACCGCGCCCAGGTGCACTGGTCGAGGACGTAGATCAGATCGGCACTGGCCGTGGCGGCGAGGCGTGGGTTGTCAGCACGTCCGTCAGCCCGAGGTCGGCGAGTGGTGGGCGGCGCGGGTGGTGACGAGGGCGCGCGGGTCGACGCCGTCGTCCCAGCCGTGGGTGGAGAATCCGGTGGAGCCTCCGAGGTAGGCGACGAGCGCGGTGTGGACGGTGGGGAACATCGGGAGCGGCAGTTCGGCCGGGTCGGCGGGGATCCGAGTGACGTCCAGGTGCTTGTCGGGCTCGGTGTTGCTCAGTCGGCCGGCTCCTTCGCACGGCGGATCAGTGCAACTGACATGCGGGGACCGAAGGTTAGATCCGCTGAGCGCTGATCGCGGCCCGCTCTCCGGCCTCCTGTCGGTGGGCGGAGCCGGAGGGCACGGGAGGCGTCCAGCGGACGGCGAGCCGCCGCGAGGGGACCAGGTCCCCGACATAGTCCTCACCGACCCATCGAAGGAGGGTTTCGGGCGGGGCCCACCGGTCCCGGACGATCGAGCGGAGCGTGCCCTCCATCTCCGCCGTGAACGCCCTGTCGGTGATGGCCTCGTCAGCGGCGTTGAGCAGGAGCAGCTCGGTCTGGGCCAGCGCGAGGACGTACCCGGCATCGATGTAGTCGCTCTTGTACCGGTGGACTTCGCGCCGGGAATCCTGTTGGCTCCGACTCGGCGTCAGACCGTGGTCCTCCTCCAAGCGATACATGACGGCGCCCGCGAGGAGTCCGGGCAAGGAGGTCGGGATGAACCCGAAGGCCCGTGCCGGGCGCCGGTTGTGGGTGCCCTGCGGCCCTTCCGGAAGGTACGCGTCGCGCCACCAGGGCACCACGCAGAAGCCGCGGAGCGCGCCCGGGCCCTTGCCGCGGGTCTGCACGGTGACCAACAGGCCGGACCGTCTCGTCCGCCCGCCCATGAGGGTGGGGCCCCGCAGGCAGCTCGGGCACTCGGGCCCCGACCAGGCGGCGACAGCGAGCAGGGTCCGGGTGAGGGAGCCACAGCGGTGGCACGTGCTCCAGATCGCCGTGTAAGGGTCCTCCCGGTAAGAACTCCTCGCGGCCAGACGGGCGTTCGACTCCTGCCTCGCCTCGTGTGCGCGCGCGGCCTGCTGGTCGAGCACGCCCTCGGGATCGGGTGGCGCCTCGGGCACAGGTGCGGCCGGCGCCACCGCCGGCGCGGAGCCCTTGGCCTTGCCGAGGAACTTGTCCTTCAGCTTGGCGAACCGGCCCTTCCTCGGCGGAGCCGCCTCCGCCAGGTCCGGCGCCGCCTGCAGCTCGGCCACCGGCAGGACCGGCGGAAGCAACGCGGCCCCGCCGGTGACCATGGCGAACACCTCGGCCGGCGAGATGATCCGGATGTCGAACGTCTCGGTGTACCCGCGCTGAGGCATCTGATCAGGCCTCAGGAAGCCCAGGACGCCCCGGAGTTCCAGGGCGTCCTTCACCAGGCCCTCGACGAGGGCGGCCTGCTCACGGGTGGGCAGGATCAGCGAACGGTACAAGGCCCAGCCGCGCCCCATGTGGTCCTGCACCCGCGAGTTCGCCGGCGTGCCGGAGAGCCCGACCTTCCCCGCGTACCTGCTGGCGTCGACGACGACGTAGACCTGTGCCGGCTGGCCCAACTGTCCGCCCTCCCCTCCCGTCCGGCCTGCCCCGGACGGACGCCCCACACTCCCATCCGCCACTGACAGTGGCTCAGGAGTGGCGATCGGTGGTCAAGTTGTTCGAGTGGCACTCCGGCCAGGTGTGGCTCTCGGGCGGCCACGGAGGCGTCGTCGAACCCGCCGGTCCCGGCCCGCGCGCGCCGCACCGGGTGCTGGGATGGTGTCGTGGACGTGGTCTTGACGGGGTGTCGGTCGCCCGCTGGAATTCATGTCTGCGACGCGGGGGCGCGAGGCCCGACCACGGGCGGCTCAGGTCTGCCCTCGCGGTCCCTTCGAGCCCGTCAGAGGAGACCCCGTAAGTGCGCCAACGCCCCCCGGAGCCGGCACGCCCCTGCCGCCCGCAGCTCCGCCGGCAACGCCCCAGGCACCGGCATCCCGACGTTTGGGGGAGGTCGCCGCGCTCGTCTCCGCCGGCACGGCGGTGGCGGGCCTCCTACTCGGCTTCTTCGGTCTGCCGACCGTGGTGAACTCGCCAACCGCCAAAACGGTGACGGAGACCGTGCATGCCACGGCCACCGCCACCGTCACGGTCACGGTCACCGCGACGGCCTCGGCCGCGGTCGGCACTTCGGGACCGCCGAGCCCCCCGTCCCTGCCCGCCGGCGGAGCGGAGCTGCACGACCTCACCGCCCTCGGAAGCTTCGGCAACGACGGGCTCCAGCTGCGGACCACGACCATGGGCCGCAAGACGTACCCGAACTCCATGGTCTTCCGGTACCCCTGCCAGGGCGGCTACGAGTACAGCATCAACCAGCGGTACAAGTCGCTCTCCCTCACCGCGGGACTCGACGACGGCGGGGTCGGCAAACCCGGGAAGCTGTCCGTCTACGGTGACGGCAAGCTGCTCAAGACCGTCATGTTGGAGATCAACAACCCGCAGCAGGTAAGCGTGGACCTCACGGGCGTCGTCATGCTCAAGGTCTCCCCCGACTTCAGCCCGGGCGGCTTCACCTGCGACGCCGACGGCGTCGTGGCGGCGATCGCAGAGGCAAGTCTCAAGCCCTGAGCGAGTAGTGGGCGGCGACGAGGCACGAGACCGGGTCCGCCCCGCCGGCGTCCGCTTCGAAGGCGACGAGCACGGACGGCCTTTCACCGAGCGGACCGGTGACTGCCGCCAGTTCCTCGGACGCGGGTGGGCGGAAAAGGGGATCCCGGAACGCCGCCGGGCAGCTGACGAAGAACGGTTCTCCGAACACCAGCCCCAGGCCGTGGTGATAGGTGAGGTCGTAGTCCGCGGCGAGCCGGAACTGCCCACGGTCCCAGGCGACGACGTCCCAGTCCCACCAGGACCCATCGGGAAGTTCAACCCCGGCATGCCCCTGTTCAGCGTCCGCTTCCCGGCCCCCGATCTGTTCCCTGAGGTGTCTGGATAGCAGGTCCGCGCCCGCGTCGCACGTCGCGAAACCACTGGTCGGCGGTCGGGGATCGGCGGTAGCGTCCAGCTGTCGGGACAGGGATCACACCGGGGGGCGTGAGATGGCGTACGGCGAGGGTGCGCGGTACCAGTACCTGGAGGTGTTGGACTCCATCCGCACCGTCCGGCCGGGGGCGGCGGCGGACGCGGACGCGGACGCGGAGCTTCGGCTGCAGATCTTCACCGAGGTGCTGATGACGCTCGTGCTGGGCCGTCAGGTGGTCGTCCCGCAGGCGTACGCCTTCGACTCGTACGGCTTCCTGCGCGTCGCCACCACCGTGCTGCGGTCGAGACCCGCCGCAGCTGCGGGTGAACACCCCTTCCGGATCCACCTGTTCGGGGCGCACTCCTACGAGGAGGCGGCAACCGCCATGCTGGGGCGGGCCGTTGGCCACGAACGGCCGTTCATGAGTTTCCTGCTACCGGAGCTCAACCACCCCGCCGGGTACGGCCTCGACCCGGACGAGGTGCGCCAACAGGCGGTCGGCCTCGACCGTTTGCTGAACGCCGAGTGGCTCGGCACCGAACGGGCCGAGGGGATCGCGCTGGTCCGCGAGGAGTTCCGGCGGGTGCCGAGGGTGGCCGCCCGGCCGGCGGGTGGGCGGGTCGCGCTCGGTGCACTGGTGGTCGCGGCCGCAGCGGAGCCGCCGGCGCCGGCGCTACCCGAGCGGTACCAGGAGGTCCGGGCCGCACTAGCCGGTGCGATACGCAGGCTCGGGACGGGCCGGCCGGAGTACTTCGACGACCGCAGCCGGCTCCGGCTGGCCCTGCCGTGGCCGGGTGACGCCGACGGGCGGACCCCGGAGGAGATCGTCGGTGGGCCCGGCCCGCTGGCCCTGCTGATCGGGTTCGTGGACACCCTGTACAACCTGGTCGTCGCCGATTCGATCGGCGTCGCGGACTCCACCCTGAGCACCGACACCGGCCCCTCCGTCGACGGCCTGGCCGACCACGGCATCACCAAAGAGCTCGCCCTCGCCCACCACCGCTCCCTGACCCGCCCCGCCACCGCACCGTCCGGCGACACGCTCCCCGCCCAGCCGCCACCCACCGCCGAACAGCCGTACGCGCCACCGCTGTTCGAGGTCCGGGTCGACGCGGTGGGCGGCCTCGCCGCGGAGCCGGTACGCTCCCGGCTGGCCGCCCTGGAGGCGGGCGCGACCGAGGCGATCAGCGCCCTCCTGGCGGCCCGCGCCGAACGCGGGCGCACGGGAACGTCCCCGTTCTGGAAGGGCGTCGACGAGCTGCGCGCCGCACCGGACCAGCTCGCCGCCCGCAAGGCCCTGGACGCCCACCTGGCCCGGGTCGCCGCACTCCTCGGCAGTCGGGTCGCCGTCGCCCCCAGGGGCGGCCTCGCGGTGGAGCTGGTGCTCACGGCCGCTGGGGCGGTCGGCCCGGCGATGGCTCTGGAGGTGTGGCGACTCCCCGGAATCGTCGGCTATCCGGCCATGGCGGTCGGCGCGGTCGGTAACGTCCTGTTCCGCAAGGGCAAGGAGACCGCGGTCCGCCGCCTGACCACCCGTCGGCTGGCGTGCGCACTGGGGCAAGTCGTGGACGTGAGGGGCTGACCGGCATGACGGACACCGAGGGTCACGAGGGCCCGGACACTGCGGGCGCGATCCGGCGGGACCGGGAGGTGCTCGCCTACGGCAACCGCTTCGTCGAGGTGTACGACGACGAGGTCACCTTCCCCAGCGGGACGAAGGGAAGCCACCTGCGGATCCGGCCCTGCACCGAGGGGCCCGGCGTGGTGGTCCTCCCGGTCCGCAGCGGCGACACCGTCGGCCTCGTCCGCACCTACCGCTACCCCCTCGGCCGTCCCCAGTGGGCCCTGCCCCGCGGCTTCTCGCACGGCACGGACCCGCTGGTCACCGCCGAGGCCGAGCTGCTTGAGGAACTCGGCGTCCGGGAGGCCGAGTTCCACCTCCTCGGCACCATCACCCCCGACTCCGGCCTGCTCGCCACCGAGGTCGCCGTCGTCCACGCGACCGTGCCGACCCACCCGACCGCCGCCGGCACCCCGTCCGACGACGACGAGGTCCTCGCGACCCGCTGGCTCCCGCTGGTCGACCTCTGGGACCGGATCGCCACCGGTGACCTCGACGACGGCATGACCCTGGCCGCCCTCACCCTCGCCCAGGCGCACGGCCGCCTCACCCGGCCCTGACCGCCCGCCGCCCGCCCGCCGACGGTGCGTCAGGAGTAGTCGTTGCGGCCCAGGCAGAGGCTGAAGGAGGCGCGGGTGCGCTCCTCGCGGTAGGTAGCGACGGTGCCCGGGACGCCGTCGCAGGCGTCGTCGTTCACCAGGTGGATCATCTTGATCACCACGAACTCGGCCTCCGGGGAGGAGCACGGCACCACACTGACCTCCGGGTCCTCGGTGCTGCCGGTGTTGTGCACGCAGTCACCGGCGTCGGCGGTGATCGGGGCGTCCCGGTAGTAGTAGCCGGCCACGGCCAGCGCGGCGCTGATCCCGACGACCAGCGCCAGCCCCGCCAGGGCGCCGCGCAGCAGCTTCCGGGCCCGGCGGCGCGGCGGGGCCCACGGCGGCGGAGCGACGGCCCCCACTGGTTCCCAGGCGCCCTCGGGACGGGCGTCGGCGTACTGGTCTGCGGTCGGCGGTGTGCTCATCTCGAAATCCCCCGTGGTCGTCAACCCGCTCTCGGCCCCGAGAGACTAGGGCATGACAAAGCGAGCGTGAAGACCTGTCCCCGGAAGTACTCTCGGGGATTCCCGCCGATCGGACGAGTAGTCAAATCCTGCTAATCCCTTGCGGAGTGGAGGAATTATGACACAACCCCACGTCAGACACGTGGGTTGTCCCGAAAATGCGTCAACTGGTGTGCGCGGCCCGGCAGGATCGAGGGCGAATCGGAACGCGCTCCACGGCCGCCCCTTCCACGGTACGCCCGGGAATGACGAGAACGCGTCACCTCCGCGTCTCTCCATCCCGCCGATTCGACCCGCGCCATCCGTCCACCGGCTTTAACGCACTGACGACTTGGGTGATTCGTGAACGCTGTTCCGGCCGTGCACCTGCGGACCACGGCCCTGCCGGAGATCGCCGAACTCCGCGCCCTCCTCGGCAGGGACGCGCTGCTCCACGACGAGGACGCGGTCCGCCCGTACGCCGGTGACCGCGCCGACGCGGTCGAGCAGCAGCTGCCGGTGGCCGTCGCACTGCCGCAGAACGTCCAGCAGGTGCAGCGGATCGCCCGGTGGGCCAGCCGCCACCGCGTGCCGCTGGTGCCGCGCGGGGCGGGCAGCGGGCTCGCGGGCGGGGCGTCCGCGCTGGCGCGCGGGGTCGTGCTCTCGCTCGAACGGCTTGCCGCGATCCGGGAGTTGAACGCCGCCGACCAGTACGCCGTGGCGGAGGCCGGGGTGGTGAACGGCGCACTCGGCCGGGCGGCCGCGGCGCAGCGGCTGTTCTACCCGCCGGATCCGGGCAGCGCCGAGGTCTCCACCATCGGCGGGAACGTGGCCACCAACGCCGGCGGTCTGCGCTGCGTGAAGTACGGCGTCACTGCGGACAACGTGCTCGGGCTCGAAGTGGTGCTCGCCGACGGCCGGTTGGTGCACACGGGCGGGCGCACGCTCAAGAACGTCGCCGGGTACGACCTGACCCGGCTCTTCATCGGTTCGGAGGGCACGCTGGGCATCATCACCGCCGCCACCCTGCGGCTGCGTCCGGTGCCGACCACCGAGCCGGCCACCTTCACGGCCGGGTTCGACAGCCTGCGGGCCGCCGGTGCGGCCGTCGCCTCGATCGCCCGGCTGCCCGGACGGCCGTCCATGCTCGAACTCCTCGACCGGGCCGCGCTGGACGCCGTCGAGGCGTACCGGCCGAACGGCGTGGACACCTCCTCCGCCGCCCTGCTCATCGGCCAGGCCGACGGGGGCGACGCTCAGCGCCTGGTGGCGGAGATGGTCCGGCTCTGCCAGGAGCAGGGGGCCACCTCGATGACGATGTCCAGCAGCGCGGACGGGGCCCAGGAGATGGTGTCCGTGCGGCGTTCGGCCGGGGAGGCGCTGCTCGCCTCCGGCGCGGCCACCATCGTGGAGGACGTGGTGGTGCCGCGCAGCCGGTTGGTGGAGATGCTGAGCCACATCGAACGGACCGGCCGGGAGGGCACCGTCCGGATCGCCACCGTCGGCCACGCCGGGGACGGCAACCTGCACCCGGTGCTGATCCTCCCCGACCGCGCCCCCGAGACCTTCCGCGAGGCCCACCGGAAGGCCGAGCTGCTCTGGCGCAAGGCCCTCGACCTCGGCGGCTCGATCACCGGCGAACACGGCGTCGGCACCCTCAAGCGCAGCCGGCTCGCCACCGCCCTGGACCCGGCCGTGCTCGACCTGCACCGCAGCGTGAAACACGCCTTCGACCCGTTGGGCATCCTCAACCCGGGCAAGGCCTTCTGAGCCTCCGTCAGAGGCCGCCCAGGCCCGGCGAGTTGAAGTCGAACTCGACCCGCGGCGGGTCCGGCTCGCGCGGCGGAGGCGGAGGCGGAGGCACGTCGGTGAGCGGGTGGTCCTCGGGGAGCCCGAACTGCGTCCCCCTGCGCGCCACCTGGTACAGCAGCCCGTCCGGCGTGCCGGGGGGCGGCTGTTCGCTCTTGGCGGCCTCGAGGAGCGCCCAGCCGAGTGCGGTGGTCCCGGCCGACGACCGGGGCCAGGACCGTCGGGAGCGACGGAATTCCAGCAGCAGGAGGACGACGACCTGGACGGCGAAGGGCAGCCAGGCTCCGAACAGCACGGCCGCGCCCGCGAGCACCAGGGCGGACAGGAGGAGGAGATGGACACGCCGGGCCCGGTGCCGGCTCGCCCGCCACTCCGCCACGGCGGGCGAGTCGGCACGGACTCCGTCCGGCAGACCCAGCTCGGCCCACAGCCCTCCCCCCACGCACCTGCGGTCGTACTCCTCCCGCAGCACGGCGGGAGGGTGGTAGTACCAGGTCGAGTGGCTCGGCAGGACTCCCTGCCGCTCCGTCAGCTCCGCCAGGATCGCCGCCTCGACCTCGTCGCGGGGGACGGGGTCGACCACGTCGAACCGGACGTCGTCGTACGCGTTGCTGATCAGCCGGAGGCGGCCCTCGCCGTGCATCCGCACCAGGGCGACCTCGTGCACCCTGCCGAAGCCCCACGGTCCGTGGTCCACCAGGGGCACCTCGTACAGGCTCAGGCCGTCGTCGGCCGTGCGGGGCGGACCGGCCGTCGCTGCCAGCGCCTGCCAGGCCCGCCACTCCGCCCGGTGGTGCAACAGGACGACGGCCCACGACAGCAGCGCCACGATCGCACCCACCGCCACGGTCGCCGGAGAACCGATCGGATCCATGTGCTCCCCCTCGCGGTCGATGCCCGACGGATACCCTGTCGGCCCGTCCTTGAAAGCCTCACTTAGACCGACCGGCAACTGGGGGGCGGATTCCTGGCCAGGAACGCCTCGGCGACAGCGAGGTTGATCAGCCAGCAGGTCCAGGCGGCGGAGGCGTAGGCCTGCTCGAAGGGGGCGCCGAGCGCGTCGAAGAGCGGGAGCCAGACACGGAGGGTGACGGCGGCCAGGATCAGGGCGTAGGAGCGGACGGCCCAGACCCGGTGGCGGTCGAAGCGGCGCTGACGGGCCGTCCGGAGGGCGGCGGCGGAGCAGGTCAGCAGCAGCACCGCGAGGACGGCGAAGCCGATCGGGGCGATCGGCGGGTACAGGCCGTACGGGGCGAGCAGCAGGCCGCCGAGGCCGGTGACGGCCACGCTCAGCAGGTAGGCCCGGCCGGTGAAGCGGTGCACGGCGGGGCGGCGGGTCCTCAGCCGGCTGACGAACTGCCAGGGGCCGAGCAGCAGGGCCACCGTGCCGCCACCGATGTGGCAGAGCAGCGGGACCAGGTGCGCGAGGTAGGTGGCGCGCTGGTCCTCCAGGAAGGCGTCCGGGTCGAGGGTGAAGTAGCGGGCGGAGAGCAGTACGACCACCAGCCCGAGGAACGCGAACAGGGCCAGGGCCAGGCGGCGCGGGAGCGGGGAGGCGGGGCGGTCGGCCCGGTGGGGCGTGGCGTTGTCCATGGGGCGGAAGGTAGGCCCGGTGACCGGGCCGGAACGTCCCCCGCCGGGGGTCCACGGGGCGGTCCTCCACGGGGCACCCGCAGCGGGCCGGAGTACCCCCGAAGGGTGATGCGCCGGCCACCCTGGCACCGGTAGAACGGACCTTCGCACGCCCCGCCCGAGATCCCTCCACGACCTGCCCGGGAACCCACCACATGACGCGACCGTCCCGCAGCCTCGTGCTGGACCTGCTCCTCGCCTCCGCCTTCCTCGCCGCCATGCTCGTCGAACGCACGGCGGTGGCAGCGGAGTTGGGCGACAGGATGCCGCTCGCCGTACTGCTCAGCACCGTCCAGGCGGCGGCCGTCGCCGCCCGCCGCTCGACCCCGTTGAGCGCCTACCTGGCAGCCACCGCGGCGCTCTCGGCCGAGTCGCTCTGGGTGCTGACCTCGCCGGTCGCCCCGTACGCCAACATCGTGGTGCTGCACGCGCTCGGCCTGTACGGCACCCGCGCCCGGGCGTGGGCCGGACCGTTCATCGCGCTGGCCGGGATGGCGGGGTACTTCACCGGCTCGGAGGGGGCCCGCGCCTACCCGGCGATCCCTGCCGGGGTGCTCTTCCTCTGGCTGCTCGGCTGGGCGATCGGCTACGGCACGGCGCGCCGGCTGGAGGAGCGGGAGGCGGCCAGGGCCAGGCTGCACCGGGAGGCGGTGAACGGCGAACGGGCACGGATGGCACGGGAGTTGCACGACCTGGTCGGGCACACGGTGAACGTGATGCTGGTCCAGGCGGGCGCGGCCCGGCGGCTGCTGGACCGGGAACCGGAGCGCACCCGCACGGTGCTCACGGAGCTGGAGCAGACCGGCCGGGACGCCCTGGACGAGCTGGACCGGGTGCTGGCCGCGCTCCGCCACCAGCCAGGGCCGGAGCCGGATCGGGAGCAGGGGCATGGGCATGGGCAGGATCCGGACGATCCGTCAGGACGGCCGGGGCTCGCGGACCTCGGCCGGCTCACGGGGCGGATGGACCGGGCCGGGCTGACGGTGGACCTGCGGGTGGACCCGGGAGCCGTCGCCCGGCTCCCGCGCAGCATCGACGTCTCCGCCTACCGGATCGTCCAGGAGGCGCTGACCAACACCGTCAAGCATGGCCGGGCCGCCTCGGCGGACGTCTCGGTGCGGCGGCGCGGGGACCGCCTGGAGATCGAGGTCAGCGACGACGGCCGGGGGCCGGCCGAGGGCTACGTGCCCGGACGGGGGCTGATCGGCATTTCGGAGCGGGTCTCGATGCTCGGCGGCAGCGTGGAGCACGGGGGAGGTGACCGGGGCGGGTTCCGGCTGCACGCCGTCCTGCCGGTCCGGTGACGGCGGGTCAGGAACCGGCAGGACGGGCAACAGTGCGGATCCGGCTGGTGGTCGCCGAGGACGACGCGCTGCTGCGGGCCGGGATCGCCCTGGTGCTGGGCACCGACGAGGGCCTGGAGGTGGTCGGACAGGCGGCCGACGGACTGGCGGCGGTGCGGCTCTGCCAGGAACTGCGGCCGGACGTGGTGCTGATGGACGTACGGATGCCGGGGATCGACGGCATCGAGGCCACCCGCCGGATCGTCGCCGGGGAGCACCCCGCGAGGGTGCTGGTGCTGACGGTGTTCCAGCACGACGAGTACGTCTGGGAGGCGCTGCGGGCCGGGGCAAGCGCTTTCCTGCTCAAGCGGGCCTCACCGGAGCGCCTCATCGAGGCCGTCCGGGCGGTCGCCGCCGGCGAGGCGCTGCTGGACCCGGCGGTCACCCGGGCGCTGGTGGACCGGATCGCCTCCGCCACGCCGGGGAAAGCGCTTTCCCGGCCTGAGGATCCACGCCTGGGCCGCCTCACCACCCGCGAACGCGAGGTGCTCCGGCTGGCCTCCGAGGGCTGGTCGAACCCCGAGATCGCCACCCGGCTCTTCCTCGCCGAGTCCACCGTCAAGACCCACATGAAGCGGGTGCTGGCCAAGCTCGGCGCCCGCGACCGCTCCCAGGCGGTGGCCATCTCCTACCGCGGCGGGCTGATGTCCTCCTGACCCACCGTCACCTCCGTGACCACCAACGGCGCCACCCCGCGCCGGGCCTTCACGGCCCGGGAGACCCGCACCGCCAGGTACCCGATCAGCCAGGGCAGCACGGTGATCAGCCCGACGTAGAACCCGACGAAGCCCAGCAGCAGGTCGGGAAGCCAGGTCTCCTCGTCCCAGGTGTCGGTCGGCAGCACCGCGATGACGCCGACCACGGTGACCGGCAGCAGCGGCAGCAGGACCGAGGCCAGCCGGGTCCGCCAGCCCGGGCGCCGGGCGCAGGCGACGCCCATCGCCGCCATGACGAAGGGCCCGAGCGGCACCCAGAACACCGCCGGCAGGATGAAGATCACCCACCACTCGTCAGAACTCCCGAACATCATCAGCGGCCCCCTGGAAACGATCGTCAGGTCGTCACCGCCACCCTCGCCGGGTCGCGGACGAAGGGTCAACGTGATTTCCGACGCCCCGTCAGCAAGCGCTTTCCACCCGCTTCCCCGGACCCACCCGCCCTCTGGCCGCACCACCGCCCCACCCGTACACTGCTGCCCTGCCCGCGACGTTACCGGGCGGTAAGTAGGTACGGAGGGGACGACATGACCGACGGCCAGGGCCGGGTGCACGCGTTCGGCAACGACGCGCTGGGCGAGCACGACGCGGTGGCCCTGGCGGCCGCCGTCCGCTCCGGTGAGGTGAGCCCGGCCGAGCTGGCCGCCGCTGCCGCCGCCCGGGCCGGCAAGGTCGAGGCGCTGCGCCCCGTCGCCTTCCCGCTGCACGACACCCCGCGCTCCGCCCCCGGCGCTCCCGACGGCCCGCTGTACGGCGTGCCGACCTACCTCAAGGACAACGTCGACCTGCTCGGCGTGCCGACCGGCCACGGCAGCGCCGCCTTCCGTCCCCGCCCGGCCCGCCGCAGCGCGCCGTTCACGGAGCTCCTCCTCACCACCGGGGTGACGGTGCTCGGCAAGACCCGGCTCCCGGAGTTCGGGCTGAACGCGACCACCGAGTACGCCGCCGCCGAGCCGGTCCGCAACCCCTGGGAGACCTCGCACTCCTCCGGTGCCTCCTCCGGCGGTTCGGCCGTGCTGGTGGCCTCCGGCGTGGTGCCGATCGCGCACGCCAACGACGGCGGCGGCTCGATCCGCATCCCGGCGGCCGCCTGCGGCCTGGTCGGCCTCAAGCCGACCCGGGGCCGGCTGGTCGCCAACGAGCAGGGCCGCCAACTCCCGCTGGACATCGTCACCGACGGCGTGGTCACCCGCTCCGTCCGCGACACCGCGGCCTTCTACGCAGCCGCCGAGCAGCACCACCGCAGCACCCGCGGCCCCGCCCTGCCGCCGATCGGCCTGGTCGAAGGCCCGGGCACCCGCAAGCTCCGGATCGGCCTGGTGGTGGACTCCCCGATCGCGGCGAGCGACGAGCAGACCCGCCGGGCGGTGGAGGAGACGGCGGCCCGGCTGGAGGCGATGGGCCATCAGGTCACCCCCGCCACCCTGCCGTTCGGCGCCGAGTTCTCCCGCGACTTCCTGCTCTACTGGGGCTTCATCGCCTTCGTGATCGCCTCCACCGGCCGCCTGGTGGTGGACCGCAGCTTCCGCTCCCGCGACCTCGACCCGCTCACCACCGGCCTGCGCCGCAGCTTCCTGCGCGAGTACCGCCGGGGCCCGGGCGTGCTGCGCCGCCTGCGGCAGGCCGAGCGCACCTACGCCGGCATCTTCCGGGACCACGACGCGATCCTCTCCCCCACCCTGGCCCACACCACTCCACCGCTCGGCCACCTCAGCCCCACCGTGGAGTTCGAGGAGCTGACGGAGCGTCTGCTGCGCTACGTCGCGATCACGCCCGTCAACAACGTCACCGGCGGCCCGGCCATCACCCTCCCCACCGGCACGGCCGACAACGGCCTGCCGATCGGCGTCCACCTCTCCGCCGCCCACGGCCAGGAGCGCCTCCTGCTGGAACTCGCCTTCGCCCTGGAGGCCGACCGCCCCTGGCGCCGCATCCAGGACTGACGCGCCGCGCCCTCCCGACCGTGCGCCGTCCGCTCGAGCTGGCAGTATCGAGCCGAGCCAGGAACACGGTCAGGGAGCGCATACGCGCGGTCCCGTCGTAAGGATGGAGTCGGACAGCATGCCTGCCAGCAAGGCCGCCAAGCAGTCGCCCGCACCGCACGTCGCCGACAGCCACGACCTGATCCGGGTCCACGGCGCGCGCGAGAACAACCTCAAGAACGTCAGCGTGGAGCTCCCCAAGCGCCGCCTGACGGTGTTCACCGGGGTGTCCGGCTCCGGGAAGAGCTCGCTGGTCTTCGACACCATTGCGGCGGACTCGCAGCGGATGATCAACGAGACCTACAGCGCATTCGTCCAGGGCTTCATGCCCAACCTGGCCCGGCCCGACGTGGACGTACTGGAGGGCCTGACCACCGCCATCATCGTGGACCAGCAGCGGATGGGCGCCGACCCGCGCTCCACCGTCGGCACCGCCACCGACGCCAACGCGATGCTGCGGATCCTGTTCAGCCGCCTCGGCAAGCCGCACATCGGCTCGCCGCAGGCCTTCTCCTTCAACGTCGCCTCGATCAGCGGCGCGGGCGCCGTCACCGTCGAGAAGGCCGGAAAGACCGTCAAGGAGCGGCGCAGCTTCAGCATCACCGGCGGCATGTGTCCGAACTGCGAGGGCCGGGGCAGCGTCTCCGACCTCGACCTGGCCGAGCTCTTCGACGACTCCAAGTCGATCTCCGAGGGCGCCATCACCATCCCCGGCTACAAGGCGGACAACGTCTGGACGGTCGGCATCTTCGCCAACTCCGGCTTCCTGGACCCGGACAAGCCGATCCGCGAGTACAGCAAGAAGGAGATGCAGGACTTCCTCCACCGCGAGCCGACCAAGGTCAAGGTCAACGGGGTGAACCTCACCTACGAGGGCCTGATCCCCAAGCTCCGCAAGTCCTTCCTCTCCAAGGACCGGGAGGCGATGCAGCCGCACATCCGCGCCTTCGTGGACCGCGCCGTCACCTTCACCGCCTGTCCCGACTGCGGCGGCACCCGGCTCAGCGAGGCGGCCCGCTCCTCGAAGATCGGCAAGGTGAGCATCGCCGACGCCTGCGCCATGCAGATCAGCGACCTGGCCGACTGGGTGCGCGGGTTGAAGGAGCCCTCGGTGGCCCCGCTGCTGGACTCGCTCGGCCACACCCTCGACTCCTTCGTGGAGATCGGCCTCGGCTACCTCTCGCTGGACCGCCCGGCCGGGACGCTCTCGGGCGGCGAGGCGCAGCGGGTCAAGATGATCCGTCATCTCGGCTCCTCGCTCACCGACGTCACCTACGTCTTCGACGAGCCCACCACCGGTCTGCACCCACACGACATCCAGCGGATGAACGAGCTGCTGCTGCGCCTGCGCGACAAGGGCAACACGGTGCTGGTGGTGGAGCACAAGCCGGAGGTCATCGCGATCGCCGACCACGTGGTGGACCTCGGTCCCGGCGCCGGGACGGCGGGCGGCACGGTCTGCTTCGAGGGCACGGTCGAGGGGCTGCGCAAGGGCGGCACGGTGACGGGCCGTCACCTGGACGACCGGGCCTCGCTCAAGGCGGAGGTGCGCAAGTCCTCCGAGGTGCTGGAGATCCGCGGCGCGAGCACCCACAACCTGCGGAAGGTGGACGTGGACGTCCCGCTCGGGGTGCTGGTGGTGGTCACCGGCGTGGCGGGCTCGGGCAAGAGCTCGCTGGTGCACGGCTCGCTGGTGCGCAGCCGGGCGGCTGCCGAGGCGGGCGTGGTGGTGGTGGACCAGAGCCCGATCCGCGGCTCGCGGCGGAGCAACCCGGCGACGTACACCGGGCTGCTGGAGCCGATCCGCAAGGCCTTCGCCAAGGAGAACGGGGTGAAGCCGGCCCTGTTCAGCGCGAACTCCGAGGGCGCCTGCCCGACCTGCAACGGCGCGGGGGTGATCTACACCGACCTGGCGATGATGGCCGGGGTGGCGACCACCTGCGAGGAGTGCGAGGGGAAGCGGTTCGACGCCTCGGTGCTGGACTACCACCTGGGCGGCAAGGACATCAGCGAGGTGCTGGCCATGTCGGTCACCGAGGCCGAGGAGTTCTTCGGCTCCGGCGGGGCCGGCGCCACCCCGGCCGCGCACCGGGTGCTGGACCGGCTGGCCGACGTCGGGCTCGGCTACCTGACCCTCGGTCAGCCGCTCACCACCCTCTCCGGCGGCGAGCGCCAGCGGCTCAAGCTGGCCACCCACATGGGCGAGAAGGGCGGTCTCTACGTCCTGGACGAGCCGACCACCGGCCTGCACCTGGCCGACGTGGAGCAGCTGCTCGGGCTGCTGGACCGGCTGGTGGACTCCGGAAAGTCGGTGATCGTGGTGGAGCACCACCAGGCCGTGATGGCCCACGCCGACTGGATCGTCGACCTCGGTCCGGGCGCCGGCCACGACGGCGGCACGGTGGTCTTCGAGGGCACCCCGGCCGAACTGGTCGCCGCCCGCTCCACCCTGACGGGCGAGCACCTGGCCGCGTACGTGGGGGCGTGAGAGGGAGCGCGCGCCCGGCGGTCACGACGGAGGCCCGGCCGGACTGTCCACCCCCGTGGGGCAGTCCGGCCGGGCCTCCGGCTCATGGGGGGCGCACGCTCCGTCAGGCGGCCTGCGGCACCGCGCGCTGACGGTCCGTCCGGACCTGGGCCGCGCCGCCGAGGATCGCGGCCGCTACCGGGCCCGAGCGGCGGAACACGTCCCGGACGAAGCGGGAGCGCCGGGCTCCGAGGTCCCGCAGCGCGGGGCCGTGGTCGACCGCCACGAAGAGCGCGGCTCCGAGCAGCAGCAGCCGCCACCCACCGACCGTCACCCGCCGGGCGGCCGGGCCGAGTTCGGCCAGCGAGTCGGCCAGCCGCTCGCAGTGGAAGGGGATGTGCCGCTCCTCGTCGGCCATGATCCGCCCGGCCACCTCGCTCACCAGCGGATCGCCGGCGCCGTCCCGGACCTCGCGGTAGTACGGGACGGCGACCAGCTCGGCGATCATCAGCACGAGCAGCTCGGTGCGCATCCCGAGCAGCCGCCGGACCAGGACGAAGACCCGGTCGCTCCAGTGCCCGTCCAGGGTCGGGCGGCCACCGGCCTCCAACAGCCGGGCCAGCAGCCGGGCGTGGTTCTGCTCCTCGGCGACGAACAGCCGGGCGGCCAACGCGTAGTCCGGGTCGCCCTCGTCGTCGGCCTTGCCGATCAGGTTGGCCCCGTCGCCGTCCTCGCCGACCTGGAACTTCTGCAGGCTCGCCCAGACGGTGTCCGGCAGCCGCGCCCCCGCCGACCAGTCGGGCTCGGCGGTGGCGGCCCGGCGGGCGGCCTCGGCGTGGAAGTGGTCCACCCAGCGGGCGAAGTCGTGCTCGGGCATGGCGGTCCCCCTCGTGACGGCGGCGCGGCTCGCTCCGCCCTGCGACGAGGACGACTCTAGACGGATAACTGAACACGTTCAACACAGCTCACCGCAGGTCGCCACGCACAGCAGGTCGTCACGCACCGCGGGCCGCCGGGGCTCAGCCAGCCAGCACCACGCGCACCGCCTCGGCCATCGAGCGCTCCCCCGCCGCGTTCGGGTGGAAGGCCGCCGCTCCGCTGCCGAACAGCGGCTCCAGCCACCGCGTCCCCACCGGCTTGCAGACGTCGTGACCCACCGAGGGCCCGTAGACGTCCGCGTAGCGGGCGCCGTGCGCGGCGGCCTGGGCGGCGATCACCGAGTTGAGCCGCTTCTCGGTGTCACGCAGCCAGGGCGCGTCCCCCTTGGCGATGCTGACGGTGGCCCAGCAGTTGGACCCGTCGTCCGGCAGGATCGCCGGATAGCCCGTGACCAGCACCGCCGCCCGGGGCGCCCGCTGCCGGATGCCGTCCAGCACCGCCCCGACCTTGGCCCCGGTGGCGTCCACCTTGGCGGCCAGCTGGTCCGCCCCGCCGGAGGTGTAACTCCCCTTGCAGGGAGCACCGTTGCCGTTGAAGAAGCCCAGCGTGGTGCAGCGCAGGATGATGTCGGCGAAGCCCACGTCGTTGCCGCCGATGGTCAGCGTCACCAGGTCGGTGTCGGCGGTCAGCGCGTCGAACTGCGGCCCGGCGGAGCCGCTCTGCGTGGTCGTCATGTGGACGGTGGTGGCGCCGCCGCAGGTGACGTCCGCCTTCGCGCCCGGCGCCAGGGCCGCGGCCAGCACCGAGGGGTAGTTCTTGTCCGAGCGGGCACAGGCGGTGTCGACCTGGGTCGGCACCCCGGCGCCGGAGGCGTAGGAGTCGCCGAGGGCGACGTAGCGCGCGTACGGGCCCTGGGCCGTGGCGGCGGCCGCCGGGCCGGCTCCGGTGAGGGCGCCAGCGGCGAGCGAGGCCGTGAGGGCGAGGGTGGTGAGGGCCGCGCGGGCGCGCGGGATCCGGGTCGTCGGCATGGGGGTGCCTCCGTGGCGGTGACGAGGGGTGGGGGACGGCACACCGCCACGGACCTGCTCCAGCCGTGGTTACCGGGCGGTCTTACCGCTCGGTAAGGATGTGGCCAGCCCGACCCGCAGTCAAGCACCTTGACGGCAAGCCGAGTTGACCTTCCCCCGGTCGGGTCAACGGTTCTTGAACTCCTCGATGGCGTCGTGGACCACCTTCACCATGCTCTCGCTGCCGATGTGGCCGGAGTCCTCCGAGATGTGCAGCCGGGCGCCCGGCCAGGCCCGCGCCAGCCGCCAGGCGGTCTGCGGCGGGCAGCCCATGTCGTGGCGGCCGGTCACCACCACGCCCGGGATGCCCGCCAACTGGGGTGCGTCGCACAGGATCTGGTCCTCCGTCAGCCAGGCGCCGTGGCCGAAGAAGTGCGAGCAGATCCGGACGAAGGCGATCTGGTCGTCGCCGACCCGGTCGCTGTACATGCCCGGGCGGTTGTTGGGCTCCAGCGAGATGACGGCGTCCTCCCAGGCGAGCCAGTCGGCGGCGGCCTTCGCCCGGACGTCGCGGTCGGGGTGCTCCATCAGCCGGGCGTAGGCCGCCGGGAGGTCGCCGTCCCGCTCAGCCTCGGGGACGCCCGCGCGGAAGCGGTCCCAGGCCTCGGGGTGGAAGCGTCCGGCGCCCCGGTAGAGCCAGTCGATCTCGGCCCGGCTGCTGGTCATCACGGCCTGGAGGATCATCTCGCTGACCCGCTCGGGGTGCCGCTGCGCGTAGGCCAGGGCCAGTGTCACGCCCCAGGAGGCGCCGTTGACCAGCCACTTGTCGATGCCGAGGTGCTCGCGCAGACGCTCCATGTCCTCGACCAGGTGCCAGGTGGTGTTGAGGCTCATGTCCGCCGCCGGGTCACTCGCGTGCGGGGTGCTGCGCCCGCAGTTGCGTTGGTCGAAGCGGATCACCCGGTAGCGCTCCGGGTCCCAGGCCCGCAGCGGGTTCCGCGGACTGCCCGCGCCGGGGCCACCGTGCACCCCGAGCGCGGGCTTGCCTTCCGGATTTCCGTACTGCTCGTAGTAGACGCGGTTCCCGTCGCCGGTGTCGAGGAGCCCGGTGTCGAACGGCGTGAACGGTGTGTAGAGAGCCATGACCAAGCAGTTAGCAGTGCGCGCCCTGCGCTGCCAAGCGGTTTTTGCCGAACGGCCGACCCGGCGTCAGGCGCGGGCGCGGAACATCTCCAGCGGCGGGTGGGCGAGCGCCTCGGCCCAGAACTCCTCGCCGTACTCCCGCAGTCCGGCCTCGGTGATCCGCAGCGGCACCCACTCGACCTCGCTGAAACCGGCCGCCTGGAGGCACTTCTCGTAGACCTCGCGGCGCGGCGCCGAGGAGACGATGGTGATCGGCTCCGGCTCCAGCAGCGCGGTGACCCGCACCCGGGTGCCGGTCTCGATCTCACCGGCCGGCTCGCAGCGGAAGCCGTAACTCTCCAGGTCGGCGCAGTCGAAGGCGTAGTCCGGCTTCTGCGCCAGCACGAAGAACTCACCGCCCGGCACCAGGCTGCGGTGGATGTTGCGGCACATCCGCTCCATCTCGGCCACGGACTGGGCGTAGTTGAGACACTGCACCCCGAGCGCGACGTCGAACTGCCGTTCCAGGTCGCCGAGTTCCAGCACGTCACCGACCTCGTAGCGCACGCCCAGCGGCTCGCGCTGCTCGATCTCCCGCGCGGCGGCGATCATCTCCACCGAGATGTCCACCCCGAACACCTCGCCCGCGCCGCGGCGCTTGAACTCCCGGCTGTAGAAGCCGGTGCCGCAGGCCAGGTCGAGGACGGACCGGCCCCGCACGTCCCCCACCAGCTCCAGGAAGCTCGGCACCTCACCGAAACGCATCAGCGGCAGGGCCTTGAAGCCCTCGAAGGCCTCACCGATCGCGTCGTACTGCTGCCCGCTCATGGACGGTCCCCCTTCCGGACCGTGCACCGTGCACGGCCGTGGCCGAAAGTCTCTCCCCGCACCACCGGGCTGCCGTATTGGTGGATGACACAGAGAAACCAGGCCCGCGCGGCGTTCCCACGGGCAGAGATTACGGACCGTCAGGAGCGTTGCACCGTACGGCGATCGAGCGTTCGCACACCCGCCAGTACAGTCGTGCGAACCGGAACGATCACATTCGGTCTCTTCCGATCCTTCGGCCCGACTTCCGCCCGGACTCCGCAATCATGATCTCGGAAGCCGACCGACGGTCTGGGGAGAGACACCGATGTGAGACCGGACGGACGGCGAATACCGGCACCTCGGCACCTCTGAACGAACCGATCAGAACCAGAACGGGCAACCGACGCCCCGGGCACCGCGCCGGGACGGCCGGTCCGTGCCGTCCGCTCGTGCCCGATCGCGGTGCGCACCGCGCCCCGGCAGCCCCGTGAGAGCCCTTTCCCCGAGGAGAAGTCATGCTTGGCCTGGGAGCACCACCCACGCCGCAGTCGAGCCTGTCCACGCAGGCGGCCAGGCTGCTGGCCACGACCACCAAGTCCGAACCGCAGATGCAGGGGATCACCTCCCGGAACCTGCTGCGTGCCATGCCCTGGGTGGAGGTGGCGGCCGGAACGTACCGGGTCAACCGGCGGCTGCTGCTGAGGACCGGCTCCGGACGGGTGCTCTTCGTCCAGGAGGGTGCGGACCAAGTCCGGCCCGTACCGGCCTCCTTGGACGCGCTGCCCGCCCTGCGCGGCTACCCGGACCAGGCGGTGCTGGCCGAACTGGCCGCCGGCTTCCGGGTCCGCGAGGTCCGGGCCGGTGACCTGCTGGCCGGTCAGGGGCAGCCGGTGGAGGAGGTCTTCCTGATCGCCCACGGCCGGTTCGAGCGGATCGTCGAGGGCAAGTACGGCGAGGCCCAGGTGGTCGGCGTGGTCACCGACGGCGCCCACCTGGGCGACGAGGCCCACCTGCGCCCGAACGCCGAGTGGTCGGCCACCGTGCGCGCCGCCACCGACGCCACCGTGCTCGCGCTCCCCTGGGAGCGGTACCGCGAACTCCTGGACCGCACGCCCTCGTTGCGGGCGCACACCGAGGAGTTCCGGGCCCGCGCGGGCCTCGCCGTCAACCGCAAGGGCGAGGCCGAGATCGCCATCAGCGCCGGCCACCACGGCGAGCCGCAGATCCCCACCAGCTTCGTGGACTACGAACTCGCGCCCCGCGAGTACGAGTTGTCGGTGGCACAGACCATCCTCCAGGTGCACACCCGGGTCTCCGACCTCTACAACGACCCGATGGACCAGCTGCAGCAGCAGCTGCGCCTGACGGTGGAGGAGCTGCGCGAGCGGGAGGAGCACGAGATCGTCAACAACCGCGAGTTCGGGCTGCTCCACAACGCCGCCTACGACCAGCGGATCTCCACCCGCAGCGGCCCGCCGACCCCGGACGACCTGGACCAGCTGCTCGCCATGCGGCGCTCCACCCACGCCTTCTTCGCGCACCCGAAGGTGATCGCGGCCTTCTTCGCCGAGTGCAACAAGCGCGGCCTGTACCCGGCCCCGGCCGAGGTCAACGGCAAGCTGGTGCCCGGTTGGCGGGGCGTGCCGATCTTCCCCTGCTCGAAGATCCCGGTCTCCGACACCCACACCTCCACCGTGATGGCGATGCGCTTCGGCGAGGAGCAGCAGGGCGTGATCGGCCTGCGCCCCAAGGACCTCCCGGAGGAGGTCGAGCCCGGGCTGAACGTCCGCTTCATGGGCATCAACCAGCAGTCCGTGCTGCGGTACCTGGTCAGCGGCTACCACTCGGCCGCCGTCCTGGTGCCGGACGCGCTCGGGCTGCTGGAGAACTGCCAGATCGGGGCGGCCGCATGACCGGGACCGAACTCCAGGAGCTGGGGCGGCTGTTGCGCGGCCCGAGCGGCCTGGGCACCGCCAGCCTCTTCCTGACGCGCCCCACGGAGGCCCCTCAGGTCACCGAGGCCCCCCAGGTCACCGAGGTCACCGAGCCGGCCCGGGTCACCGGAGCGGTCGAGGTGGCAGAGGCCCCCGCGGTCGTGCCGGTCACGCTGCCCGGGCCGCCGCAACTCCCCTTCCTCGTCCGGGAGATCGCCGCGCCGACGGCCGAGCCAGCCCCCTCCGGCAAGCCGGCCCCCGGCGATCCGGTGCCCGGCCTGTACTTCCACCCCGTCGCCGAGCCGGACCCGGCACGGGTCGAGGAGGTCAGCCGCCGGATCAAGGACTGGGCGGTGCACGAGGTCGCGCTCTACCCGCCGGAGTGGGAGGACCAGTTCGACGGCTTCTCGCTCGGCCGCTACATGGTGACCTGCCACCCGGACGCGCCGACCGTCGACCACCTGATGATCGCCACCCGGCTGATGGCCGCCGAGAACGTCGTCGACGACGTCTACTGCGAGGACCACGGCGGCTCCCCGGTCGGCCTCGGCGGCCGCCTCCTGCTGGCGCACACCGCGCTCGACCCGGTGCACACCGCCGCCGGGTACACCCCGGCCTGGCAGGAGTCGCTGCAGTCCGACGCGCCGCGCCGGGCGTACTCCTCGGCCATGGAGTACTTCCGGCAGGCCGCCAGCCCCTCCCAGGCCGACCGCTTCCGGCACGACATGGCCCGGCTGCACCTGGGCTACCTGGCCGAGGCGGCGTGGGACGAGACCGACTACGTGCCCCAGGTGTGGGAGTACCTGGCGATGCGTCAGTTCAACAACTTCCGCCCCTGCCCGACCATCACCGACACGGTGGGCGGCTACGAGCTGCCGGCCGACCTGCACGCGCTGCCCGCCCTCCAGCGGGTGATCGCGCTGGCCGGGAACGCGACCACCATCGTCAACGACCTCTACTCCTACACCAAGGAGCTGCAGAGCCCCGGCCTGCACCTCAACCTCCCCGTGGTGATCGCCCGGCGCGAGGAGCTGGAGGCCCGCGAGGCCTACCTCAAGGCCGTCGAGGTCCACAACGAGCTGATGTACGCCTTCGAGGCCGAATCGGCCCAGTTGGCCGTCGAGTACCCGAACCCGGCGCTGCTGCGCTTCCTTCGCGGCGTCGCGGTCTGGCTGGACGGCAACCACAACTGGCACCAGACCAACACCTACCGCTACACGCTCCCCGATTTCTGGTGAGCGCCGCCGGCCCCCGGCCGGCCCGCCATTCGTCCGCCACACCCTTTTCGACGAGGAGAGTCCCCCATGACCACGACCGCCGCCCCCACCACCGCCGCGATCCCCGGCCCGGCCACCAGCTACCAGGGCGACATCGCCCGGTACTGGAACAACGAGGCCCGCCCGGTGAACCTGCTCCTCGGCGACGTGGACGGCCTCTACCACCACCACTACGGCATCGGCGACGTCGACCAGGCCGCGATCCAGGCCGACAACGACGCCGAGCGCGAGCCGAAGGTGATCACCGAGCTGCACCGTCTGGAGTCGGCCCAGACCAACGTCCTGCTCGACCACCTCGGCCCGGTCACCGCCGAGGACACCCTGGTCGACGCCGGCTGCGGCCGCGGCGGCTCGATGGTGATGGCCCACCAGCGCTTCAACTGCACCGTCGAGGGCGTCACCCTCTCCAGCACCCAGGCCGACTTCGGCAACAACCGCGCCCGCGAGCTCGGCATCGACCACGCCGTCCGCTCCCGGGTCGCCAACATGCTCAACATGCCGTTCGAGACCGGCCAGGCCGCCGCGTCCTGGAACAACGAGTCCAGCATGTACGTGGACCTCGAGGACCTGTTCGCCGAGCACTCGCGCATCCTCAAGCTCGGCGGCCGCTACGTCACCATCACCGGCTGCTGGAACCCGGTCTACGGCCAGCCCTCCAAGTGGGTCTCCCAGATCAACGCCCACTTCGAGTGCAACATCCACTCCCGCCGTGAGTACATGCGCGCCCTGGCCGACAACCGCCTGGTCCCGCAGGCCGTCATCGACCTCACCCCGGCGACCCTCCCCTACTGGGAGCTCCGCGCCACCACCTCGATCGTCACCGGCATCGAGGAGGCCTTCATCGAGTCCTACAAGGACGGCTCCTTCCAGTACCTCCTGATCGCCGCCGACCGGGTCTGACCTTCCGGATGACCGGCTACGCCTCCGGGGGCGCGAAGCTCTGCCGATCCGCAGAGCTTC
>NZ_JBVJLD010000032.1:0-44836 GCF_055584905.1 Kitasatospora sp. NPDC088742 | reverse complement strand
ACAAGTCCCTCCCCCCCCCCCCCCCCCCCCCCGCCCCCCCGGCCCCCCCCCCCCGGCCCCCCCCCCCCCCCGGGGGGGGCCCCGCCCCCCGCCCCCCCCCCCCCCCCCCCCCCCCCCCCCCGGCGCGTCCACCAGCCGCAGGCGGAAGACACCGCGTGGCGGGTCCACCGGCAGGCGGCCGGCGCCCAGCTCCGCGAGCAGCACACCGGGGTCCGTGCTCAGCTCCACCGTCCGTGGCTCGCCGTCCAGGCGGACCCGCATCAGGCCGAGGTCCAGTTCCAGCACGTCCGGCAGCAGCGGCACCGCGGGGCAGGTCCGCCGCAGGTGCTCCGCAAAGGCCAAGGCCTCCTCCGTGGCGAAGAGTTCGGGCGTACGCTGCCGCGCGTAGCCCGCCAGCAGCTCCCGCACCCCCGCCTCACCGAGCGTCAACAGCAGCAGCCGCACCGTCTGCACCAGCGTCCCGGCCAGCGCACCGGCCCGGAACTCCAGGATCAGCTCCCGCAGCAGCCCCCGCACTCCTCCAACAGGCGCTCCAGGCCCCGCACATAGGTGAGCCCGACTCCGAGCCGGTCCATCTCCCCGCGCAGCCCGTCCTCCCGTCCCTCCGGTCAGCCCGCGGCCACGGCGCCGCCGAGGGTGAACGCGGCCGAGCGGCCGAAGGACCAGTCGAAGCCCGAGTGGCAGCTGGGGCAACTGTCCTGGTTGACGGCGGCCTTGACCTGAGCGGCCATCAGGTCCAGCCCGTCCGCCTCGGGCGGCGAGAGGGTGAGCTCGACCGGGGCGTCGGCGACGAGGGCGTCGAGGGGCATGGCAGACCTCCTGCGCGGGGCCCGGGGGTGCCGGCACGGTGATGTCGGGAGCAGCATCCCGCGAATCACCCGCCCGCAACCCACCCCCGAACCGAATCTGCCGCTCAACTGCCCTCTGCCGTAGGCCTCTTGGCATCAGGCTGCCGCAGCACCAGGGTCAGTGTCACCGACAGCGCGGCCACCGCGGTGATCGCCACCCCCGGCCCGGCCAGCTGCGCCGCCGCTCCGGCGATCGCCGCCCCGATCCCCTGCCAGGTCATCCGCCCGGCCGACTCGACCCCCTGGACCTGCCCCCGCACCGAATCCGGCACCGCCTCCAGCAGCCGTTCCTGCAACGGCAGGGTGGCGGCGAACCCGACCCCCGCCACCAGTACCGCCACCGCCAGCACGGCCGTCGGCGGCCGCACCGCGAAGAGCAGGAAGGGCACGGCCAGCAGCAGCCGCAGGCCGAACGCCCAGCGCCGCCGCTGCCGCGCGTCCAGCAGCCGGCCCACGGTCAGGTCCCCCAGCAGCATCCCGGCCGACGCGGCGGCCAGCAGCACGCCCGCCTGCCCGGGCGCGTACGGGATGAACAGCGCCTCGCAGCCGACGACCAGCCCGTTGGGGACCCAGAGGTTCAGCAGCAGCCGGCGCCGCCCGGGGTCGCCGAGCAGCTCGACGTTCGCGGTCCAGGTGGCGCGCAGCCCCGGCCGCCGGGCGAGCCGCACCGAGCGCTCCCGCGCCGTCACCGCGATCAGGGCCAGGGCGCCCCCGTTCAGCACGGCCGCGAGCCCGAAGAGCTGGTACGGCGTCAGGTGTCCGATCAGCAGGCCTCCCAGCGCGTAGCCCAGGACGGCGGTGGCTCCGGAGGTGACGTTGGTCAGCGAGCGAGCTGACGCATAGCCACCCGGCGGGACCACCTCGGCGAGCAGGCCGAGCCGGGTGCCGGTGGCCAGCGACTGGAAGAGGCCGAGCACCAGCAGCAGCCCGAAGCGGGCGGCCAGCGGCAGTCCGGGCAGGGCCTGGGCCGCGGCGCCGGCCAGGGCGACGCCCTGGAGGGCCAGCAGGGTGCGGCGGGGGTGGCGGCCGTCGGCCACCGACATCAGGGTCAGGGCGCCGAGCACGGTGGCGAAGGTGGCTCCGTACATGCTCACTGCGGTCAGGAACGGCGAGCCGGTGCGCTCGTCGACCAGGGAGCCGAGGGCGAAGCCGGAGAGGGTGGTGGCGGCGACGGTGAGGGTGAAGGAGGAGAACAGTCCGGCGAACTCACGGTCGCGGAGCAGGGTGAGGTAGCCGGTACGGGCCGGCGTCAGGGTGTCGATGGGCATGAAAAAAGCCTCCGGGCGCGCCCGGTGCGGGCGGCGTCGAAGGCTGACTACGGGATTATAGCATTCGAAACGGCCCACGGACGTGACACCGGTCTCAGTGATCTTGCTTTGCCATTCGTTTACACTCCTGTAGACCAGCCCGTACAAGACTGACGACGAAAGAAGGAGCCGCGGTCCCCGCGATGGACGAGCCTCCCAGTTCCACCCGTGCCGTTCCCGTACAGCAGGACGACCAGTCCGGAGCGGGGGTGGCACGGTGACCGAAGTCCTGCTGCTCCTGCTCGCCCTGGCCCTCACCCTGGCCTGCGCGGTCTTCGTGGCCGCCGAGTTCTCCCTGACCACGGTCGAGCGCGGTGAGGTCGAGCGCGCCGCCGCCGCGGGCGAACGCGGCGCCACCGGTGCCCTGGCCGCCGTCAAGCGGCTGACCTTCCAGCTCTCCGGGGCGCAGCTGGGCATCACGGTGACCAGCCTGGTCATCGGCATGCTCGCCGAGCCCTCGGTCTCCGTGCTGCTGCACGCGCCGCTCACCGCGCTCGGCCTGCCGGCCGGAGCGGTGGAGACGCTGGCCGTCTTCCTCGGTGTGCTGCTCTCCACCGTGGTGCTGATGGTGGCCGGCGAGCTGGTCCCGAAGAACTGGGCGATCTCCCGTCCGCTGGCGGTGGCCAAGATCGTGGCCCGTCCGCAGTACCTGTTCTCGGCCGCCTTCTCCCCGCTGATCGGGCACCTCAACAACACCGCGAACCGGGTGGTGCGCCGCTTCGGCCTGGAGCCCGCCGAGGAGCTGGCCTCCGCCCGCACCCCGCAGGAGCTCATCGCGCTGGCCCGGCACTCCGCCCGCGAGGGCGCGATAGAGCCGGACACCGCCGACCTGTTCGTCCGGGCGCTGCGGTTGCGGGAGTTGACGGCGGAGAACGTGATGACCCCTCGGGTGGACGTGCAGGCCCTGGAGGAGCACGCCACCGCCGCCGACGTGGCCAACCTGACCCGGGCCACCGGCCTGTCCCGCTTCCCGGTCTACCGGGGCAGCATGGACCAGGTGGTCGGCACCGTGCACATCCGCCACGCCCTCGGCGTGCCGGCCGCCGAGCGCGCCAGCCGCCGGGTCACCACCCTGATGACCCCGCCGCTGTTGGTGCCGGAGACCCTCACCGTGGACCGGCTGCTGGACCAGCTGCGCGGCGAGGAGAGCCTGGCCGTGGTGATCGACGAGTACGGCGGCACGGCCGGCATCGCCTCGCTGGAGGACATCGTCGAGGAGGTGGTCGGCGAGGTCCGCGACGAGCACGACCCGACCGAGGTCCCCGACCTGTTCCTGGTCGGCACCCTCACCGACGGGCGCCGTCAGTGGGACGCCGACGGCATCACCCGCACCGACCAGCTGGAGACGCTCGGGCTGCCCTCCGCCGAGGGCCCGTACGAGACCCTGGCCGGGCTGATCGCGCACCGGCTGGGCCGGATCCCGGCCCCGGGCGACCTGGTGCTGCTGGAGGGCTGGCGGCTGGAGGTCGAGAGCGTCGACCACCACGTGGCGGAACGGGTGCGGATCACCGCCCCTGAACCCCCGTCAGCCGACGACCCGTCTGATGCCCGCACCACCGACCGCAGCACGGACCGCGCCGCCGAACGCGCGGCGGACCGCACCGCCGAGCGCACGGAGGAGGACCGGTGATCGCGCTCCAGCTCTTCATCGGCCTGCTGACCCTGGTCACCAACGCCTTCTTCGTCGGCGGCGAGTTCGCCCTGATCTCGGTGCGCCGCAGCCAGATCGAGCCGCAGGCGGAGGCGGGCGACCGCCGGGCCAGGACCGTCATCTGGGGCCTGGAGCACGTCTCGGCGATGCTGGCCACCGCCCAACTCGGCATCACCGTCTCCTCCCTGGTGCTCGGCGCGGTGGCCGAACCGGCCATCGCCCACCTGCTGGAGCCGGCCTTCCACGCCGTCGGCGTGCCGGACGCGCTCACCCACGTGATCGCCTTCGCGATCGCGCTGACGGTGGCCACCTACCTGCACATGCTGCTCGGCGAGATGATCCCGAAGAACCTGGCGCTGGCCGCGCCGGACAAGGCGGCGATGCTGCTGGTGCCGCCGCTGGTGGCCACCACCAGGGCGCTGCGCCCGCTGGTCTTCTCGATCAACGCCTTCGCCAACGCCATCCTGCGGATGCTCAAGGTGGAGCCCAAGGACGAGGTCGGCTCGGTCTTCACCGAGGACGAGCTCTCCCGGATGGTGCAGGACTCCTCGGACGCCGAGCTGCTCAGCGAGCGCGACACCGAGCTGCTCCAGGACGCCCTGGAGCTGGGCAGCCGCCCGGTCTCCCAGGTGGTCACCCCGACCGCGCAGGTGGTCTTCGCCCGGCCCGGCACCACCCCCGCGCAGTTGGAGGAGCTGGCCGCACAGACGGGCTTCTCCCGCTTCCCGCTGCTGCGGGCGGACGGGACGGTCTCCGGCTACCTGCACGTCAAGGACGCGCTGGAGCAGGACGAGAACCGCGACCTGCCGTTCCCGTCCCGCGCCCTGCACCCGATCGCCCGGGTCGCCGAGTCCACGCCGCTGGACGACGTGCTCACCGCGATGCGGCGCTCCGGCACCCACCTGGCCGCGGCCGTCGCCCCCGACGGTTCCGCCACCGGGCTGGTGACCCTGGAGGACGTGCTCAAGGAGCTGGTCGGCCCGGCCGCCCACTGATCCCGGTCCGGCCCGAGGGCCCGGCGGTCCCCCTTCACGGGGTGGCACCGCCGGGCCCTCGGCCGTACCTCGGCCGTACGGATGCCGCCCGCGAAGGTTGGTGGTGTGCTGGCAGGTGGGGGCCGCCGTCCGTCCGGACGGCGGGCAGCACACCCTCCGAGAGGAAGTGACCGGCCATGGCCGTCCTCGTCCACGCCGTGCTCCCCGGGATCACCGTCGAGCAGTACGACACCCTGAACGCCCGGCTCCAGCAGACCCCCGAGATCTTCGAGGGCTGCCTCTCGCACGTCTGCGCCCCGACCGAGCAGGGCTTGGAGATATTCGACCTCTGGGAGACCGAGGCGCAGATGGACGCCTTCGGGGCCAAGATGATGCCCGTCGCGGCGGAGCTGGGCTGGGACACCTCCCCCGGCCGGCCGTCCGTCCTCCAGGTCCACAACTACTGGGTACCGGGGGCGTAGCGGGGCACCGCGCCCGCGCGTCCCCGGCGTTCGCGCGCCGCAGGCGGTACCGTGGGCGATCCGTCGCGACCTGCGAGGAGCGGACCCGATGCCACGTGCCAACCGTGACCTGACCACCATCGCCGACACCATCGAACCGACCGACCACGTCGTGCCCCCGGCCCTGCGGGCCCGGGTCCGCGGCGTCGTCGCCGCCCACGCCAGGGACGGCGAGGACTGCCTGCTGCTGCTGGAGGCCCTCGGCCTCTCGGCCGGCGAGGAGCTCTCCTCCCCGCGCTCCTGACGCCCCGTCGGACGGGCCGCCCTCCCCCGGAGGGCGGCCCGCCGCCGTGTCCGGGACCTGGCCCGGGGCCTGGCCCGGGACCTTGGTCCGCCCCCACTCGCGACGTAGGACTCTCGGTAAAGCCCGCGTGAAGGCGGACATTGGAGATGTCTAGACCAGTGAGGCGCGGACACCGCCGCCCCGCTCGGCCGATGCCGTCTCGACAGCAGGGGTTACGCCATGAGTTCCACCGTCCAACGCGCCGGACAGCAGCCCGCCGACGCCCCCGACCCCGGGCAGTACCGGCCCGGACGCACCGTCACCACCTGGGACCCGGAGGACCCGTCCTTCTGGCGGACCACCGGGCGCAAGGTGGCCAACCGCAACCTCTGGATCGCGGTCCCCGCCCTGCTGGTCGGCTTCGTGGTCTGGCAGGTCTGGTCGGTCACCGCGACCAACCTCAAGGACGTCGGCTTCGGGCTCTCCACCTCCCAGCTGTTCTGGCTCACCGCCATCCCCGGCCTGACCGGCGGCACCGCCCGGATCTTCTACACCTTCCTCGGCCCGAAGATCGGCCAGCGCCGCTTCACCGCGCTCTCCACGATCGTGCTGGTGGTCCCGCTGCTCTGGCTGGGCATCGCCATCCAGGACACCTCCACCCCGTACGTGGTGCTCGCCGCGATCGCCGCGCTCTGCGGCTTCGGCGGCGCCAACTTCTCCTCCTCGCTGGCCAACATCGGCTTCTTCTTCCCGAAGAAGGAGAAGGGCAACGCCACCGGCATCAACGGCGGCCTCGGCAACCTCGGCGTCTCGGTGGTCCAGCTGCTGACCCCGATCCTGATCACCGCCTCGGTGCTGGCCATCGGCTCCGCCCAGCACAAGGCCGACGGGACCGCCGTCTACCTGCAGAACGCCGCCTTCGTCTGGATCCCGGTGATCGTCCTGCTGGCCGCGATCAGCTGGTTCGGGCAGAACGACCTCAAGGTGGCCTCCACCCCGTTCAGCCGGCAGAAGGTCATCTTCCGGCGCAAGCACACCTGGCTGATGACCTGGCTGTACGTCGGCACCTTCGGCTCCTTCATCGGCTTCGCCGCCGCCCTGCCGCTGCTCATCAAGACCACCTTCCCGGACTACTCGGTCGCCACCTACGCCTGGATGGGCCCGGCGATCGGCGCCCTCGCCCGCTGGGCCGGCGGCTGGATCGCCGACAAGCTCGGCGGCGCCAGGGTCACCCTGCTCTCCTTCGCCGGGATGGCGGTCTCGATCGTCGGCGTGATCACCTTCCTGCCCTCCGGCGGTGACGGCGGCTCGTTCTGGGGCTTCTTCGCCTGCTTCCTGGCCGCCTTCTTCTTCTCCGGCATCGGCAACGGTTCGACCTTCCGGCAGATCCCGGTGATCTTCCGGGCCCGCGCCCTGAAGGGCCTCACCGAGGGCACCGCCGCCCACGACCAGGCCCTCAAGCAGGCCGAGATGGAGTCCGGCGCCGTCACCGGCTTCACCGCCGCGATCGCCGCCTACGGCTTCTTCTTCATCCCGGCGATGTTCGCCAACTTCGCCGTCACCAGCGCGATGTGGGGCTTCGTCGCCTTCTACCTCAGCTGCCTCGCGGTCACCTGGTGGTACTACGCCCGCAAGGGCGCCGAGTACCCGAGCTGACCCCGCGTCACTCCCACATCCACGTCACTGCTCCACGCTGGCCGGGCCGCCTCCCTGCGGCCCGGCCAGCGTGCGCCGGGCGTGGGCGAGGAAGCCCTCCAGGGCGAAGTCGAAGGCGGCATCGGCCCGGCGGCCCTCGGGGACGGCCGCGAGGGCGCGGGCGAGCAGCGGCGTCGAGCCGTCCGGGGCCGGCTCCCACATCGTCTCGGGGGAGGCCAGGTCGAGCGCGGAGCCGAGGACCAGGTTGTCCAGCGCGGCGATCAGCACCATCACCACCGAGTCCGCGAAACCGGCCTCCAGCAGCACCGCGACCGCCTTGTCGTAGTGGGCCAGCACCTCGGGCGCGGCGACCTGGGCCATCGACAGCAGCGGGATGGCGCGCGGGTGCGCGGCGAAGGCCGCGCGGTAGGAGAGCACCCAGGCCTCCATCGCCCGGTCCCAGGGCCGCAGTTCGAGGGTGCCCGGGTCGATCTCGGCGGCCAGCCGGAGCCGCAGCAGTTCGACGATCCCGGCCCGGCCCTCGACGTGGTGGTAGACGGAGGCGGTCTGCACACCGAGCCGCCTGGCGATCTGCGGCACGGAGAAGTCGCCGTGCTCGTCGACCAGGGCCAACGCGGCGGCCGCGATCCGCTCCTGGTCCAGCAAGGCCTTCCTGGGGCGCCCCATCGCTCCCCTTCCTCGGGTGGCCGGCTCTTCCCACACCCTAGCCGCGCGGGCTAGGGTGCGAAAACCATCATGCTTTAGGTTTCCGCAAAGGGCCCCCGGAGCCCCGTGACCCACCGTCAGACCACCCTCGACGCCCAGGAGTTCACCGTGCCCACCGACCTCGTCGTGCTCGCCGCCCGGGTGCACACCCTGGACCCGGCCCGGCCGCGGGCCACCGCCGTCGCGGTCCGGGACGGCGTGATCACCGCCGTCGGCGACGCCCGGGACGCCCGGGACTGGCGCGGGCCCGGCACCGAGGTGATCGACCTCGGCGCCGCGACCCTCGTCCCCGGCCTGACCGACGGCCACACCCACCCGGCCCTGGGCCTGGAGATGGCCGCCGGCACGGACCTCTCCGCCGTGCGCGACCTGGACGGACTGCGCGCGGCGCTGACCGCCGCCGAGCGGATCGACGGGTGGGTGGTCGGCTGGGGGCTGGACCACAACGCGTTCGGCGGCCGCCCCCTCCACCGCGAGCTGCTGGAGTCCGTACTCGGCCCGGAGGTCCCCGTCTTCCTCCGCCTGTACGACGTCCACTCCGCGCTGGTCAGCGGCGCCGCCCTGCGCGCCGCCGGGATCGACGGGCCGCGCACCTTCGCCCAGCGCGCCACCGTCGTCTGCGACGCCGACGGTGTCCCCACCGGCCACCTGGTCGAGCACGCCGCGATGGACCCGGTCACCGCGATCCTGCCGCGCCGCCCGCTCGCCGAGCGCCGCGACGCGCTGCTCGGCCTGCTCACCGAGATGGCCTCCACCGGCCTGACCGGCACTCACGTGATGGACGCCGGCGGCGAGGTGCTGGACCTGCTCCGCTCGATCGAGGAGCGGGACGAGCTGCCGCTGCGACTGCGGATCAACCCGTGGTGCATGCCCGGCACCGACCGGGACGGGCTCGACGAACTGGCCGCGATGCACGGCACCGCGGGGCGCGGCTGGCTGGTCGGGGGCGTCAAGCTCTTCGTGGACGGCACCGTCGAGGGCGGCTCCGCCTGGCTGGAGCACGGCGACTGCCACGGTCAGAGCCGGGAGGGCCTCTGGCTCGACCCGGCCGAGTACACCGCCGCGGTCCACCACCTGCACGCCGCCGGGATGCGGACGGCCACCCACGCGATCGGTGACGCGGGCGTGCGCCACGTCCTGGACACCGTCGCCGCGCTCGGCCCGGGCGGGCGGATGCGCCACCGCGTCGAGCACATCGAGACCCTTCCGCGCGAGCAGGCCGTCCGGTTCGCGCAGCTCGGCGTGATCGCCTCCATGCAGCCCGCCCACTCCGCCTTCACCCGCGCCGACCGGACCGACGAGTGGGCGCGGCGCCTCGGCCCCGAGCGTGCCGCGCGCGCCTGGCCCTGCCGCACCCTGCGCGACACCGGCGCGGTGCTGGTCCTGGGCTCCGACTGGCCGGTCGCGAACTCCGACCCGCGTGCGCTGCTGGCCCACGCGCAGCTGCGCCGGGCCCCGGGCACGGACATCCCGCCGGTGGTCCCCGAGCAGGGCCTCACCGCGCTGATGGCGCTGGAGGGCTGCACCACGCACGCCGCCGTCGCCGCCGGCGAGGCCGACCGTGCCGGACGGATCGCCCCCGGTCTGCGCGCCGACCTCACCGCTCTCGCGCTCGACCCGCTCACCGTCCCGGCGGACGAACTGGCCCGATCCCCGGTGGCCTTGACCGTGTCGAACGGCCGGATCACCCACCGGGCCGGCTGATCTGACCGCCCGTCACTCCCCGCCCGCCGCCACCACGCGCCGGGCCTCCTCCCGGCGGGCCAGCAGGCGGTCGAGCAGCGGGCCGGTGCGCATGGTGCGGCAGTCGGTGATCGGTCCGTCCAGGACGTCGCGGGCGTCGGCCGGCCGGCCCGCCGCGAGCAGGGCCTCGGCCAGCGGGTCGACGGCCAGCGCGTGCATCACGGTCTGGCCGGAGCGGCGTCCGATCGCGGCGGCGGTGCTCAACTCCCGTAGCGCGCACGGGAGATCACCCCGGTCCAGGGCCACCCGGCCCAGGCCGGTGTGGGCGGCGGTCTGGCCCGCCAGGTCGCCGCCCTCCCGGGTGTGGGCGAGCACCTCCGCGAAGTCGCGGGCCGCCTCCCGGTGGTGGCCGAGCAGGCGGTGCGCTTCGGCCACCCAGCGCAGCATGCTCATCCTCGGCCAGACCGCACCACCCCGCCCCGCGGTCTCCAACGCCTCCCGGAACAGCCCCAACGCCTCCTCCCGCCGGCCCTCCGCCAGCAGCAACTGCCCCATCCCGCGCAGCGCGTGCGCCTGCCCGTAGAGGTCTCCGGCCCCGGCGAACACCTCGGCCCCGCGCCGGCAGCGGACCATCGCCTCGCCCGTCCGCCCCTGGAGCCGGTCGAGGTAGGAGAGCACCCAGCCCGCGTACGCCCGGCCGTGCTCGTCGCCCAGCTCACCGAAGAGCGCCGCCCCCTCCTCCAGGGTCTCCCGGGCCGCGTCCCACTCCTCGTGGGTGGCCTTGCAGCGCCCCAGGCCCACCAGCAGCGCGGCCTCCGCCCGGCGCTCCCCCGCCGCCCGGGCCGCCGTCAGGCCGAGCTCCTGCACGGTGCGCCAGCCCGCCAGATCGCTGCGCAGGTCGAACAGGTACTCCCCGAGCACCGCCAACTCCCAGCAGGCGGCGCCGGATTCGTCCCCGGGCGGCAGACCGGCCGCCTGCCGCACGGTGGCCACCAGTGCCTCCCGCTCCTCGCCCAGCCAGCCGACCGGGTCGGCGGTCACCGCCGCGAGCACGGCCGGGTGCGGCGCCGCCCCTCCCTCCCGCTCCGTCAACTCCTCCCGCACGCACCGCACTTCCGCCGGCTCGCCGATCCTGGCCGGGTAGTCGCTGCCCTGGTGGGCCACCCGTCCGGCCCGTACCAGGGTCACCCAGCAGCGCAGCACCCGCCCGAGCGCCGCCGCCCGCTCCTCGGCGGGCTCCTCCGCCTCGGCCCGCTCCCGCCCGAACGCCCGCACCAGGTCGTGGAATCGGTACCGCACCTGCCGCGCCCCGGCCGGGCGGTCCGCCTCCAGCAGGTGGGTCGCCACCAGGGCGTCGAGCAGCCGCTCGGTCTCGGCCTGCGGGCGGCCGAGGGCGGCGGCGGCCGTCCAGGCGGCGAAGTCGGGTGCGTCCAGCAGGGCGGTGCGGCGCAGCAGTGCCCTGGCCTCCTCGGCGAGTGCCCGGTGGGTGAGCGAGAGGCCGGCCCGGACTCCCAGGGTGCCGTGGGTCAGCTCGTCCAGGCGGCGGCGTTCGTCGGCCAGACGCTCCACCAGATCGGCCAGGCCCCGGTGCGGATGGGCGGCCAGCTTGGCGGCCACGATCCTTACCGCCAGCGGAAGATGGCCGCAGAGCCGGGTCAGGGTGCGGGCCGCCGCCGGTTCGGCGCCGACCCTGGCCGGGCCCGCGACGGCGGCCAACAGCGCGAGGGCGGCGGCCTCGTCGAGGCGGCCCAGCGGCAGCGAGAGCCGCAGGTCCAGGCCGGGCAGGCGTCGGCGGCTGGTGAGCAGGACGGCGCTGCCCGGGGTGCCCGGCAGCAGCGGGCGCACCTGCTCCTCGTCGGCGGCGTTGTCCAGCAGCACCAGGATGCGGCGGCCGGCCAGCAGGCTGCGGTAGAGGGCGGCGCGTTCGGCGGTGGTGCCGGGCAGGCGGCGGCCGTCCACGCCGAGGGCGCGCAGGAAGCCGGCCAGCACCTCCCCGGGGTCGGCCGGGTGTTCGTCGGCACCGCGCAGGTCGACGAAGAGCTGGCCGTCGGGGTGGGCGGCGCGCCGCCGGTGGGCCACGTGGACGGCCAGCGCGGTCTTCCCGGCGCCGGCCTGACCGCTGATCAGGCAGACGGGGACGGCCTCCGGACACCGGTCGGCGTCGAGGGCTCCGGACAGCGCGCGGACGGCGGCCGGTCGGTCGACGAACGCCTGGGTGTCGGCGGGCAGTTGGGCGGGCACCGGCAGGCCCGTGTCCTCCCTCCCGTCCTCCGGGGGCTCGTCGGCGAGTACGGCCCGGTGCAGGCGGACGAGTCCGGCGCCCGGGTCGAGGCCGAGCTCCTCGGCCAGCGTGCGGCGGGTCCGGGCGTAGAGCTCCAGGGCCTCGGCCCGCCGGCCGGAGCGGTGCAGGGCGAGCAGGGCCAGTTCGGCGAAGCGTTCGCGCAGCGGGTGCTCGGTGGTCAGTCCGCCCAGCTCGTCGACGAGTTCGCGGTGCCGGCCGAGTGCCAGATCGGCCTCGACCCGGCGCTCCAGGCAGCTCAGCCGCTCCTCCTCCAACTGCGCCGCCGCAGCGTCCAGCACCGGGCCGCCGATCCCGCCCAGGGCCGGGCCCTGCCAGAGCGCCAAGGCCTGCCGGAGGAGTCCGGCGGCCTGCGCCGGGCCACCGGGGGCGGCCCGCGCCACCAGGGCCCTGAACCTCCCGAGGTCCAGGTTCTCCTGACCGACCGTCAGGACGAACCCGTCCCCCGTCCGCTCCGGCCCCACCCCCGCGCCGCCCTCCCGTCCGGCGAGCCGCCGCCGCAGGGCGCCCACCACGTTGAACACCTGCTCCCGCGCGGTGGCCGGCGGCTCCTCCCAGAGGGCGCGCGCCACCCTGCCCACGGTCACCACCCGGCCGGCGTCAAGCAACAGCACTGCCAGCGCCCGGCGGTCCCGAGGCCCGCCGAGCGGCACGTCCCGCCCGTCCCCGTCGGTCGCCCGGACCGGACCGAGCACCGCGAACTCCATCAGCCCCCGCCCCCTGAGGTCCCGTCACCACTGCCCCGATGGCCGACCGATGGGGAACCAGTGGCCGCCGATCGTAGCGTGCACATGCCGGACGGCGAAGAGCCCCGCGTCCCGTCCGTGCCCCCACTGCCCCCACTGCCCCCACCCACCCTCACCTCACGGAGGCCCACCCATGCGTACCCGCTGGCGGAGAACCGCCGCCCTCCTGCTCGGCGCCGCTCTCACCCTCGCCGTCCCGGCCACCGGCCACGCCGCCGCCCCGGCCCTGCCGTCCGGCCCCGTGGTCGCCGTCGCGCTCGGCGACAGCTTCATCTCCGGCGAGGGCGGCCGCTGGCTGGGCAACACCGCCCGCTACGACGGCAGCCGCAACGGCACCGACCGCGCCTGGACCGGCACCCGGTACGACCCCGCCCGGGTGTACGGCACCACCGGCGCCGTCGAGGGCTGCCACCGCTCGGACACCGCCGAGCTGAACAGCGCCGCCGCCCTGCCGGTGGCCGAGCGGTACAACCTGGCCTGCTCGGGCGCCGAGACCGAGCACGTGCTCAGCTCGGCGGCGGGCGGCCAGGCCCTCAAGGGCGAGGCCCCGCAGAACGACCGGCTGGCCCAACTGGCCCGCACCAAGCGGGTCTCGCTGGTCGTGCTCTCGATCGGCGGCAACGACCTCGGCTTCGGCGACATCATCGGCGAGTGCGCCTACGACTGGGCGTTCAGCCGGCTCTGCATGAACGAGCAGCAGCAGATCGTCGACCAGAAGCTCCCCGAGGTCCGGGCCAAGGTCACCGCCGTGGTGGACGACATCCGCGCCGTCATGACCGCCGCCGGGTACCGGAACGCGGACTACCGGCTGGTGCTCCAGTCCTACCCGTCCCCGATCCCGGGCGGCGAGGAGTTCCGCCTCCGCGAGGGCGACTCCAACCGGCTGAACCGCGACGGCTGCCCGTTCAACAACCGGGACGCCTCCTGGGCCCGCTACTCCCTGGTTCCCCAACTCTCCGACCTGGTCGGCTCGGTGGCGGCCGCGAAGGGGGCCGAGTTCCTCGACCTCCAGGAGACCATGAGCGGCCACGAGGTCTGCTCCCTCGGCACCACCCAGGTCGGCCAGAGCGGCCCGGACGCCCGCAAGCACGAGTGGTTCCGCTTCCTCGACTACGCCAACACCCAGGGGACGCTGGAGGAGTCGATGCACCCGAACGCCTTCGGCCAGCGTGCCCTCGGCGCCTGTCTCTCGCTGCTCTCGGCCACTCGGCCCGGACGCTACAGCTGCGAGAGCGACTACCTCGGGGACGGTTCACCGACCGCGATGCGGCTGCTCCCGCGCAGCTGACGGGCGGCTGACTCGCTCGGGGGCCGGCCCGGCTCGGTACGCTGGGCCGGCCCCCTCCCGTCGAAACGGAGCCCCCGCATGGACCTGACCTTCTCCGGCCACGTGATCGAGTGGCGCGGCCCGGCGCCGTACTACTACGTCCCCGTCCCGGCGGACGAGTCCGCCGCCGTCCGCGAGGTGGCGGCGCGGGCCAGCTACGGCTGGGGCGTGATCCCGGTGGAGGCCCGGATCGGCGCCAGCTCCTTCACCACCTCGCTCTTCCCCAAGGACGGCGCCTACCTGCTGCCGCTCAAGCTCGCCGTCCGCACCCCGCTGGGCCTGGCCACCGGCGACCCGGTGGACGTGGAACTGACCGTCCGGCTCTGACCCCTGACCCGCCCTCAGCCGGCCCGCTCGTCCAGGTAGGCGTGGAGCGCCGCCGCCCCCGCCAGCAGGGCCCGCCCGCGCGCGGTGAGCCGCGCGTTCCACTCCGCCAGCGCGGCCTGCAGCGGCTCGGCGCCGCCGGCCGTCCGCACCTGCTCCAGCACCAGCGCGATCCGCTCCAACCCGTGGCCTCCGCGCCGCAGTTGACGGGCCAGCAGCGCGTCCCGCACCTGCGCGGGCCGGTACACCCGGTATCCGGTGCGGCGGTCCCGTTCGGGCACCACCAGCCCGGCCGCCTCCCACTTGCGCAGCGTGGCCGGGCGCAGGCCCAGGCGGTGTGCCAGGTGACCGATCAGCAGCCCGCCCTCCTGGTTTTCCCCCGGCTCCAGGCCACCCGGCTCAAGGTCCCCCAGCGCCAACGCCACCGACTCCAGCGTCCGACGGTCCTCCGCCAGCAGCGCGTGACTCCCGTCGACCAGCCGCAGCGCCTCCTCCACCGCGCCGCCGTTCACCGCCCGCATCACCGCCCCGGCGGTCGCGTGGCCGTGCCCGGGGACAAGGGCGAGGAAGGTGCGCAGGGCGGTGGCGTGCAGCGGCGTGTAGGCGCGGTAGCCGTGCGGCGAGCGCTCGGCGGGCGGGAGGAAACCGGCCTGCTCGTAGTTGCGCACCGCCTGGGTGGAGAGGCCGTGCTCCCGGGCCAGATCGACCGGGCGCAACCCGCTCTTGAGACTTTTGTCGCCCATTCTCGGGTCCAGACCTCCGAAAGTTTCCACCGAAGGTTCAAGGATACGGTGGAATCCATGACCTCCTCCACCCTCTCCGGGGCCGCCGCCCCGTTCAGCGGCGAGGCCCTCGCCGCCCTCCTCTCCCCCGCCGTCCGGGTGCTCGGCCTCGGCGAACCCACCCACGGCGCCGAGGCCTTCCTCGACCTGCGCAACGAGCTCTTCCGCCACCTGGTCGAGCGGCACGGCTACCGCTCGATCGCCCTGGAATCCGACTGCCTGTCAGCCCTCACCGCGGACGCCTACGTCGCCGGCGGCACCGGCGACACCGACGGCCTCGACCACGCGACGGACCACGGCTTCAGCCACGGCTTCGGCGCCTACGCCGGCAACCGCGAGCTGCTGCGCTGGATGCGGGAGTGGAACGCCGCCCACCCGCCGCAGGACCGCCTCCGTTTCGACGGCATCGACGGCCCGCTGGAGATCAGCGGCGCCGCCGCCCCCGGCCCGGCCCTCACCGCCCTCCACGGACTGCTCTCCTCCCACCTCGAACTCCCGGTCACCCTGGACGAGTTGACCACCCTCCTGGGCGACCCCGGCCGGTGGACCGACCCGGGTGTGATGTGGGACCCGGCCAAGTCGGTCGGCCGCACCCCGGAGGCCGACCGGCTGCGCCTGATCGCCGACGACCTCACCGCCCTGCTCGCCGCCCGGACCCCACACCTGCTGGCCGCCACCTCCCCCGACCACCTCTGGCTGTCCGGTCTGTACGCCCGCACCGCCACCGGTCTGCTCCGCTACCACGCCGGACTGGCCGACACCGGCCCGCAGCGGATGGCCACCCTGGTCGGCCTGCGCGACCTGATGATGGCCGACAACCTCTCCGCCGTCGCCGACCGCGAGGCCCACCGCGGCCCGACCCTGGTCTTCGCCCACAACAGCCACCTCCAACGCACCGAGAGCAGCATGCAGTTCGGCGGCCGACGCCTCACCTGGTGGAGCGGCGGCGCCCTGCTCTCCACCCGCCTCGCCGACCGCTACGCCTTCGCCGCCACCACCTTCGGCACCCGCACCGGCGACCACCCCGGCCCCGACGGCTCCGCGCCCGACCACCCGGCCCCCGACACCCTCGAAGGCCTCCTGCTCACCGCCCAACCCCACCCCCGCACGCTCCTCCCCGCCCCAGCCCTCGCCGCCGCCCTCCCTCCGGGCACCCCCGTCCGCACCCCGGCCGACCACACCTACGCCCCGCTCGACCCCGCCACCGTCGGCCGGGCCGACGCCGTGGTCTTCCTCCGCTCCATCTGACGACCAGTGCGCTACTGGCCCGGAGCCCACCGGGCGGGAGCGGGATCGGGGCCGTCCAGGGCCTTGCGGAGCTTCTCGCGGAGGGTCTTCGGCGGGGCGTCGGCCCCCGGCACCCGGTGGATCAACTGCGCGGTGGTGACGCGCAGGTGGCACTCGCGGTGGCCCTGCTTCAGCAGGACCAGCCACGAGCCGTCCGAGCTGCGGAACGCCTGACGGGCCGGGACGTCCCCCGGCCGGGCGTGGCGGGCGAGCAGGTCCGGCAGGTGCTTGAGCGCGGCCTGCTCCGCGACGGCGAGCGCGTCCCGCTCGGTGCCGCTCACCGGGTGGGTGGCGACCACCGTCCAATGGTGGAGCTTGAATTCGACACCGTCGGCGTGCTTGGTCATACGGGTGTCCTCCTCGATGAGGACGTACCACTGGGCAGCAGTCATGCCCCGAGCGTAGGCAGCCGCCCGGGCGCGGCGGGAGCTCCACCGGGGAGCCGGTGCGAACCGGTGACCGGACCGCGACACGAACAGTAGCCAAGTGCCGCCAAGAGCCCCATACTTCAACGGAGTTGATTCGACGCCGGGGGGGGCGTATGACGAATTCGACCGGTACGGGGGATTCCGCTCAGGCCGATCGGAGTGCCACGCCGCCGTTCGCCTCGGAGGCCACCAGGCTGCTCTGCGTGGGCATGTACGTGGATCCGGCGTTCCGGCGGCGGGTGATCAGCGAACTGGTCGCGCACCGGCACCGGTCGGTCGCACCCTCGCTGGGCTTCGACCTGATACCCGTGCTGGCCCACGCGCTGCGGGCCCGCGCGGCGGAGGCCCGGGCCGGGGCCGCCGTCCTGGGCCTGTGGGTGGCGTTCTTCCTGGTCTCCTTCCTCCTGCCGGGCGCCGGCGCCGGATCGGACTGGCTGGGGCGGTGGTTGGGGGAGGCACTCTCCGTGAGGGAGCTGCCGGGGCCCTCCTTCGCGTTCCTCTTCGCGCTGGTCTGCGTGCTGTCCTGGTACGCCAAGCCCCCGGCCGACCGGGACCGGGCCCTCTACACCCTGGCCGTCGCCGCCCCGGCGCCGGGAAGCACGCAAGCCAAGGCCGGGCCCGGGGTCCTGGCGGTCTTCGCCTTCCTCGCCCAGGCCCTCTACGTGGTGCTCGCCCTGGTCTCGGCATTCTCCTGGCACGTCGAGGGCGTGCTCTTCCCGCTGCTGCTGAGCGTGCCGGTCTGGAACCACCGCCGCTGGGTCGCCAGGATCGTCCACGACGAGCTGAACCCCGACCACCCGCCCGCCGCGCGGCTCCAACTGCCGCACGAGTACTGGGCGGTGGGCGACGCGATCGACCGCGAGCAGTTCTCCCGCCTGACGGTCTACGATCCGGCCCGACCCTTCCTCGGCGCCGGCACCCCGTACCAGCCCTGGTCCTTCGCCCTGGAGTTGAAGCGTGCCAAGGGCCTACCCGACCCGGCCCCCGGGGCGGGCGAGCTCACCGCGCGCGCGGTCCTCGACCTCGTCGTCCCCAAGCTGGAGGCACTGCGGCGCTCGGCGGCCGACACCAGCCGGGACCGGCTCAAGGACCTGGAGATCGAGGAGTTCGTCTACCTGCCCGTCGGCGCGCACCGGGCGGACATCCAGCGGGACGAGGCCACCGTGGCCGCGCACCTGCGGGAGTCGGTGGACGAGGGCGCCGAGGGGCGCCGCCACTTCCTGCGGATCAGGGTCGGCGCCTGGGACGAGCAGTTGGTGCTGTCCGTCCTGATCCGGGTCCACACCCAGGGCCGGCTCCTGGTGCTGGAGGTGGTGCCGCACGTGCTGGGCCCGGTCCGCCGCGACTACGCGCTGCTGGCGGAGGCCTTCGCCCGGGGCAGCCGGGAGAGCGTCCTCGGGGACGGCCGCTCGGCGGCCCTCGCCGCCCTGGCCGGCCCGGCGGCGATCCGCACCCTGCTGCGGACCGGCGACGGCCGCCCGTCCGCCCCACCGCGCGCGGGCACCGCCCTCCGCTCCCTCCTCACCACCGCGGGGCAGAGGCAGCCCACCGCGCCCGTCCCACCGCCGGCCGCCGGGCCCGCCGTCTCCCTGCGGGAACTCGCCGCCGATCCGACCGTCACGCTCTTCCAGGAGCTGGACCTCAGCCGCTACGTGAAGACCATTCAGGAACGGATCATCGACGGCGTGCGGGACTCGCTGCGCGGCGAGGGCTACGAGACCGGCCGCTTCGAGCAGTACGTCGTCCAGGTCCACGACGGCGGGGTCTACATCGGCGCGATGAGCGGCGGCGCCGTGGCCACCGGCTCGGGCGCCACCGCCCGCAGCACCTCCACCCACGTCACGCGCGACGCGGCGGGCGGCGCGGCGCTCTGACCACCCATCACCACCACCGAGGGGGATGCACCATGACGGAACGGGAGAACGAGACCACCGCTCCCGGCGGAGTCGCCGCCGACCGGATCACCGGCGGGGCGATCGCCGTCGGCTGCGGCGCCACCGCCGAGAACCGCTCACAGCACGCGGGCGCTCCCGTACCGCCCGCGGCCGCGCCGCCCTCGCCGGGCACCCCGCCTGCCCCGGTGGCCGGGAGCGTCGTCGCCGGGACCATCAGCGGAGGAGCCATCGCCGTCGGAGACGCGGCACGCGCGGTGGACGAATCCGTACACCTCGACGCCGCGACGTTCGGCCTCCTCAGTGCCGTCGCCGAACTGCGCGGGCACCTGCCCCTGTTCGCCCGGAGGGAGGGCGACGGCATCGACGAGGTGGGCCGGCAGCTGGCCGAGGTCCAGGAGTCCATCGAGCAGACCGGGCACGTGGCGGCGGGCCGGCTCGTCCGGCTGCGGTCCCTGCTCACCGACTCGGTCACGGCGGTCTCCGGCCTCGCCTCCGCCGCGGCGGTCGTTGAGGCGATCACCCGACTGCTCGGCTGAGCCGCGCACTTCTGACGACGGGGGAGATGAAGTGGCGGAGTGGGACGCGGATCGCCAACGGTGGGTCAACGCCCCACCCGAGCCCCGGCCGCAACCCACTGCGCGACCACCCGCCCCGGCCGGCCGCCGAAGCCCGCGCCCCGCGCTCCTCGGGGCCGCCGCCGTCCTCGTCTGCGCGGCCCTGGCCGGCGCCGGCTGGGCCCTGCTCGACCGCCCCCCGGCACAACTGCCGGCCGCCACCGCCCTGCCCACCGCCTCGGAGCCGAGCCCGACATCCAGTCGCCCGGAGCCCACCCCCACCCCCGCACCCACTCCTACGCCCACTCCCACTCCTACGCCGACGCCGACGCCGACGCCGACGAGCTCCGGTCCGCCGCTCGTCCATGATCCCCGTGGCTTCACACTGGCCGTTCCCGAAGGGTCGCAGCGCACGGAGGACAGTCCACTCAGCGTCAAGTACGTCTCCGCTGATGGGCTGCGCATCGTCCAGACCATGGTCATGGACAGTCCCAGCCCCTACGCCGCAGCCTCCGCCGTGGACGCGGACTCGGCCACCAAGAAACCCGCCTACCTCCGCCTCCGCCTCGAACAGACGTCTGACGGAGCCGAGTTGGAGTACTCCTACGCCCCCAGCCTCGGCCCCCGCCGCGCCATCGTCCGCTTCCTCGTCGTCCCCGGCGGCACCGTGTACGGCCTCCTGGTCGCAGGCCCACCGGACGGCTGGCCCGCCCTCCAGCAGCTGCACCAGACCGTGGTGTCCACCTTCTGCACCGACGGCCACTGCCCGGCCACCGGCTAGCGGCATCACGGCGTGCGGCCCCACAACCGCCCCACCGGCGGTTCGGCGCGGATCTCCTCCGCGCGGAACGACACCCGCCTGTCCCGTCCGGCGATCAGGACGTTCCCGCCGCCCAGGGCCGCCGTCGTGACCGGCCAGCCCGACCAGGCGTCCACCTCCAGGTCCGTGACGCCCGTGCACACCAGGACGAACTCGACGGCGTTGTGGCCCCGTTCGCGCCAGAGCTCCGCGGCACCGGACGGTACGGCGAAGGCGGTGAACCGCAGGGTGACGGACCTGCCGCGCTCGTCGACGAGGAAGGATTCCAGGGTGTACCCGGTCAGCGGCGGCGGGGGCGAGCCGAGGACGGAGCGGATCACCTCCGGGTCGGCCAGCGAGGCGGACCAGTCGGGCTCACTCATAGAACACCTTCGCGGTGGTGGGCGGCAGCGCCGTGTACCGGCGCCGCTCCAGGGGCCCGTCGAACCAGCGCCGGGCCAGGCTCGGGTCGCCGTCACCGGAGCGGTAGGCGTTCAGCCGGCCCAGCTCCAGGCCGTGCGTGCTGAGGTGCAGCGAGAACTCCCGTCCGGTCACCGCGACTTCGATGCGGCGCTCCGGCGTGGGCAGCCAGGAGCCGAAGGCGACGTCGACCACCGTCGCGTCCGGGACGCCCCGCATCCGCATGTCCTCCCCCACCGCGACGAACCTGAGCTGTGCCTCGAACCGGTCGCAGCCGGCCTCGGTCCACTCCGGCGGCGCGAGGTCCGGGAAGCGGGGGAACTCGATCCGCAGGGTCACTTCGGGGCCGTAAGGGCTCAGGTGGACCGACCTCAGGACCAGACCCGACAGGGACGGCAGCTCACTTTGGAGCGCGGCGAACCGCTCCGAGCGGAGCAGGAGTTGACCCCAGGCATTCCCGGCACCCCAGGCGCTGGACGACACGGAGGGGCTCCTTCGTTCTCGCTCCCGGAAGCGCATGAGCTGCGATGATATCGCCCTCCGCTAGGCTCGCGGCCCGTGAGCGCAAAGACGATCAAGGTGTACGAGGCGGTCCGGGAGAGCTTCCGGCGGGACGCCGAGCGGCGGGGGTTCGCCGTCTCGCCGGCCCAGCGGCCGGCGGTCGAGCGGTTGGCCCGGCTGGCGGGGGAACTGGTCGGTGCCCGGCGGATGTTCAGGGCACCGGCGCCGGTGCGGGGCCTGTACGTCTGGGGGCCGGTGGGGCGGGGGAAGAGCTGGCTGGTGGACACCTTCTACGAGGCGGTGCCGAGCGAGCGCAAGCGGCGGCTGCACTTCCACGACTTCTTCCACCTGCTGCACGAAGGGGTCGCGCACCACGGACCACGGGTCGGCAACTCCCGTACCAGCGCGGTGGACCAGGCGGTGGAGGAGCTGATCGGGGACGCCGAGCTGCTGGTCTTCGACGAGTTCCACGCCCACGACGCGGGTGACGCGATGCTGGTGGCCCGGCTGTTCCGGACGCTGCTGGACCGGCGGACCGCGCTGGTCACCACCTCCAACTACCCGCCCTCCGGCCTGATGCCGAACCCGGTCTACCACCACCTCTTCGAGCCGACCATCACCCTGATCGAGGACCGGATGGACGTACTGGACGTCTCGGGCCCGACCGACTTCCGGCGGATCGGCCAACTCCCGTCCGGCGGGCGGAGGTTCGCGGAGGGAGCGGTCCTCGACCTGGCGGAGGCCGAGCGCGAGGGCTTCACCGCGCCGACGGCCGGGGAGCGGACGGCGGTCGCCGGGCACCTGCGCGAACTGACGGTCCGTGCGGTGCGCGGCGCCACGGTGTGGGCCGGCTTCGAGGAGCTGTGCGAGACCACCACCTCCGTGCCGGACTACCTGGCGCTGGCCGGGCGCTTCGACACGGTGGTGGTGGACGGCGTGCTCCCGCTGGCCGAGGCCACGGCGGACGGACGGCAGCGTTTCGGGAACCTGGTGGACGTCTGCTGCGACCGCGACGTCCGCCTGGTGCTGATCGGCGCCGACCCGCTCGCCGGAGCCGGGCCGGAGATGCTCCGCGACCTCGACCGGATCGCCAGCCGCCTCGCGATGCTCCAACGCGTGCCGGCCGCCAGGTAGCCGCCGGGCCGGGGACTACGTGACGGGCTGCTGCTGGGTGACGCAGTGGATGCCGCCGCCGCCGAGGCCGAGGTAGTCGATGTTCAGCTGGACCACCGTCCGGCCCGGGAAGAGCGACTGGAGCTTGGACTTGGCGGCGGCGTCGGCCCGGGAGTCACCGAACTGGGCCGCGATGACCGCGTCGTTGCAGAGGTAGTAGTTGGCGTAGGAGCCGACGAAGGCCGGGTCCGACTGGCGGATGGAGTAGTAGTCCGGACCGCCGAGCTTGGTGGCCTGGATGCGGACGCCGCGCGCGTCGGTGGCGGCGGCGAGGACGTTGTACTGGTTGATCTCGTCCTTGGTCCAGACGTCCGACGGGTCGTCGGTCGCGTTGGGGTACTGGACGAGCGCCTTGCCGGGCTCCAGGAACCGCGAGGTGGCGTCCACGTGGTCACCGGTGATGTCCTGGCCCGCCACACCGGCGAACCAGATCACCTTGCTCGCGCCGTAGGCGTTCTTCAGCGCGGTCTCGGCGGAGGCCTGGCTCATGCCGGGGTTGCGGTTGGAGACCAGCAGGCTGCTCCTGGTGGCCATCACGGTGCCCGCGCCGTCGGTCTCGACCGCGCCGCCCTCGCCGATGATGGCGGCGGCGGTGAACGGCAGGCCGAGCAGGGCGGCGACTCGCGAGGCCACCTTGCCGTCGTTGGTGTAGGTCTGGTTGCCGCCCCAGCCGTTGAAGTTGAGGCCGACGGTGTCCAGGCCGCCCTGGCCGTTGGTGCGGAAGACCGGGCCGGTGTCGCGCATCCAGCAGTCGTTCACCGGGATGCTGGTGATGACGGTGATGTTGGCGGCGGTGCAGAGCTGGCGAGCCCGGGCCGCCGAGGCCGGGTTGGCCAGCATGTACACGGGCTCGAAGCGCGCGATGGTGTTGGCCACCAGGGCGATGTTGCCCTGGATCTGACTGAGCGACGGCACCTTGCCGCCGCGCCGGCCCCCGCTGCGACCGGTCCAGATGGTGGGGTCGTCCGGCCAGGCCATCCAGGTGCGGGTGTGCCGGACGGTGTCCACCGGCACGGCGAAGGTCCCGGCCGCGAGGCCGGTCGAGGCGGCTCCGCGGACCACCGAGGCCCCGGCGGTGCCGCCGCCGGCCACCGCCCAGGTGGCGCCCGCGGCGGCCAGCCCGGCGGCGGCGAGGAAGCCGCGTCTTCCGATGGGGTGGTGCGACTGCGCGTGGGGATCGCGTGCGCTGGTCATGGGGTGACCTTCCGTCAGTGCGGCCGTGGTCGCTCCACGGCCTTGCCCCAGAAGGTAAAACTGACCAAGCGCTCGGTCAATACTTCGCGCAGTACTTGGTACGGGCAGACGTCACCTCGGCCGATCACGGCTCGGTAGAGTGCCGGGATGGCCCAGCCCGAAGATCAGACACCGACCGTCCGCAAGCCCCGCGCCTCGGCCAAGGGCGAGCAGACCAGGGCCCGGCTGCTCACCGCCGCCCGCGAACTCCTGGCCGGCGACGGCGAAGTGCCCTTCACCACGCGGAACGTGGCGGCCCGCGCCGGGGTGACGCACGGGATGTGCCACTACCACTTCCAGACCCGCACCGACCTGATCGTGGCCGTGGTGGAGGCGATCCGGCCGGAGTGGATCACCCCGCTGGAGGAGACCGTCGCCGAGCCCGGCAGCTTCGCCGAGCGCTCCGAGCGCGTGGTGGCCATGCTGAGCCAGCCCGAGGCCGGCGACCTCTCCCGGCTGCACTCCGCGATGCACTGGTTCGCCGTCAACGACGCGCGGGTGCGGGAGGCGCTGGCGGCCGAGTACCAGCGCTGGCGGGCCTGCTTCACCGCGCTGTACGCGGTGCTGACGGACGAGCGGGGCAGCGCCGTCGACCCCCGCCCGCTCGGCGAGGCCGCGGCAGCCGGGACGGACGGGCTGGCCGCCTTCCAGTCCCTCGACCCGGCCTACGACCCGGCACCCGCGCTCCGGGCACTCTTCCTCGGCCTCGCCGCCGGCGCCTGAGCCCACGTCAGGTCTTCGCCGCCGCCTTCGCCACCGCCTCCGCCGCCGCGCGGTGCTCCACGCGCAGCCCGCTCGCCACCGCGCAGACCAGGCTCGCCGCGATGATGCCCTCCGCCCAGAACAGCGCCACGTAGTCCATCAGGCAGCCGATCGGCGGCGAGCCGGTCGCGGCGTTGCGCAGCCCGATCAGCGCGAACAGGGTGGCGGCCATCCAGCCCAGGGCCGGCCAGACCAGCGGACTGCGCTTGCGGATCAGCACGTGGGCGCCGCCCAGCACCGAGAGCGCCAGCGCCCACATCGCGGCGATCATGAACCAGGCCAGGATGAAGGTGCTCCGGGAGCGGGTGATCGTCGCCTCCAGCACCGCCTCGGCCGGAGCCTCCGAAACGTCCTTGGCCTTGGTCAGGAAGAACGGGTCGGCGTCGGTGAACAGCACCTCCAGCGGCACCGGTTGGCCGCCCGAGGAGGCCGCCCAGCTCGCCGACAGCTTGTACCGGTCGAAGGGGTAGTCGCTGGGCGTCCCGCCGTACAGCCCGACGGTGACCGACTGCGGCGTGGCGGCCTGGCCCGCCTCCACCTTCAACCGGGTGGCGGTCTGTGAGTTGACGGTGACCTCCACCGGGCGGGTGAAGGTCAGTGACTCCGGCCCGGCGGCCAGCGAGCCGTGCGGGACCAGCACGGTGTAGAGCGTGACCTCCTGGGCGTTCGGGTCCACCTCCTGCACGGTGATGTCCAACTCCACGCCGTCGCCCACGACTTCGACCCCGAGCCGACGCGGTTCCTGACGGCTGTTCCGCTCGTCCAGGTAGAGCGTGATGCCGGCCGCCACCAGGACGACGATCAGCGCCAGCACCGCCACCTGCCACCGGGCCGGACGGGCCCGGCGCACCGCCCTCAGCGGACTCACCGGACGGGCTCCGGCTGCTGCTGGGTCGAGCAGTGGATGCCACCGCCGCCCGCCGCGATCGCGTTGATGTCGACGGGCACCACCTGGCGGCCCGGGTGGAGCTCGCCGAGGATCCCGGCCGCCCGGTCGTCGGAGGCCTTGTCGCCGAAACTCGGCATGATGACACCGCCGTTGACGACGTAGTAGTTGAGGTAGGTGGCGAGGAAGTCCTTGCCGCGGTCCGGGAGCCGGCTGAGGTCCGGTTCGACCAGCTCGACGATCCGCAGCTTGCGCCCGTTGGCATCGGTGGCGTCCTTGAGCACCTGGAGCGCCTGGTCGGAGGCGCGGGACCAGATGTCCGGCTCGGCGTCCTGGCCGGGCCGGTGCAGCACCACCACGCCCGGCTCGGCGAAGCGGGCGAGGGCGTCGATGTGGCAGTCCGTGATGTCCTGCCCGGCCACCCCCGTGAACCAGAGCACCTTGCGGACCCCGAACAGCTCCTTGAAGGCGGCCTCGATCTGGTCGCGGCTCTTGCCCGGGTTGCGGTTGGGGTTGACCCACGAGCTCTCGGTGGCCATCAACGTGCCCTCGCCGTCCACCTCGATCCCGCCGCCCTCCCCGGTGATCGGCGCCTCGATCCGACGCACCGAGTACCGCTCCAGCACCCGGCGGGCCACCTGCGAGTCGTTGGCGTGGGTCTGCTTGTTCCCCCAGCCGTTGAAGTTGAGGTCGACCCCGGCCAGCGCTCCCCCGCCCGTGACGAAGGTCGGCCCGGTGTCCCGGGCCCAGAGGTCGTCCACCGCGAGGTCGATCACCTCCACGCTCGACCCGCACCGCTGCCTGGCCTCGGCACTCTGCTCCGGACGGGCCATCACCACGACGGGCTCGAACCGGGCGACCGCCTGCGCCACCCGCGCGATGTCCTCCCGGACGGCGGGCAGCTCGGCGCCCCAGACCTGGTCCAGGGCGGGCCAGGCCATGAAGGTCCTGGTGTGCGGCTTGGCCTCCGACGGCATCGCGAGCGGCACCGCCGTGGCGGACGGCGAGGGCGAAGAGGACGGCGAGGCCGAAGCCGAAGGAGATGACCCCTCGTCAGCCCCCGAAGAGGAACACCCGTCCAGCAACGCCACGGCGGCCAGAACCGACCCGGACCTCAGCAGCGTCCGGCGCGACAGGGCTGGCTCTCTCACGGTCGGTTCCCCTTGCTCCACGAAAACCCACAGAACGTCAGACTCCCGACCCTAGGCGCGCCACCCCCCGATCCCCGTGATCCCCTACCCCGCCGAACGGGCGATTCGCCCTGCCCACCACCGCAGGAGCAGGCAGCCCCGGCGGCCGCCCGACCCACGCTCACGCCGACCTGCCGGCCCCAGTCCGGCACCGAATCGCTCGACCACGGCACCACCCGACGCAAGCCCTCCGGCACGGGCGGCCACGCCCGTCCACCCGAGGCAACAGGGGCCCTATCCGCTCCCATACCGCGTCCGTCGACTCACCTCGACCTGCCACGAGATCAATCATCAGACGCGCCTTGGAACCCCTGGTGACCGCCCACCCCCGCTGTCGGCGGGCTGTCAGTGGGATGACAGCGGCCTGTCGGCGCGCTCCCGCATGCTCTGAGGAGACGGGCGGCAGCGCCACGGCGGCGGTGCGGACGGCATCGATGCACCGCGACGCCCACCCCCGACACCCACCCCGAGAGGAGGCCGCCATGACCGACACCGAAACCACCACCGCCCCAGCAGCGGCACCGCGCACCTATCCGTCGCTGCGTGCGGCGTGGATCCCAATGGCCGCGCTCTGCCTGGCCTTCTTCGTCGAGATGGTCGACAACACGCTGCTGTCCATCGCGCTGCCCACCATCGGCCGGGACCTGGGCAGCGGCACCACCGCCCTGCAGTGGGTCACCGGCGCGTACTCGCTGACCTTCGGCGGCCTGCTGCTGACCGCCGGCTCGATGGCCGACCGGCTCGGCCGCCGCCGCGTCCTGCTGGTCGGCCTCGCCGTGTTCGGGCTGCTCAGCCTGTGCGTCGCCCTCGTCACCGGCGCCGGGCAGCTGATCGCCCTACGGGCCGGCCTCGGCATCGCCGCCGCCGCCATGGCTCCGATCACCAACTCCCTGGTCTTCCGGCTCTTCGACGACGCGGCGCTGCGGATGCGTGCGATGACCGTGATGATCATCGTCGGCATGTCCGGCTTCGTCCTCGGCCCACTGCTCGGCGGCACCGCCCTCGCCCACGTCAAGTGGCAGTGGCTGCTGCTCGTCAACGCCCCGATCGCACTGATCGCCGCCATCGGCGTGCGCCTGGGCGTCCCCGCCGACCGGCCCGAGGACCTCACCCGCGACCGCCTCGACCTGCCCGGCGCCGTGCTGAGCGTCGCGACCATCGGCCTCGCCTGCTACGCGCTCACCAGCGGCGTCGACCACGGCTGGACCTCCGCCACCACCATCGGCTCGATCCTCGGCGCCGTCGCCGCCGGCCTCGCGTTCGTCCGGCACGAGCGCCGCACCGCCGCCCCCATGCTCGACCTGAAGCTGTTCACCAACGGCACCGTCCGCGGCGCCGCCATCGCCCAGATCGGCACCGCCATCGCCATGGCCGCCGTCATGTTCGGCCTGATCCTCCACTTCCAGTACGCCTACGGCTGGAGCCCCGTCAAAGCCGGCCTCGCCAACCTGCCGATCATCGTCACCATGCTCGCCGCCACCCCGCTCTCCGAATGGCTCGCCAAGCGCTACGGCCACCGCATCGCCTGCCTGGTCGGCGCAGCCTGCCTGGCCGGCTCACTGGCCGGCCTCGCCTGGGGCGTCTCGCACGGCTACGCCGCCATCGCGGTGTGCATGGTCGTGATGACCATCGGCCTGCGCACCGTCATGACCATCTGCGCCATCGCTCTGGTCGAGAAGATGCCCGAGAACCGCACCTCGATGGGCACCGCCCTCAACGACACCGCCCAGGAGGTCGGCAGCAGCGTCGGCACCGCCGTCGTCGGCACCCTGATCGCCGCCCTGGTCACCACCCAGCTCCCCGCCGGCACCTGGAGCAGCACCCTCGTCGGCTCCTTCTTCCACGGCGAGCGGATCACCTACGCGGTGCTGGCGGTCATCGTCGGCCTGGTCACCGCATTCGGCGCACTCACCCTCACCGATTCCCACGGCACCGAAGAGCACCCCGCCTGACCCCTCCGGTGCTTCGACCGTGACCGGCGCCCCTCCCGGCGGGGCACCGGTCACGGTCGGATGCGGGCCCGGGTTCGGGACTGGCCGACGTGGCTGGTACCGACGGCCAGCGCCCGCCGCACCGCCCATGAGGTCGGGTACCGCCCCCTGGCCTGCGGACCGCACGGACTGACGCCCTGTCAGCTCGGCGCCAGGCACCGGGCGGCAGGCGGCCCCGGCAGCGTCGGAAGCGGAGTTCGACGTCGCCGGGGCCGCTCACCGCCCGGAAGGCGCCCCTACAGCGCCCGGCGGGCCGCCGCGATCGCCTTCGGGTCCCAGCCCGGGCGCGGGACGGAGTCCAACAGGAGCCGGGTGTAGGGGTGTTGGGGACGGGCCAGCACGTCCGCCGTCCGCCCCTGCTCGACGATCCGGCCCTGCCGCATCACGATGACGTCCTCGGTGACGCACCGCACCACCCCCAGGTCGTGGGTGATGAACAGGTACCCGATACCGGTCCGCTCGCGGATCTCCGCCATCAGGTTGAGGATCTGCGCCTGGACCGAGACGTCCAGCGCGGCGACCGCCTCGTCCAGCACCAGCACGGCCGGCTCGACCGCCAACGCCCGGGCGATGGCCACGCGTTGGCGCTGCCCGCCGGAAAGTTGGCGGGGCAGTGCGGAGGCCTCGCGGGCCCCCAGGCCGACCTGCTCCAGCAGTTCCTCGATCCGGGTGCGGTGGTCGGCCTGCGGGAAGTGCAGCTTCAGGGTCTCGGTCAGCGCGGTGCCGACGGTGCAGCGCGGGTCCAGGGAGAGGTACGGGTCCTGGAAGACCATCTGCACCTCGCGAGCCCGGGCCAGCCGGGCTGCCCTGCCGCGGCCGGCCGCCATCCGGTCCCGGCCGTTGACCAACACCCGTCCGGAGTCGGCCCGTTCGAGGCCGACCACGATCCGGGCGCTGGTGGTCTTGCCGGAGCCGGACTCGCCGACGATGCCGAGCGAGCCGCCCGCCGCAAGGGTGAAGGAGACGTTGTCGACCGCCCGCAGCTCGCCGTAGGAGCGGTGCAGGCCGAGCACCTCCAGCACGGGGGCGGCGGCGGGCTTCGCGTTCTCAGCCATGGGCCAGGACCTCCCCGGTCCGGTCGCTGTGGTGGCAGGCGGCCAGCCGGCCCGGCTCGCCCTCGACGGGCTGCAGCGCGGGCTCCACCTGGGTGCACTCGAAGGTGGCGATCGGGCAGCGCGGGGCGAACGGACACCCCGTCAGCTCCTCGCGCAGGCTGGGCGGCCGCCCCTCGATCGCGGCCAGCCGGCCACCCGGCGCGTCCAGCCGCGGGGTGGCCGCGAGCAGCGCCGCCGAGTACGGGTGGCGCGGCCGCTCGAAGAGCGCCTCGGCCTGGCCGGTCTCGACGATCCGTCCGGCGTACATCACGTACACCCGGTCGCTGATCGCGGCGGCCAGGCCGAGGTCGTGGGTGACGAACAGCAGGCCGGTGCCGAAGCGCTGCTGGAGGTCGTCGAGCAGGGCGACCACCTCCGCCTGCGAGCTGACGTCCAGTGCGGTGGTGGGCTCGTCGGCCAGGATCAGCGCCGGGTCGCCCATCAGGGCGGCGGCGATCATCACCCGCTGCAGCATGCCGCCGGAGACCTGGCCGGGGTAGCGGCCGAGCACCGAGGCGGGCAGGCCGACGGCGTCGAGCATCTCCACCGCGCGCTGCTCCGCTTCCTGGGAGGAGCGGCCGTCGTTGAGCCTGAGGCTCTCGGTGAGGAAGTCGCCGAGGCGGCGCAGCGGGTTGATCGCGGCCCTCGGGTCCTGGAAGACCATCGCGGCGGTGCGGGTGCGCAGCCGGCGCAGCTGAGGGGGCGTCATGGTGAGCACGTCGTCCCCGGCCACCCGCAGGGTGCCCTCGGTGACGGCGCCGGGTGGCAGCAGGCCGAGGGCGCTGCGCGAGGTGAGGCTCTTGCCGGAGCCTGACTCCCCCACCAGGGCGACGGTCTCGGCGGCGCCGACGGTGAGGTCGACCCCGGCGAGCACGGGCCGGGCGGTGCCGGGAAGGCGCAGCCGGTAGCCCTCGACCTCGAGGGTGGGCTTCTTCTCCAGGGTGGTCATCGGTCCCTCCTGGCGACCTGGTCGGCCCAGCGTTCGCCGACGACGTTGAAGGCGACGACGGTCAGCACGATCGCGACGCAGGGCAGGACGGCGGAGAGCGGGTAGCCGTTCTGGATGGCTGACTGTCCGTCGAAGACCATCCGGCCCCAGTCGGGGGTGAGCGCGGGGACGCCCAGCCCGAGGAAGGAGAGGCCGGCCAGGTCGATCAGGGCGTAGCCGAAGTTGACGGTGGACTGGGCGAGCACCACCGGCGCGATGCCGGGGATGACGTGCCGCAGGCAGATCTGCAGGCCGGAGTGGCCCTGCACCTGGTAGGCCTCGACGTAGGGGCGGGACCGTTCGGCCAGCACCAGCGAGCGGGTGAGCCGGCTGACGTATGGCAGGTAGGCGACGGCCAGGGCGATCACCGGGGCGAGCAGGCCCTCCCCGTAGACCGAGACGATCAGGATGGCGAGCAGCATGCCCGGGAAGGCGAAGACCAGTTCGGTGCTGCGGGAGAGCACCGAGTCCAGCCAGCCGCCGCGCCAGGCGGCGGTGACGCCGACGGCGACGCCGGCCAGGGTGGAGAAGGCCACCACGCCGAGCGGGCCGAGCAGGGAGGTGCGGGCGCCGAGCAGCAGCCGGGAGAGGGTGTCCCGGCCGGAGGCGTCCACGCCGAGCAGGTGGTCGGCGGAGGGGCCGGCCAGGGCGTTGCCGAGGTCGACCGCGTTGGGGTCGGCCGGGGCCAGCCAGGGGGCGAGCAGCGCGGCCAGCACCACCAGGGCGACGAGGCCCAGGCAGAGCAGCTGGAGCGGGCCGCGGTCGGTGCGGATCCGGGCCAGGCCCGGGCGGCTGCCCGGGCGGCGGGTCAGGGTGGCGGTCATCCGGCGCTCCTCCCGGAGCCGAGGGTGACCCGGGGGTCGACCAGCGGGTGGACCAGGTCGACCAGCAGGTTCACCCCCATGAACAGCCCGACCATGATCAGTGAGATGGCCTGCACGGTGGGGAAGTCCTTGGTGGTGGTGGAGAGTTCGAGCAGCTGGCCGATGCCGCCGACGCTGAACGCGGTCTCCACCAGGATGGTGCAGACCAGCAGCGTGGAGACGATCAGGCCGCCGGTGGTGAGCACGGTGCCCAGCGCGTTGCGGAAGACGTGACGGCGGATCACCTGGTGCTCCGTCACCCCGCGGCTGCGGGCCACCGTGACGTGCTCCTGGCCCATCACCTCGGCCATGGCGGCCCGGGTGACCCGGGCCAGCATGCCGATCAGGTAGAGGGCGAGCGCGACGGCGGGCAGGGTGAGGTGCCAGACCATGTCGCCGAAGCCGTCCCCCGTCCCGCCGGTGGGGAACCAGCCGAGGCCGACCGCGAAGACGCCCTGGAGCAGCACGGCCGCCACGAAGGACGGGGTGCCGAGGGCCACGGTGGTGGTGACCAGCACGGTGGAGTCCACCGCGCCGCCCTTGACGGCGCCGAGCCAGCCGAGCAGCAGCCCGACCGCCAGCACCAGGACCAGGGCCATGGCGACCAGCAGCAGGGTGGCCGGCACGCGGTCGGCGAGCAGCCGGGAGACGTCCGTGCGGTAGGTGACGGAGCGTCCGAAGTCGCCGTGCAGGATCTGGCCGGCCCAGCGCAGGTACTGCACGAAGAACGGGTCGTCCAGGTGGTACTGGGCGTTGACGGCCGCGATCGCCTCCGGGGAGGCCGAGCGGCCCGCCAGCAGGAAGCTGGCAGGGCTGCCCGGCGCGAGGTACATCGCCCCGAAGATCATGAAGGAGGCGGCCGCCAGGGTGGCGGCCATCTCGGCCAGCCGTCGGGCGGCGAATCTGAGGAAGCTCACTGTGCTGCTCCCACCTCGGCGGCCCACGGCTGGTAGAGGTACGAGATGGTGGTCGGGGCGCCGCTGATCCGCTTGTTGAGGAAGACGGCGGTCGGCCACTCGGCGACCGGGATCCAGAGAAGCTGCTCGGAGGCGGTCTTCTGGAGCTTGGCGCTCAGCGCGTACCGCAGGGCGGGGTCGTTCGCCTTCACCGCCTCGTCCACCAGGCCGTCGTAGACCGGGTCGCTGTAGGAGGCGAAGTTCTGGTAGGCGCCGGTCTTGAAGTTGGCCAGCAGGTCCAGCGGGTCGGTGATCGAGTCGTAGTACGTCTCGGGGAACAGGTCGATCCCCTGGCGCGCCTGCGGGTCGGTGAACAGCGCGGTGAAGGCGTTCGGCGCGATGGTCTTGAGCTTGACGTCCAGTCCGATCTTGGCCCCGGCCGCCTGCACGGCGGTGGCCAGCACCGAGACGTCCAGGCCGATCGGGCTGGTGGCCACGGTGAGGCTCTTGCCGGTGGCGCCGGCCTCCTGGACCAGGGCCTTGGCCTTCGCCAGGTCGGGCTCGGTCGGGGTCAGGCCCTCGAAGGCCTGCTTGCGCACCGTCTCGGGGGCGCCGGCCCAGGCGGCCCGGCTGGTGAGCGAGCCGGTGACCTGCCCGGCGCCGCCGAGCCCGGCCTTGAGGAAGCCGGTGCGGTCCAGCGCCAGCGACAGCGCCTGACGGACCCTCACGTCGCCCAGCACGCCCTGCATGTTGGTGACGTTGACGTTGACGGTGCTCAGGCCCTCGCCGAAGTACAGCGTTCCGGCGCCGCTGGAGCGCAGCCGCTGATAGGCCTCGGTGGGGATCAGGAAGCCGCCGTCGGCCTCGCCGCTGAGCAGCGCGTTGACCCGGGCGGAGGGGTCGGTGAGGAAGCGGAAGACCGCCTTCCTGGACTTGGCCTTGCTCCCCCAGTAGTCGTCGAAGCGCTCCAGCTCGATCGACTGGCCCTTGGTCCAGGCGCCGAGCTTGAACGGGCCGGTGCAGGCCAGGCTGCCGGTGGTGCCGTAGTCCTTGCCGGCCGCCTCGACGCCAGCCTTGGAGGCGATCACCCCGGCGGCGGTGGCCATGTACTGGTTGAACTGCGAGTCGGGCTGGGTGAGTTTGACGGTGACCTGGAGCGGCCCGGTCTTGGTGATCGAGCTGACGTGCTGGAACTGCTGCGCCCAGGCGGCGGCGTTGTCCGGGTTCATCTGGCGGCCGAGGCTGTAGACCACGTCGTCGGCGGTCAGGGTGCCGCCGTCGTGGAAGCGCACGTTCGGCCGCAGGTCGTAGACCCAGGTGGCCGGGTCCGGGCTGCTCGCCTTCTCGGCCAGGCCGGGGCCCAGGGTGAGGTCCGGGTTCCACCGCATCAGGCTCTCGCAGACGTTGGAGAGCACGGTGTTCTGCGGGTAGTCGAAGGCGGAGATGTAGTCCAGGGTGGGCGGTTCGGCGTAGACCGCCCAGCTGAACGAGTCCAGACCGGCCTTGCCGGCCGGGGTGCCGGCGGAGAGCTTGAAACCCTCGCCGTCGAGCTTGCCGGTCTTGGGCGGCCCGGAGCAGGCGGCCGCGGTGAGGGCGAGCAGGGCGGCGGCGGCCAGGGCCGCGGATCTCAGGGCGGTGGTTCTCGCGGCGGAGCGGTACTGACGGTGCGTCATGCGCGGGCCTCCTTCGGGATCTGCTGGGTGATGCAGTGCACGCCGCCGCCACCGAAGGCGATGGCCCGGGCCCGGACGCCGACCACCTTGCGGCCGGGGAAGCACTCGGCGATCACCGCGAGCGCCTCCTCCTCGCCGGGGAGGTCGGCGACGGGGACGACCACGCCGCCGTTGGCGACGTAGAAGTTGAGGTAGCAGACCTCGATCTCCTGGCCGGCGATCTCGGTGAAGACCGTCTGCGGGAGGTCGGTGATCTCGATCGTGCGGCCCCGGGCGTCGGTGGCCGCCTCCAGCACGGCGCGGTTGTCACGCATCCGCTGGTAGTCGGGGTGGTTCGGGTCGCTCGGCAGCTGGATCAGCACCTGGCCGGGGGCGGTGAAGGCGCAGACGCCGTCCACGTGGCCGTCGGTCTCGGTGTCCAGCAGGCCGCCGTACGGGAGCCAGATCACCTTGGAGACACCGAGCTTGGCGATCAGCTCGGCCTCGATCTCCTCCTTGCTCATCCCCGGATTGCGGTTGGGGTGGAGCAGGCACTGCTCGGTGGTGATCAGGGTGCCCTCGCCGTCCACGGTGACGGCGCCGCCCTCCAGGATCATCCGGGAGTCGATCCGCTCGACGCCCAGGCGCTCCAGCAGCAGGCCGGAGACCCGGTCGTCGGAGTCCCAGGGGCTGTGCTTGCCGCCCCAGGCGTTGAACCGGAAGTCCACACCGGCGCGGGCGCCGTCCCGGTCGAGCACGAAGATCGGCGCGGAGTCGCGGAACCAGGCGTCGTCGATGGGCAGTTCGGTCACCTCGACGCCCTCGCCGCAGAGCGCGCGGGCCTCCTCGCCCTGGCCCGGGGCGGCGACCATGGTCACCGGCTCGAACGCGGAGATCGCCCGGGCCACCTGCGCGTACTCACGCTTGGCGTCCTCGAAGGCGGCCCCCCAGAGGTCCTCGCGGGTGGGCCAGGCCATCAGGCAGCCCTCGTGCTCGGTCCACTCGGCGGGCATGCGGAACGTCATGACAACTCTTCTCGTGAGGGGTGGTTCAGCGGGTGCAGCGGCCGGGCTCAGTAGGCCGGCGGGACGGCGGGCTGGGACTGGGTGGCGCAGTGGATGCCGCCGCCGCCCGAGGCGATGCCGTCGATGTTCAGCTGCACGACCCGGCGGTCCGGGTAGGCGGCCTGGAGGATGGTGTACGCGAGGGCGTCCGCGGTGCGGTCGCCGAACTGCGGGGCGATCACCGCGCCGTTGACGGTGTAGTAGTTGGTGTAGCTGGAGAGGAACTCCTTGCCGCTGCCACGGATCAACTTCTTGTCCGGGCCGGGGAGTTCGGTGATCTGCAGGCGCCGTCCGGAGGCGTCGGTGGCGCCCTGGAGGATCCGCTTGGTCTCCTCGTAGACCCGCACCCACTTGGGGTCGGTGTCCGGGCCGGGCCGGTCCAGCAGCACCTTGCCGGGCGCGGTGAAGCGGGCCAGGCAGTCGATGTGGCAGTCGGTGATGTCCTGCCCGGCCAGACCGGGCACCCAGATCACCTTGTCCTGGCCGAGCGAGGACCGGAGCTCGCGCTCCACCCGGTCCCGGCTCATCCCCGGGTTGCGGTTCGGGTTGACCAGCGAGCTCTCGGTGGCCAGCAGGGTGCCCTCGCCGTCGGTCTCCAGCGAGCCGCCCTCGCCGACGAAACCGGCCTTGACCCGGTCCACGCCGTAGCGGTACAGCAGCTCCTCGGCCGCGTAGGCGTCGTTCTGGAAGGGCTGGTAGTACGAGGTGCCGGTCTTGCCCCAGCCGTTGAAGTTGGTGTCCACGCCGGCCACCGCGCCGGGGGCGACCACGAAGGTGGGGCCGAAGTCGCGGATCCAGAGGTCGTCGTTGCGGATCTCCTCGACCTCGATCCGGTGGTAGGCGCCCGAGCCGCAGGAGTAGCGGGCGTCCGCGGCCTGCTCGGGCCGGGCCAGCACCACGACCGGCTCGTAGCGGGATATCTCGTACGCGACGTTGGCGATGTCCCGCCGGACGGCCGCCAGGTCGTAGGACCAGACCGAGCGCAGCGCCGGCCAGGCCATGAAGGTCCGGACGTGGCGGTCGGTCTCGGCCGGCATCCGCAGGGTCGCACCGTTGAGGGCGGTGGCGGCCCGGGCCGCTCCGGCGCCGGGGAGGGCGACGCCCAGGGCCGCCAGCGGTGCGGCGGCCGCGCCGAACTTCAGCAAGGTCCGGCGGGAGGTGACAGGGGTGTTCATGAAGACTCCCTTGAGGGTTCGGGAGGTGTGTGGGGTGACACACATCCTGCTCTGGACTGAAAATTCAGTCAAGGCGTGAGGCGCACCTGATCGGGGAAGACTCGCCCCCGGTGCCACCGTCGTACCCGCACGGGCCGGGGACCAGGGGATTTCTTTGCTGAAAATCTCGTCAGGATCGCTTCTGTGCAGGTAGAGTGAATGCCCGTGTCAGACCGTCGAACAGAGATACTCAGGGCCGCCACGCGGGTCATCAGCCGCCGCGGCGTGCGCGGCCTGCGGGTCGCCGAACTCGCCACCGAGGCCGGCGTGTCGGCCGCGCTCATCTACTACCACTTCACCGACCGGGCCGGGATCCTGCGCGAGACGCTGGAGTTCATCGGCGAGCGGGCCGACCGGTACACCACCGCACAGGACCCGGCCCTCGCCGGCGACCCGCGCGCCGAGCTGGCCCAGGTGCTGCTGCTGGAGCTCCAGGACACCGTCGAGGTGCGCGAGAACAGCACCGCCTGGGGCGAGTTGAGGGCCAGCGCGGTCTTCGACCAGGACCTGCGCGAGGAGCTGGCCCGCGCCACCCACACCTGGGTGCACGAGATCGCCTACCTGCTGGGCCGCGCCGACCCGGCCGGCACCGCCCCCGCGCACGCCTCCTCCGCCGAGCGGCTGACCGCCCTGCTGGAGGGGCTGAGCGTGCGCTGGCTCAGCGGTTCGATCCCCTTGGAGCACGCCCGGATGCTGCTCGCGGAGGCCATCGAGGCCGAACTCCCGCCCCTCGGCCAGGAGTTCACCGCCTAGACCGGTGCCACCGCCTGAGCCGATGTCGCCGCACGCCGAAGCCCCTCCGGACCGTACGGACCGAAGGGGCTGCCGCTCGACGTGCTATCCGGCGTCCGGCGTACCGGGCAGGTCGTGGGTGGAGCAGTGGATCCCGCCCCCGCCGGAGGCGATGTTGTCGATGACCACCGGCACCACCTCCCGGCCGGGGAACTGGTCCCGGACGATCTGCTGCGCCCGGTCGTCCGCCTTCGCGTCGCCGAACTTCGGCAGGAAGACGGCCTTGTTGGCGATGTAGAAGTTGATGTACGAGGACACGAAGGCGTCGCCGCGCCCGGTGATCCGGTCCGGGTCGGGCTGCGGGAGGTCGATCACCTTGAGCGGGCGGCCGAGCGCGTCGGTGGCGCCCTTGAGCACCTAGCGGGCCTGGGCCGCCGAGCGCGACCAGACGTCGGCGGGCGCACCGGGGAACGGCTGGTCGAGCAGCACCACCCCGGGCGCGGCGAACCGCACCAGGCAGTCCACGTGCGCGTCGGTGATGTCCTGGCCGCGTACCCCGGCGAACCAGATCACCTTGGTGACGCCCAGCGCCTGCTTGAGCTCTGCCTCGATCTCGTCCCGGCTCCGGCCCCTGTTCCGGTTGTCGTTGACCACCGAGCTCTCGGTGACCATCAGGGTGCCCTGGCCGTCGGTCTCGAAGGAGCCGCCCTCGCCGACCAGCGGCGTGCGGATCCGCTCGATGCCGTACTTGCCGAGCACCGCGGCGGCCAGCGCCGAGTCGTTGCCGTGCTCCTTCTGCTTGTTGCCCCAGCCGTTGAAGTTGAAGTCCACGCCCTTGACGTGGCCGCCCTCCTCGACGAAGACCGGCACGGTGTCCCGGGCCCAGAGGTCGTCCACCGCGAGCGGCACCACCTCGACCTCGTTGCCGCAGGCGCTCTGCGCCGCGCCCACCTGGTTGGGGCGGGCGAACAGCACCACGTGCTCGTAGCCGGCCACGGCCCGGGCCAGCCGCGCGATGTCCGCCCGCACGCCCGGGAGTTGGTCGTCCCAGATCCCGGTGGAGGCGGGCCAGGACATGAAGGTCCGGGCGTGGCTCTCCCACTCCGCCCCGAACCGGCGCCCCTCCTTCCGCACCGGCGGGGTCGGCTGGGACGGCGGCCGCTCGGTGGAGGCGGGCGGCTCGGGCCCCTCCTCGTCGAGCACGCCGCAGGCGGTGGCGCCGAGGGTGAGCAGGCCCGCTCCGGCGGCGGCGCGGAGCACCGTACGGCGGGAGGGCGAGAAGGGCGTGGTGCGGTCTGACACGGAATCACTCCGGCTCTGCATGTGGGGTGGTGACGACTTGGGCCAGGGGGGCCTGCGGGCCTTGGCTACGGCAGGGGTCGCGGCCGGGAGTACGGCTCGTGCTACGGCAGGGGTTCCTGCATGGTCGAGCAGTGGATGCCGCCGCCACCGGCCATCAGGCGGTCCACGTCCAGCTGGACCACCTCACGGCCGGGGAAGGCCTCGGCGATCGCCCGCCGGGCCGCCTCGTCCTTGGCGTGGTCGCCGAACTGGGCCGTGATGACGCCCCCGTTGACGACGTGGAAGTTCAGGTAGGAGTCGACGAACTTGGAGTCCCGGGAGCGGACTTCGTCCGGCCCCTCGATCCGGATCACCCGGAGCCGGCGGCCGCGGGCGTCGGTGGCCCGGGACAGGATGTCGAACTGCTCGCGGGCGTCCCTCGCCCAGACGTCGTGCCGGTCGGCCGGCGGCAGCTGCACCATGACGACCCCGGGGGCGACGAACCGGGAGGTGACATCGATGTGGTCGTCGGTGATGTCGCGGCCCTTGATGCCGGGCACCCAGATCATCTTGTCCGCGCCGTAGACGTCGAGCACGGCCTCCTCGACCTCGTCCCGACTCCAGCCCCGGTTGCGGTTCTTGTTCACCAGGCTGCTCTCGGTGGCCATCACGGTCCCGTCGCCGTCGGTCTCCACAGAGCCGCCCTCCCCCGTGAACTCGGCGTAGGAGAACGGGAGTCGGAGGTGCTCGGCGATCCCGCACGCCACCTCGGCGTCGTCCCGGTGGGTCTGCTTGCCGCCCCAGCCGTTGAAGTTGAGGCCTACGGCGTCCAGCCGCCCGTGACCGTCGCGGCGGAACACCGGCGCGGTGTCCCGCATCCACAGGTCGTCGGTCGGGATCTCGGCGGTGACGGTGACGGCCGGCCCGCAGAGCGAGCGCGCCTCCTGGACGCTGTACTCGTCCGGAGCGCACATCACCACCGGCTCGAAGCGGGCCACCGTCCTGGCGATCAGCGCGATGTCCTGCTGGACGCCGCCCAGTTGGCGCCCCCAGACGGACCGGCGGGAGGGCCAGGACATCCAAGTCCGGGCGTGCGGGACGTCGTCCCGGTCCACCCACCACTGCGGCGGCTCCCCGGCGGGCCGGTGGGCCGTCGGCTCGGGGGCCGCCCCGAAGAGGCGGCTGATGAAGGATCGACTGTCACTCATGGGATCTCCATCTCGAGAATCGCACGGGACCGCCGGCCTGTCGGCCCGGCCCCGCACCTTCACTCTCGCACTGACTGAATTTTCAGTCAAGAAAGCCGCCAAGCAGAAGGCCCCGGGCCGCATCCCCGCCCGGGGCCTTCCTCCTCCGTCGAACCGCTGCTCAGTGGTGCAGCCGCTCCAGTTCACCGTCGATCGCGCCCGCCATCAGCTCCCGCGCGTGCTCCAGCGGCAGGCTGCCGCTCAGCCACCGGACGCTGAGCCCCTCCACCAGCGCGGTCAGCCGCTCCGCCGAGCCGGCCAGCACGGCCGCCCCGTTCATCGGCCGCACCTGGCCGAGCAGCTCAGCCACCTCCTGGATCCAGCCCAGGGTGGCCCTGGCGAGGTCCTCGCGCAGGTCCGGGTCGAAGACCGCGCTGGCCCGCAGCTCACCCCAGGCCGTGCTGTTCTCCCGCACCTCGGGGGTGTCCTGGAACTCCAGCAGCAGGGTCTGCTCCAGCTCCCCACGGGGCGTCAGCGGCGGATCGTCCGCCAGCCGTTCGGTGGTGTACCGGCCGGCCCGGTCGTTGATGAACTCCAGCGTCGCGCGGAGGATCCCCGCCCGGTCCTTGAAGTGGTAGTAGATGAGCGCGGTGGACACGCTCGCCTCGGCGGCGAGCTCCTCCACCCGCAGCCCGCGGACACCGCGCCGGGCGATCACCCGCGCGGCCGCTTCCATGATCGAGGTTCTCCGGTCAGCCACAAGCGATCACCCTACCCGCACGCTCCCGCCCGGCCTCCAGCGCAGCCGTCGCACGGCCGCTCCGGCGTCAGACACCCATACTGACTGATATTCCGGTCAGGGTATAGTCCGAGCCGTCCGACCCCGCCCCCTTCCGTACCGCACCAACCTGCTGGGAGCCCCCATGACCGCTGACCTCTTCGGCAACAAGGCCCCCGGCGCGTTCGCACCGCTCTCCCCCGAGGACCCGGCCGAGGTCGGCGGCTACCGGCTCCGGGCCCGCCTCGGTGCGGGCGGCATGGGCCGGGTCTACCTCGCCTACACGCCCGGCGGGCGGCCCGTCGCGCTCAAGGTGGTCCGCCCCGAGCTGGCCGAGGACCCGCAGTTCCGCCGGCGCTTCGCCCAGGAGATCGAGAGCGCCCGCCTCATCCACGGCCTCTTCACCGCCCAGGTGGTCGACGCCGGCCCCGACGCCGAGCTCCCCTGGCTGGCCACCGCCTACGTCCCCGGCCCCTCCCTCCACCAGGTCGTCCACCGCCACGGCCCGCTGCCCGAGCGGACCTGCCTCCTCCTGCTGGCCGGGATCGCCGAGGCCCTCCAGGCCGTCCACGCCGCCGGGGTCGTCCACCGCGACCTCAAGCCCGGCAACGTCCTGCTCGCCGCCGACGGCCCCCGCGTCATCGACTTCGGCATCGCCCGCGCCGCCGACGCCCTCCCCCTCACCAGCACCGGCCTGCGGATCGGCTCCCCCGGCTTCATGGCCCCCGAACAGGCCCTCGGCCGGACCGCCACCACGGCCACCGACGTCTTCGCCCTCGGCGCCCTGATCGCCTTCGTCGGCTCCGGCACCCTCCCCTTCGGCTTCGGCCCCGAGGCCGGCTCCCTCTACCGCGCGGTCCACGAGGAACCCGACCTCGACCGCCTCCCGCCCGCCCTCCTCGAACCGGCCCGCCACTGCCTCGCCAAGGACCCGGCCGACCGGCCGAGCACCGCTCAACTCATCGACCACGTCCGCAGCCACCCCGCCATCGGCGGTGAACTCCGGTTCACCGAAGGGTGGTTGCCCGAGTCGGTCAGCTCCACCCTGCTCGGCCACAGCGAACTCCCGCCCACCCCGGCCCCGAGCGCTGCCCCTTCCTCCGCCTCCGCTCGGACGGTGCTGCTCGCCCCCGCCCCCGCCGCTGCGCCCGAGGCGCCCACCCGCTTGGCCGCCCCCGTACCAACTCCCGCCACCAGCGGGCGGGGTGGCCGCCGGATCGCGGCCCGGGCAGCGGTGGTCGCGGGTGCGCTGCTGGTCGGCGCCGCCGGGGGCCTCCTCCTGCTCGACCCGTACGACTTCGACGGCTCCGAGGCCGAGGCGGCGTCCCCCAGCCCCTCGGCCTCCCCCTCCCTCTCGCCCTCGCCTTTGCCCTCCCCGTCCCCTTCTCCCTCCCCCGGCTACCTGCCGGTCCGGACCGACCTGACGCTCAGATCCCCCGACTCCAGCTACGAGTTCGACCTCCGCGCCGGCAAGGTCACCCCGCAGGACGTCTCGGCCTGGTACCTCGGCCGCCACGGCGACGACCTCACCCTGCCCGAGGGCGCCGCCGCCTACGTCTCCCCCACCGGGGCCCTCCAACTCTCCGACTGCGTCCGGGGATTGTCCGCCGGCCCGGTCTCCTCCGTCCCACTCGGCACCGTCCAGGACGGCCGCGGCTTCTGCCTCCGCTCCCGCGACGGCGCCGACCTCGCCCTGATCCACGTCACCGACTCCGGCCCCGAGGACACCCCCCTGTCGGTCACCGTCACCACCTACCGCCGCGCCACGGCCTGAGCCCACGTCAGGACCGGCACGGCCCCGGCGGTACGCTCGCTCCCGCACGGTGGGAGGGGATCTGATGATGCAACCGTTGAAGGACGGCGATCCGGCACGGATCGGGGCGTACGAGCTGCTCGGACGGCTCGGCAGCGGCGGCATGGGGACGGTGTACCTGGGCCGGTCGGCCGGCCGTGACCCGGTGGCGGTCAAGGCCGCGCACGCCGAGTACGCCCAGGACCCGGAGTTCCGGCGCCGCTTCGCCCGGGAGGTCGAGGCCGCCCGGCGGGTGCACGGGCGCTTCACCGCCGCCATCCTCGACGCCGATCCCGACGCCCGGCAACCCTGGCTGGCAACGGAGTTCATCGCCGGACCGTCCGTCGCCGAGGCGGTCGACGAAGGCGGCCCGCTGCCGGAGGAGTCGCTGCGCGCGCTCGCCGCCGGGATGTCGGCCGCGCTGGAGGCGATCCACTCCAGCGGTCTGACCCACCGTGACCTCAAGCCCTCCAACGTGCTACTGGCCGAGGACGGCCCGCGCGTCATCGACTTCGGCATCGCCCGGGCGGCCGACCACACCCGGATCACCGTCACCGGCACCACCCCCGGGACCCCCGGCTACATGGCCCCCGAACAACTGCGCGGCGAGGAGGTCGGCCCGGCCGCGGACGTCCACGCCCTCGGCGCCACCCTGGTCCACGCGGCCACCGGGCAGGGCCCGTACGGGCACGGCGACCCGATCGCGCTGCTCTACCGGACCCTCGAGAACGAGCCCGAGCTCGCCGGCGTGCCGGACGCCCTGCGGCCCGTCATCGCCCGCTGCCTGGCGAAGGACCCCGCCGGGCGACCCACCGTCGGCGAACTGCGCGCCCTCTTCTCCCCCGACGGCGCCGCGCCCTCCGGCCCATGGCTTCCACCCCGTCACACCACCCTGATCCTCGGACGCGGCAGCGCCGTCCTCCCAAAGCCTCCGGCGACCGGCCGGCTCACCCGGCGGTCCCTGCTGTTCGGCGGCATCGGCGCGCTCCTGGTCCTGGGCGGCGGCGGAACGGCGGCCGTCCTGCTCTCGCCGGACGGCGGGCAGCGCGGGAGCGTCGGCGACGGAGCGAGCAGCGGCCCGCCGACGGGCCTGGCCGGCGGCGGGACCACCGGCCAGGGCCGCACGACCGGTACCCCATCCGCTTCTCCCTCCTCCGACACACCGTCAGCCGACGACGCGCTTCCCGCGATCACCTCCGGCCGGGCCCTCGGCCAGACGCCGGCCCTCGCCGTCGGGCACGGCCCCGCCCCTACCGAACTCGTGGTGCGGACCCTGATCCAGGGCACCGGGGCCGCCATCGCCAAGGGCGACCGCGCCACCTGCGACTACGTCCTCCAGCCCTGGGATCGCACCGAGGTGCTGGACAGCTCCTTCGCCCGGGGCACACCGTTCACCGCGGAGATCGGTGCCGGTCAGCTGATCACCGGCTGGGAGCAGGCCCTGCTCGGCAAGCGGGCCGGCAGCCGCCTCGAGTTCGCGGTGCCGCCCGCCCTCGGCTACGGCGCGTCGGGGCAGGGCAGGATCAAGGGAACGGACACCCTGGTCTTCGTGGTCGACGTCCTCTCGGTGACCAAGGCGTAGCGCCGAGCGCTCCCCGTCGGGACTTGAAGTTGACGCTGCGGCAGCTCGTACGGTCATGACAGGGCCGGACGGACCGGCCCGGTGAGGAGGGGTGATGGACCTGCCGATCGCGGAGGTGGCCCGGCTGTCGGGCGTGACCGCCCGGACGCTGCGCCACTACGACGAGATCGGCCTGCTGCCGCCGGCCCGGATCGCCGCCAACGGGCACCGCCACTACGGGGAGGAGCAGCTCCTGCTGCTGCAGGAAATCCTCGTGCTGCGGGCGCTCGGCCTCGGCCTCCCGGAGATCGGCCGGATCGTCGGCGAGCAGACCGACCGGTTGGAGGCCCTGCGCGGCCACCACCGTCGTCTGCTGGCCGAACGCGACCGGCTGGACGCGCTGGCCACCACCGTCGCCCGCACCCTCGCCGACCTGGAACGTTCCAGGAAGGACGGAGCACCCATGACCATCAACCGCCCGGAGAACCTCTTCGAAGGCATCCACCCCGCCCGCTACCAGGACGGCCTGGCGGACTTCCCCGAGCTGGCCGAGGCGACCGCCCGCCGCACGGCCGGGATGGACCCCGCCGAGATCGAGGACGGACAGCGGCAGCGCACGGCCGTGATGATCCGTCTCGCCGAGCTGATGGCCGCCGGCGCCCCGGCCGCCTCCGACACGGTTCAGGCCGAGATCAACGCGCAGTTCCGGTCCCTGACGGACCTCCACCCGGTGACCGCCGAGGAGTTCCGCGCGATGGGCCGGGCCTGCACGCAGCAACCGGAGTGGCGCGCCGCCTACGAGGCCGTCGCACCCGGACTCGCGGAATACCAGCAGGCGGCGATCGAGCTCTACGCCTCGGGCCTGCCCTCCTGACACCCCGTCAGAACCGCCGCCCCAGCTGATCGCGGAGGCCACCGGCGAATGCCACGCGCCCACGGTAAACCCAAGCCGCCACAACCCATAAAGGATCCAAAGGACCTCCTCCGTAAAGCGGCTCTATCCGAAAGGAAACAGTGTAAGATCCACAGGCTATGGAACTGCCCCAAGTGCTTTCCTGCGCCATGAAATAGCATCCACATCGGCCCTCCAATTGGTGCAGCAGAGAAGGAGGCACGGGGGCGCCTGAAGGCCCCGGGAATACCACCGGGGCCTGGGTGGCTGCTGCGGCCGGCCGCTCGGGCTACCTCGCCCGGCAGGTGGCCGCCGTCGAGCTGCCACCCTCGCCCCCCTACCTCCGCCCGAGGAAGAGAAGAAGTACCGGGTGGCACCAGGCCCCACCCCCTTCTGACCACCCCACGCTCCCCCGGCCGACCCCGCTGTCGGAATGCCGTGTGCCGGAGTCAATTTCGGTTGAACCTCACCGGTAGGGCCTATGTCTATATTCTTGTGAGAATGTCGCTCTCAAAAGGCATAACGACATAGCCAGTACGCTTTACTACCCCAGCGTGACGGCACGCCAGAGGCCCCGCCCATCCCCGGCGCTGGGGATGGGCGGGGCCTCGGTGGTGGGGACCGTGGCGGGCCAATCGAGGCGCTGAAGCGCCGAACTCAGGAGTGGGTCTGCTCGA